>JAMPGN010000002.1 GCA_023663915.1 Eubacterium sp. | reverse complement strand
GGATATCCTCGAAGACGAACATCTTCTTTCTGATCTCGTCCGCCAGTTCCGGCTCTTCGATCTCCAATGTCTCCATGATATGTTTCTCGGTACCACGGTCTACCGTATTTAAGATCTCTACAACTGCATCCACGCCACCGATGATCGTGTAATCCTGATTTACTAAAGATGCCAGCTTAGACTCCAACACTTTCTCCACTTCCTTGATCACATCCGGACTGGTTCTGTCCATGACGGCAATACGCTTCGCCACATCAGCCTGTCTGTCCGGCGGCAGCGCCGAAAGGATAAGCGCCGACTGTGCCGCAGACAGATATGACAGAATCAATGCAATCGTCTGCGGATGCTCATCCTGGATAAAGTTAAGTAACTGCGTCGCATCCGTCTTGCGGACAAACTCGAAAGGTTTCACCTGCAAAGATGCTGTCAGTTTGCCAATGACATCCATAGCCCTCTCGGAACCAAAAGATTTCTCCAGAAGTTCCTTGGCGTAGTTGATACCGCCTTCCGCAATGTACTGTTGTGCCAGACAAACCTGGTAAAACTCATTAATCACATCGTCTTTCATCTGCGGCGTAATATTTCTTGTATTCGCTATCTCTAATGTTAATTCTTCTACTTCGTCTTCCTTGAGATGTTTAAAGATTGCCGCCGACTTCTCCGGACCCAGAACAATCAATAAAATAGCCGCTTTCTGAAGTCCGCCGCTGACCTTTTCTTCAGTTTTTGCCATTTACCTTACCCCCAGTCCTCATTCAGCCAGTTGCGCAGCAGATTTGCCGCCGCTTCCGGATTTTCTTCCACAAATTTATTAATCAATCTCTTCTCTTCGGTCTCATTCTCCAATGGAATATCGATTAGCTGACCTTCCTGTCCAGACTGTAATAAACCCTCCACCGCCAGTTCTTCCTCTTCCTCCTCGTGCTTCTCGCCTCTCATGCTTCTGAGTACGACAAATGCAAGAAGCGCTAAGATCACGATGATCAGAAGAATCTGTAAGATATCCGTTGCGGTGATACCGGAACCTTCCGCATCAAAGAAAACATTCTCGCTGTACGCTACCAGGGAAATACTTCCCACCGGAATACCGGTAGCATTTGCCACCGCCGTATAAAACTCCTCATCGACTTCGATCCGGCTGCGTTCCGTATGTGCTAATTTGTATTCTTCCCAGGTGATGCCATCCAGTTCTCCCTGCGTCTCCACATCTTCTTCCCGAATGATATTGTATTTGATCAAAGACGCCGCCAGCGAAGACTGACTGTAATCAATCAATCCTGCTGGAGTCGTTGTCGTCGTAATTTCCTCGTTCGGAAGATAATCCGTGGACTGCTCTGACTGCGTGGAAGAAGAATTACCATTATCTTCCATTACATAAGTCGTATCATCATCGTTGGAATCCGTACCCGGAATACCGCCCACATCACTCGTATTTTCTGAGTTAAAGATATCTTCATGGGCTTTCATGCCCTCTGTCCGTCCGTCCGGCGCAGAATAATTGTGGACGGTTGAACTGCTGGTGGAAAAATCAAGTACCAGATTCGTCGCCACCTCCACGTTATCAAATTCCTTTGTTCCAAGAAGTACCTTGCGCACTTCCCCAATCATCTGGGTCTCCGCCTGCGCCTTCACGGAAAGCTGGGCATTGGCAGTCCCCGACACCGTATAATTATCGTCTCCCGTGAAGAGCATATTGCCCTCCGAATCCGTAATCACGATATTATTCGTTGTCGTATTGCCGATCGCCGTGGCAATGGCGCGCGCCAGATATGCCGCGCTGTCCGTACTGAACTCGTCCTTTAATTCCAGATGAACCCACGCATATGCTTCCTCCTCCGTCGCAATCAGCGTACCGTCATTCTCCGGAACATTCAGTTTCACATGCGCACTCTTAATTGCCGAAAACTTAGACAGGAAATCATTCTCCAGAGTTTTCTCTAAATATACGATATATTTCTTTTGTTTATCGGACTCCGTAGTAGAAAAACTCCCGTCCGTCACGTTATCGATCCCGTAGCCTGCCGCCTTGATGTTATTCGCTCCCAGAAGCAGATTCGCGTCGGATAGCTGTTCCTTGAGGATCTTAATCACAAGACCGTCATCAGAGACTTCGTAAGTCATGTTCTCCCCTTCTAACAGATCCCTTACTTCCGCCGCTTCCGCCGTGGTCTCACACTCCCGAAGCAATACATATTGTGGTTTCGTCAGCATGGAAACAACAAAAACGATCGCTATGATCAAAAATGCCACGCCGCCTACAATCAGCGTCTTCTGTTTCGCCGTGAACCGATTCCACCATTCTAAGATTCGATTACCCAGTTCTTTTAATTTCTCTAACAATTTATCCACAGCAATATACTCCCCTTCAGTTTTCCCTTATATAAACCCCTACGTATCACCCTCTATCCGAATGCTAGATCTGCATCTGGATAAGTTCTTTATAAGCGTCTAAAAGTTTGTCCCTGATAGCAACCGTATACTGCAACGCTATGGATGCTTTCTGAAGAGCGATGCTCAAATCATGCGTATTCTCGGTCTCACCGAGCGCCCACTTGATCTTTTCGTTCTCCGCGTCCGACAGATAATCATTCGTCGTTGTTAAATTATCGATCGCGGTATGTAACAAACTGTCAAATCCCTGATCGGCATATGCGTCAGGTTTGTTGGTAGCTGCTGTCTTCGCTGCTTCTTTAACCGCACCCGAAGACACATTATAGAGTTCTGTAATATCTAAAGCCATCTTCAATTCCTCCACACACAAGTCAATTTATGAATAACTAAATAATTATCTCTTACCTATTCTATTAATTCTAAACCTCCTTAGCCGTTCAGCAAACTAAGCCCTGTCGTCGCTATATTCTTGCTCGCCTCGAATGCCGTCGCATTCGCCTGATAAGCCCTGCTTGCGTCGATTAAGTTAGTCATCTCGGTGATCGTGCTGACATTCGGATACATGACATATCCATTCTCATCCGCATCCGGATGCGAGGGGTCGTAGACCATGTTCCCTTCCGTCCATGTGTCCTCGTAGACTCCCGATACTTTGACGCCTGTGCCGGAATACCGGTCCGTCGCCCTGTTTAACACCTGATGAAAAGGCGTCTGGGAATTTTTCTCTTCAAAAACTACCACTTTCCTGCGATACGGAGTACCGTCTTCGGTACGCGTCGTATTCGTATTCGCCATATTCTGGGCAATGATGTCCATACGATAGCGTTCTGCGGTCATACCGCTTGCATTGATGTCAAAAGACGTAAACATACCCATCGTTTTCTCCCCTTTTTAAATGATTCAATTACTTTACATTTTTACTTCGTGAATCCGAAATCCGCTGCTGTGGGCTTACTTCAAAACTGTCTGCAAATTCTTAAACTCCTGATTTATAGACAGCTCAAGTCCCTGATATACCACCTGGTTCTTGGCAAGGTATACGCCCTCTGTGTCAGGATCCACATTATTGCCGTCGAGACGGTATGAAAAACCGGAATAATCCGTATATGTAATCGGTTTCAAACGGTTCATCTTTAAGTCCGCCACTTTCGCATCCATGCTCCTGTATCTGGAATTTCTGAGCGCCCTGGCAAGCTGCACCTCAAAGTTCACATCCTGCCGCTTGTAGCCCGGAGTGTCGGCATTGGAGATATTATTGGAAATCGCATCATTGCGAAGCCAGGCCGCATCTGCCGCCTTATCCAGTACATTGACATAATCAAACACATTGGTATTGGCTAACATACTCATAAGCATAATCCTCCCACATTAATAGAATCCATATTCCATTATAAATAAAATATGAAAAAAAACAAGGTTTTTCGATTCATTTTCACAAATTCCCAATTTTGCGTTATCAAGCAGACTGTAACTAAAAAAATAATCTTATCTGCATGAAAAAAGGATTTACCTGCCGACTGCCGACTCTGCGTAAATCCTTTTACCTAAGCTCTCCCTGCTAATATCTCCCCTGTTCTTTCAATTTCTCCACTTCATCAAAAACAACATCATTGAGCACCTTGATGTATGTTCCCTTCATACCCGATGAGCGGGATTCAATCACACCTGCACTCTCAAACTTGCGCAGGGCATTGACGATCACCGAACGAGTTATTCCAACCTTGTCGGCAATCTTGCTTGCCACCAGAATCCCTTCCATGCCGCCCAGCTCGTCAAAAATGTGGGTGATCGCTTCCATCTCTGAGAAAGACAACGTGCTGATTGCAGATTTCACGACCGCAACCTTGCGGTTCTCCTCCGCGTTCTCCTCGCTCACCGCACGCAGCATTTCAAGCCCCACTACCGTAGTGCCATACTCACACAGAATAATATCATCAATGTCATACTGTTCATTGCATTTATAGATAAAAAGTGTCCCCAGACGCTCTCCCGATATCTCGATCGGCGCAATCACCGCCCGAAATTTCCTCGTGTCTATGCTCTCAAAGCCCAGCGTCTCCAGATTGACATTCTCCTTGGTAGACAGTACCGCAAGAAGCCTCTCGTTCAGCATAGGATCGATAAAGCCGCCAACGTGATCTACGATCAGTTCCGTGATCGACTCCACGGAGTCCATGTCGCCTATCCCAAGCACCTTCCCCTTCCTGCTGATGACGAGTACATTGGAGATCAGAATCTCCTTAAGCACATCGCAGATATCATTAAATACCACTTTACCGGAATTATTATTATGCAGAAGTTTACCGATCTTCCTTGTCTTATCCAACAACTGAACGCTGCTCATGAACAATGCTCCTTACTTATAAGCTGTCGTGAATGTTCCAAAAAGTTACACAATTCTTTCTAAATCTATATAAAATGATTTTATCACAACATTTTAGCATTTTCAATGTATTTTCGATACATTTTATTCAGTTTGCCTACAATTTATGTCCGCCACACACAATTTTCTGACTATGGGGCATCGGTTATTCTCTACACATTGCTATTCTTGATCGAAACTTATCTTATGCTTCCGCCTGTACTTTCGGGGCATCTTTGATAAAGCCGCACTGTTCATCGGAACATACCAGTTTATTGCCCTTCTGTAACATGATGGAACCGCATCGTTCACACTTGTCTGCTACTGGTCTCTGCCATACCATGAAATCACATTCCGGATTACCGATACAGCCATAGTACATCCTGCCCTTCTTTGTCTTTTTCAGAACAATATCCCTGCCACATTTCGGGCATTCTACGCCGATCTTTTCAAAGTAAGGCTTCGTGTTGCGGCATTTCGGGAAACCTGGACATGCCAGGAATCTGCCGTGCGGACCATACTTGATGACCATCTGTCTGCCGCATACGTCGCAAAACTCATCCGACAGTTCATCTGCGATCTCCACCTCGTCCAGTTCCTTCTCTGCCTTCTCCACCGCCGCAGCCAGATCCGGATAGAAATTCGCCACCACCGTCTTCCACTTGACATGGCCATCCTCCACGCCGTCTAACAGTGCCTCCATCGTGGCGGTAAAGTTCACGTCTACGATCGAAGGAAACGCTTCTTTCATCATGTTATTGACCACTTCGCCAAGCTCCGTCACGTATAGATTCTTATTTTCTTTCACGATATATCGTCTGGCAAGAATCGTGGTGATCGTCGGCGCATAGGTACTCGGACGCCCGATTCCCAGTTCTTCCATGGCACGTACCAAAGACGCCTCCGTATAATGCGGCGCCGGCTGGGTGAAATGCTGTTTCTCATCCAGTTCCAGCAGAGATAATTTCGTATCGCGTGTTATTCCTTTCATAAGGGTATTATTCTCTTCTTTTTCATCCTCCTCGGTGTATACGCTCATGAAACCGTCAAATTTCACCTTGGATGCCGCCACCGTAAAACGCTGTCCTGCCGCATCAATTTTCACCGATGTCGTTTCATACACGGCAGATGCCATACGGCTTGCCACAAACCTTTTCCAGATCAACTGATAGAGCCGGAACTGATCCCTCGAAAGAGATTCCTTGATCTCTAACGGAGTTCTGCTTATATCGGTAGGACGAATTGCTTCGTGGGCATCCTGAATCTTCTGTTTGCTTGTGCGCTCCTGCTCCGTGCCAGAAGCGTATTCTTCACCGTATACCGCAGTAATATAGGCTCTTGCCGCCGTCTCCGCCTCCTCGGACACACGAGTCGAATCTGTACGCAGATACGTAATGATACCAACTGTGCCGTTGCCCTTGATATCCACGCCTTCATACAACTGCTGTGCCAGACGCATAGTCTTCTGAGTAGAGAAATTCAGCGCTTTGCTTGCTTCCTGCTGTAGTGTGGATGTGGTAAAAGGCAGGGGCGCCTTCTTCACTCTCTCACTGTTCTTCACGGAAGATATCTGATACTCTGCATGATCTAGCAACTTCTTGATCTCATCTAACTCTTCCCTGGACGCGATCGTCTTCTTCTCGTCCACTGTCCCGTAATACTTCGCTATGAGAGGTTTTTTCTCTCCTGCAACTGCAAAAGAAGCATCTAACGTCCAATATTCTTCCGGAATAAAAGCATTGATTTCCTCTTCCCTGTCGCAGATGATCCGAAGTGCGACTGACTGCACGCGTCCCGCACTCAATCCTCTCTTGACTTTCGCCCACAATACCGGCGAAATCTTATAACCCACCATGCGGTCCAGGCAGCGGCGCGCCTGCTGTGCGTCCACCAGGTCCATGTTGATCTCCCTGGCATGTTTCAGAGATTCCTTGACCGCTGTTTTCGTGATTTCGTTAAAAGTGATACGGTATACCTTTTTATCTTCCAATTTAAGCGCCGCAAGAAGATGCCATGAGATAGCCTCCCCCTCGCGGTCGGGGTCTGTTGCAAGATAAACTTTATCCGCCTTTTTGACTTCCTTGCGGAGATTCGCCAGAATATCACCTTTCCCTCTGATGGTGATGTATTTCGGCTCAAAATCATGTTCTACGTCGATGCCGAGCACGCTGCGGGGCAGATCCCTCACATGTCCGTTGCTGGCCGCGACTTCATAATTTGCACCCAGAAATTTCTTGATCGTCTTCACCTTCGCCGGTGACTCCACGATTACCAAATATTTTGCCATAGCCTGTTCCCCTGTTTCTCCAATCGGTCATTCAACGTGAAACACTATACACTAAATTTTTTATGCTGGCAAGAGGAAAAAAATTAAAATTACTACTCTAACCGGAACAGCTTCGCGCGGTTCAATGACACTGTCCCAAATCCTTCTGCCCGGTAAGTCTTTCCGGTCCTTTTAAATTCAGACTCTACGAGGACATAGATCCCCGCATCGTTTGTCTTTTCATCCGCAAGTGTCCTTAAGGATATAACCGGCGCTTTGATCCGATATACCTTTCCCGGAATCAGATTGACCATACCAGGATTCTGAAGGTTGTCCACACTTACCAGAACAAGCTTATTGTCTGTGACTGTCCATATTTCCGAGCCAAACTGTGTCGCCTGCACCTGCCTGTCCCCGACTGTGAACGTCCTTGTACCTGACGGGTCTTCATAGTAAAAGCTCACTTTCATATTCTTGTTGACTCCGATATTGCTGTCCGCAAACTTGAAATATACATCTACGGTATTGTCCAGAATACCCCTGCTTGTGTCGTCCGCTGTATTTTCCCACTCCTGGTCAAAGGGAACGGAAATACTCTTCATCGGCACGGAAGTCTTCGCAAATCCCGATACAATCGAGACATCTGCGCTGTGTATGCCTGCATTGTAAGCTGCCATAAGAGCATTCACGAAGAATTTACACTCGTCACAGCCCTCTTTGCCTTCGGGCAGTTCATTTTCCGCTGCATTGCAGGTATATCGGTACTCCGACTGTGCCAGATAGACTACGTTGCCTTTGCTGTAGCAATAATAGTTGTTGCGGGCATCTCTGGGAGAGATGCCATATGCGGTATTCGTACTGCCACCCAATGTAAGCCATGCGGTCACATATGTTGCCGTCCTTTCACTCTTCAAGTTATTATCAAAATCCAGCAGATACTCGGAAGCCCGCAGACCGCTCGCTGCATTGCTAAAATGGAAAGAATTGCCGCCCATCCAATAGGGGTAATATAAAATGCTTCCCTCGTTAATCTTCTCCGCCTTCTCTCCCTGTGCCGCATACATCTCATCTTTCAGCCCTGCGTATCTGTGAAGATCACTTGCGCCCAGGCTGACAAAAGTCTTTCCGCCCGACCAGCCTAAGATGTCTGATATCTCCGGTGTAAGCCCTGCATTACTATTTCCCTCATTCTGGCTGCATACAAGCAGGCTTCTGCCTTCATTGATATAAGTGGTAAACAATGCAAGCGTACCCACGGCGACATGATCATCCAGCGTCAATACAACCACGTCCCATTGATTCAGATAAGCAGCATTGTCTGCCATCCTTTCATTCAACATTTCAAGTGTTACTGATTCAAATTCAAAGGCGAGGTTAGAATTGCTTTCCGCATCTTTTAAGTAACGCGCTAACATGGAATCATTCTTCTGACTGTACATCGCCGCCAGATCAACACCGAAATCGCCCTTCTTCGACGTAACCTGCAGTACGCGTATCTCTTCCGCATAAGGACTGAGCAGCTCAAAATATCCCTGCACGCTGTGACGCCTATAGCCATTACCCGTATCCGAAACTTCCAGTTTCCAAGGAACGATGCCGGGACCCATACCGCTTAAAGAAACATCAATCACGCTGCCGTCATTGACATATTCCGTCAATTCTTCTTCTGCCCCGAAAATACCGTCGTAATTCATATCCGCATACAAACGCATCGTTGTACTGCCCAGATACTCCTGTCCCCTGTTGTTTCTGATCCGATATGCGATTCTGCCGTGGTATTCATCATTTTCATCTAAACGAAGCCGCTGTATCTTAGCGATTTCCGAGGCTGCGTCCGCCTCCGGGTTATCCGCATCAGACAATTCGATTCTTGGCCTTGCCGTTTTGACCTGTGCCATGAAAAGGGCGCTGGACATGGTATCTGATACCGTAAAAATACTGTCCTTGTATTCATCGCCGGAAACTGCGGCGGAGAGGAAATGATACATCACCGTATCTTCACCAATATATTTCGTGTTGATACGATCCGCAGACGCCCCATGGACCGTCCCATCTTTGAAACACTCGTTTTCCACCACGATCGGGTATCCCGCTTTTAGATAATCCAGTAAGTCTTCCATCTTCTGCGGCGTGATATCATTGCAGTCATAAGTGCCATTACTTGCATTATCTCCCGTGTGATACACCTTGCCATTCAGATTACTATTATTGTAGATCGGTTTTCCGGACTTACCATTGTCAAGATTCAGGTTTCTGCCGTCAAGACCGATAAAAATCATGTCGTAGACACCGTTGATGTCTTCCCATTCACCATTAAACTCCACCACAGACTTCACAACCGGATGAATAGCAAACGATTTCTCACTGTATAAGATCTGTTTGCCGGTCTTCGCAGAATCCGTCTGCCAGATCAGCTTTGTGTTACCCTTGCCATCCTCATTGGTATGCAGGTCGGAGATCACGCCGCCACTCGTAAAATCAATATTCGCCGCAGGCTGTAATTCCAGGATTGTCAGATCATCAAACTCTCCGATCATGCCGATCGAAAAATTGATGATATACTGAATTGCCCTTGCCTTGCTGACCTCCAGCTTCATCCGGTCTTCTGCCGCCAAAATACTATTTTCTGCCGTGATTGCGGCAAGGACATCCCCGAATCCTGCTTTTGCCGTATAATCATCAAAAACGGCTGCAAAATCATCACTGACTAACGGCTCGTCCTTCACAACATATATGTTTTGATTTACATAACTACATTTGAAGTTATCGCTGTATTTATTTGGATATTCAAGGTTATCGCCATTACCTGCTTTTGTCCCAAGATTCATCCGCAAATTCGCAGTCAGATTTCCCTTGCTCCTCATTGCTTCATAAAAATCAGCAAGATCCCGCTTCAATAATGCCTTTGCCAGCAACTGATAATTCGTGTCCGCATAATTGTTTATATCCTCCGTAATTGCATAATCCATGATGACAGGCATCAGATCATCCGATGCACGGCTTAAAATCGCATTGACTACGTCTGACTTCATATCAAACTCTTCATCCAAATCCTGATCCATATGGTATATATAGCTGTATTGCAATAAAGAATGATTAAGAAATACATTCTCTCCGCTCTCCATATAGATCAGATCTGCCTCGGAAACCATCTCGGACGTTACTTCATCCGCCCTTACGGTTGTCACTTCAATCTTGAAAGAACCGTTTGCATTATCGCCGTCCGACAAGGAATTGAATACGTACTTTCTCAGCCAGTCATTACCTGCCTGGCATCTGAAATAAACCGGAGCATTGTAGATGTGAAGTTGTTCACCTGTGCCAGCATCCGTTTTGGTCAGTTTATAATTACCCAGACCGGAACCTACATAGATAAATTTCCCGGCATCTGCCACCGCAGGAGTATCTTCTGCCTCAATAGGCGTAATGCCCTCCCCGTCTTCCGGCATGCCTGTCCCGAAACTATCATCCGCCGTCATAGCCGCCAGTTCTTCACTGCTCATCATGACAAATGCACTTGCATCAATCACATAATAAGTTGTCTCTTCTCCGGGAGGTTCCGTATTGGACGTATCTGCGCTCTGGGGTGGCTGTGCCGGCTGTTCTGTTCCGCCGGTTTCTCCGCTCCCTTCATCTTCCACCAGTTTTCGCCAACCGCATGCAGTCACTGTATTTTTGTTATCCAGCAAAACGACATCTTTTACATCAGAAGCCTGCTCCATTGCCTGCGTTTCTTCCGTTGTTGTGTCTGATGTCGTATCGGTTGTCTGTTCCGGCGTTGTCTCAGTCGTCGTATCGGCTGTTGTTCCCGATTCTGTCCCAATTGTCGTGCCGGTTGTTGTTTCCGGCATTGTCCCGGTTGGCGTGTCCGCCGGTATTTCCGGTGGTGTCTCGGTTGGCGTGTCCGCTGGTATTTCTGGCGGTGTCCCAGCTGGCGTGTCCGGTGTTTGTTCTGCCGGTTCCGACGGCTGTGCCGGAGTCCCGGCCGCGGGGATTCTCTTATAAAGCTCTCCAACTTTTTCAGCAGGATTTACCGGTGAATATACCTGCCCGTCAAACAGATAAACGTAATCATCCGCAGAACAATTCGGTCCCTGTCCACTAATTGTAATCCTTCTCACTTCATCCGCTTTCAGCATATACGCCGGATAGCCGTCCGGCAGGAATTTCTCATAATATGCAGTCAGTTCCACCGGATACCAATGAGACGGGTCCGCCTCAGTACCCTCGAAATAAATGTATACATACTTATTTGATAAACCGGATGCATTCAAGCCTGCCCTTCCCATATCATCGGCAGAAATAAAATCGAATCCCGTCCTGTCCCCGTCTTTCCATTCTACGTATTCGCCACGGAAAGCCCCGTCAGTCATTTCCGATAAATTTATCTGGGATAGATCATAATTGCCATTCGCATCTGTAGGTATTTCCAGGCTGTCAGCAAAAAGCTCTGTCCAGCCATTCGCCGCCGAAACATCGTGAACCCCGCCGTAGGCTTCCTCATATTTCATCCACGGAAAAGCATTTTGTGATGTTTCCGAAAGCAGCTTACTCATGAAACTTTCTCTGTTTTCATAGTGGCTAAATGCCGAATTTCCTTCAAATACCGTCTTTAGCTCGTCCGCAAACGGAACTTTGCCGCCTGCCAGGTATCCCAGCGTGCCTGTAGTAAAAGAAACCGGTGTATCGGAATCCGGTATCTGTGCTTTCGATGGAACGATATCCAGTATCTTATAGGGGTCGTCCTCTCCATGCGCCTCCACAATCTTACCGATTCCCGCAAAAGACTCCTTCGCCATAACCTCCGCCGGACGCAGGCGCTGTACAACATGATAAAACACGATTGCCGCTGCAAGCAGAATCGCAACGCCTGACAATGCGATTTTCCACTTTCTTCCCCATGCACCGTGTTTCAATTTCTTAGCATTTCTTAACATGTACTCAGGAATCTCGCCTCTTCTGATCTGCTCCACTTCTTTTTCCCGGGCAAGCGTCTCCCAATCCAGTTCGCCCGGATTGATTTTGCGGTGTTCCAGACGCGAAAGTTTCTGTGTATCCTGCGTTCCGGTCTCCTGCTGCACGGAAGGCGCTTTCGTTTCCGCCGAATCTCCGGAATCGGTCTCCTTCCCTGCTTCCTCGTCAGCCGTCTTTTTGCCCCTGTATTTCAAAATTCCAAATGCAGCCGTCACCGCCGCAACGATCGAAGCGATCGCAAGAAAAACGATGTTCTTGTTGTTCTTCCTGCTCCTGTTTCGTTTGATGTCGAAAGCCTTTTTCTTCTTCATACTTACCGCCCCAGTACTTGTTTAAAATATCAGTTATTGCTTAATCCATTCTGTTCCGTTGCCGGCGCATGTCCATGTGCCCAGCTTATCTGACGCATTCCACATTCCATACAGCTCCAGTATATAGGCATCATCTGGTTTGCTGCACTTTACCATGCATTTCTCGATTAATGCATCCTCACTTCCATCTTGTCGAAACAATATCATCTGCCAATTATTGATTGTGCTGCCATTAATAAATGCACTGACCGGAAAATCCGCACTCGACGGCGTCGGGAAGTAAGCTTCGTATGCTGTACTGCCCTTTATAAAACTCAGATTCGTCTGGATATTCTCTGTTTTCGTTTCTTCCATACCTACCCTGATCCACTCGGACTGACCCATACCGCACTCATATTTACCATAAATATGGGTGATAACCTGTCTGCCTTTTATTTCTACAAAAGACAGTATAATCCTATATTTATCCTGTCCTAAATACTCACATGAGACTGTAATATCCTTTTTCTCTTCCCTCCATTGTCCATCCTTTGTATATACCACAAAATTTTCCGTAATTTCCTGCTTTGTTTCACTTTGCAGATCAAAAGGAAATGCCCGATCAGAAGACACAGGGAAATTCGTCCATCTTTCTTCTCCATTTACTGACGGCAGCTGGAGATTTCGTCCCATATCAATCTTTACATGAATGACAGAGTCCCATTGTTTATAATAGTAGGTACTGTAATCATCGGGAACCTTTTTATAAATAACATCTTTCACATAATAGTCACCCCTGATGTAGAGATTATTTGTGTACACAAATCCGGGAACGATGTGATAGATCCCACATGCCGCCCCAGGATTACTCGAACCATTTCTTTTCATCGTCATACTGGATCCGAGTTTCTCAAAGACAATATCACCAAACTCATTTTGACCGGTATATTCATTCTGACTGGCAGCCGCCAGATCCAGCCCGCCAATTCTCTCCGTCCCGGTACGCTGGCTGACAGACGGCGCATCATCATAACCGATTCCGTATATCCTGATCCAGTTTCCGTTTTCATCCTCTTTGTACGCCGTATAAGCCATACGATTCAGAATCGCATTGAAATCTATATTGATGGCAGTCTGTGGGGTGATTTTACCTAAAACAGATCCTCCGACTCCATTATTTCCTTGCATGATAAAATGTACGTATCTGTCCCTATCACCCGGATCATCATTCGGATAATTCACACCATCCACTACAACACCGACAGCCGGCGGGTTCAATATTGCATAATAATAATCGTCCGCTTCAAATTTCGTCCCGATATATTTTCCGGAATCATCGAGATTACTAAGATATTCGTTGGTAATTTCTTCTTTGGATGCTTCTTCCCTGCTGCCCTTCGGTCTTGGATCAAGCATCTGAAAATATATTTCATAGCTTTTCGTATGATCCAATCCAAAGATATCCGGAACAAATCTCTCATTGGCAATCACTGTATAGTAAAGCATTACCCAGTCCTTGCTGCTGTCGCTTGTCCCTGCCTCCCTGACGCGAATACAGAAAACATACCTTCCATGTTCCGTGCTTAAATGCGAGCGCATATAATCAAAAATACCCGGATCATTATCCGTAGCAAACTTCAACTCCGATCCGATAAACTTAGCTCCTGTACCCACATCAGTCACCTTCAGGATCAGGTTCCCTGTTACCGTACCATACTTTTTTCGGGTAGATAAGTCGGAGGACGCTTCTATCTCGATCTCGTCGCCTTTCTTAGCCGTAGAGAGTATTTTCATTTCCGCTTTCCTCTCGTCCGATGACTCAATCGCAGCAGGGCCACGCACAATCCTCCATGCGCCCGGTGCGAGGTCATGATCCCTGCTCTCATCGTCCGTAAAACAGGAATGTGCTTCACAAGAATTTCCCAGCATATAGCCGCTTGCACTGCCGCTTACCGTAACCGCAGCGCCCGCTTTCACGGTCGTCTGTGAGCAGCTCAGGTCAACACTGTTTACCCGCTTAACATTGACTTTGACTGTCTTAGCCACTTTATCATTCTGATTGGCATATTCTTCATTCACGCGGCAGACCCGCACTAAGAAACTTTGTCTTGTCTCATTCGTGCCAATGCTCAACTGACCATCCGCCGTAACGGTGGAAGTTGTTATGTCCGGTTCTGCCATTTCCCACACAACCGCTGCATCAGCGGACGTGGTACGAATCTCTGTTTTCTCGTTCAGATTAAAATTGTCGCCCGGCTCCAGCGTAACATTTTTCAGCGTTGTGATCGCAAAATCTTCCGCCTTTTTCATTGGCTCTATGTCAATCTGATTGATCGAAATCCGGTTGCGCACGGTAACATTACTGGAAGTAGTGTATTCCCTGTTGCCATTCTCAAAAGTCATGGAAATCATGACCATCCTGTTTTCTTCAAATTGCGAAATATCGATATGCAGTTCTTTGACATGCTGTGCGAAAATGGCACGATTCCCATTGTCAAAGACAGGCGCCGGATGGGCATCGTCTATCACAGTGTCGCTTGTATTGAAATAAATCGTCTCCGTGTCCCTGCTCCACTCGAAACGATAACTATCGTTATCATTATTGCCGCCTTTTTTATTGACAACTACCAGAATCTTTTGATCCGGTTCACTGCCAAACTCAGAGTCTTTAAGGACAGTTTCCGTTCCGTCACCGTAATTAATACTATCTGTCGTATCGATGATAACGTCAGAAATCTGGTTCAGTGCAAGCTGTGCCTCCTGCTGTAACATGATATCCGTATTTGCCGATGTGTAACTCCTCGATCCTACAACAATGAAACCACAGACTGCCAGCGTCACGATCGCCAGGATTGCCGCCGCTATGATCAATTCCACCAATGTAAAGCCTTTTTGATCCTTTCTCATGGTACTGTGATTCCTTTCTGCCTGATCAACTCCCGCTCAATGACTGCCGATACATCATGGAGAAGCAAGCAGCTCCAATGTCGTTTTGCCTGTCAGCTTTTCCAACCGGATATGATAATTCTTCCTGCCGCCCTGCACATAAATCTCCCATACGCTTGTGGCGTCAGCCCCGCCATCCAGATTCTCCAGAAACGACCCGGAACTCCTGTCAAAATAGATTTCCCATGCGCTGTCTCTCGTTGGAAGATCGTCTCCGCCATCCGTAGCGCCTACCATACATCTTCTCGCACCGATCTTTTCCGCGCCGTCATTGCCTGTGACCCAGCCTGCCGCCGCCGACTCCCTTGTCTGCAGTTCACTGAATATATTACCGCTGTCATCTCGGTAAAGAATCAGTCTCACATTCCCTCGTCCGCCACTCATCGTTGCGATCTTACATTCCGATATCGCTCCCATAATGTCGTTGGCGCAGGTTCTGGCATTGGCGCTGAAAACAAGACCGATCGACAGTGCCGCCGTCGTGATGATCACCGCTATGATTGCTATGACAATGATCAATTCTATAATAGAAAAACCACTGTTATTTTTCTTCAATCTGCGCATCTGCCTTTATCCTCTCACTGCTATTTCTTGATCCAGTTCTCATACCGGACGATCTCGGAATAATCAATATTAAGATTTCCTTCTTCGTCCACATCGGCCTCCTCATAACCGCTCTTGACCATCCCGGAACCATTACACAGGATATCTGCCGGAACATTTGTATCACCTGATACCTCGGATTGTGCCTGAAGAACAGCATATACGCCCTCGCCATCTTTTTTGATGGCTGCATTGCCCGCAACAGTAATCCTACCGCTGGCAATAATCAATCCCTGGAAATCACCGGTTACTTCCACATCCCCTACCGCGACTACAAGTCTTATATTGCGGTCACCTGTATGGCTGCCTACTTTGTACACGTCACCGGATTGTTTTGTACTGTCTACCAGCACTGCCCTTAATGTATTCGCCGCCTCTCCGGTCGTGAACTCTACTTTACCATGATTCGCGTTCAGATAATCCTGCAATCCCTGCACACCCTCAAGATCTGTCGGATCAGTCCCCAGCTTAACAAGGTTCTCAAACACGTTTTCTTCCGTGCCCGGATCGTCTTCCAACAAATTTGTGGTCAGGTTCTCATAACTCGCCATGATCTCATCCGGCTCTTTTAATTCTTCCTCGTCAACGTCCGTCTGTTCCACATTATCGGATATTTCCTGATAATTGCCTGCTTCCTCCGCCGTGGAAGACTCCCCTGCATCGCCCGCCGCCGGAACATTCCGGACCCCCGACAATAACCGGACAAGATTCTCACCTTCCGGTGACGTCATAACTGCATCGCCGCTGCCTGCATCGGTAACGGATACCATACTGTTACCAAGTACCGTATACCCCTGGACATTGCTTTTCAGCCTGATTCCTCCGGTCACATACTGATTAAAGTAAGCATCCAGACTTTCTTTATTGCTATTGACATTATAATACTGTGTAAAATATTCAGCCGCATTATCAGCATCCATGACAAGGTAGAGATACACCTGTTCTTTGTCCGGTTTATAAAGAAACCTGACGCCTGAGCCATTTGCGATTGCTTTCTGGTTTAACGCCGTAATGACCGCTGCGGGATTTTCCAGGTCCACTCCGTTTAAATCACTTGCTTTAATATCCTGTATCCCAAAATCGATCAGTTTTCCGCCGCCCAGCTTCGCCGCCGCTCTGCTGGCATCCACAATCCGGTAATCATTGTCCGCCGGACCGCCGTTTCCGGTACTAACATCTTCTCCGTCAATTCCTTCTGCAGCAGCCAGATATTCAGGCAGGCTCTGCAGCATCTCTGCCCATGTCTTGAAAGACACCGGATTCTGCCCGATGACAGACTCGCCATTTAAAGTACCCACACATTCCGCCGGAACAAGATACGCAATCTGGTTGCTCTTGACGGAAATGGACTCTCCCATCAGCACATGCGGCATTCCGCTTGTATCTTCATCCGTTTCCGACAGACTGACATATGCCCGTCCTGCCAGCTGAAGCGTCGTAAGCTGTGTCAGGTCAACGGTTGAATTTTTACCGTTAATGACAATCGCGCTGCTCGTGCTCGCCGGATTCACATTCTTATACACCATAACCGGGCTGCCATCCGCGCCTGTTTCAATATTGCCGGATTCATCTTTCTTAGGTGTCAGCATCTGTTTTGTAGACGTATTTGTATTACCATACCCGTAATACTGTCCCGCCAGCGATACGCTGCTGCCATTGCCGGACAAAACCAGGTCATTTGCTATATACATTCTTCCCGATACGTCTAAATGACTGCCGTTTAACGCCAGTCCGTCTGCATACACATTCGTCCGGAATCCCTTACCATCCTGTACCACATTTCTCACGATCAGTTCAGCATTCTGATGAACCATACTCGTAAAAACCGGGTCATTGCCTACAACAATCTCTCCACCCGAAACAACATAAGACGCATCTTCTATCGTCACATGACTTCCTCTGGCAATCTGGATTCCGCCCTTCCCAATGTCGTCCACACCGCCATAAATACTGCCCCTTACAACCACCGTGTTTCCATCCATCTCGATGCCTTCCCCACCGATGAGCACATAAGAATACAGCCTGTCGATCGTGCCTGCCTGTGTGAAACGCAGTTTCGGTACATCGATGGCGATGTCCGTGTTGATGATAGAGAGATAGCCTTCGCTGTCATAGAACTCCACACAGATATTCCGGAGAGCCATACTGCCATAGCCATTCACAGAATTTGCCGCCTTGAACGAAGGCAGCGCGTTATTCCATGATTCCTCCACAATATAGCCGTTTGGGTTGTTGGCATTCCACCACTGCTTATCAATGAATTTCTTCAATATATTTTTGTCATACTCACCCGTATGACATGTCGGCGTTATAAACCTGTCTTCCACCGCCTCAATATATGCCGTCATAAAATAGCTCTCACGGTTAGCGTCTGTCCCTAATGCATCCCAGTTGCTCACGACTTCCTGATAAGCCTCGCTGATCGCCTCAGACACATTTTTCTTCACACCCGCCTGAATCTGCTCGATAATCGTTTCCGCCGAGTAAAAACTGTTTTTTACTTTCAAATCATTGATCTTGATACGATAGTTTAAATAAGACGCCCACAAAATCGTGGTCGCCAATATGCCAATCAACGCCATGGCGATAATAACGATCACGATCGCCGACCCTCTGTCATCCCTTTTATTCCGTCTGCCAAAAAGCAATTTTCCACCCTCACACGGCTTTTTCATAGGCTGTTGTCTCCCGCAATCCAGTTAGTCACTCACATTCGTAATCGTGGCAAGTTTCTGCACTTCGTCATTATCCTCAAAATCATAATTATCCCGGCTGTCCGTAAAATGCCTGGCAGCCCCGCCCTCGTAAACACGAATCTCTATATCATAAATAACATTCGTTACTTTATCGCTTGTAATATCACCCGTCAAAGCGTAAGACATGACATATGGATTAACGTAATGATTCACCTGGTCGGCATCGCTCCCGTCCGCCAGATTTGTATATAAATTGGTCTTAAAAATCAAATTCCGGGTCAGCGGGACAGACGGCGTTACCCTTATTTCCCGTACAACATAAGCATCCTCTTTCTCATACAAACTTTCCGGTCCCGTAAGAGGCAGTTCGGGCACGATAAGATTCTCTGACGCACGCACATCCGACCGGATCTGTTTCGCTACCACAATTTCCTTCAACAACGGATTTGCTTCGTCAAGCACTTTATCCGGGTCTTTTATCTCAAATTCGATTTTATCGATCATACGCGTTGAGTAAATCGGGTAATAAAACAGGTAAAATTTCCCACTGGTAAAAGTGCGCGGGATGTCAACTACCCTGCCAGCCGCCGAGCCGTCATGCCCGTTACTCGTATAGGTATATTTCGTCCCGTTATAGGTATAACTGCAATCATAAGTAAAAGTGACTGCTGCCTTACACTGCCCGTCACCGGCATCACTTATCACGATCCTGATCGTCCTCGTATCAACAATATCCTCCAGATCCAGCTCATCCCAGCGATCGGGCAGAGTTCCGCCGGCATCCATAATATCCTGCTCGATCTGCGGTTTTACATCATCCAGGACAGCCCCGCTTAACAGTTTACTTTCATGATAACTGCTGTCCGTCTCGTCCCCGCCGCCGTTTGTCTCGGCTACGCTTCCGATTTCAGCATAAGATTTGTCATTAAACAAATTGTCATGCGGTGTTCTCCTGTTGTAACCGTCGTGCGCATTCCTATATTTTCCATAGGTAGATGCGTCAAGCCTGATCAATGCATCATACTCACCGTCCTGCAGCTTAAGATTTTCGATGCCAAAATAATAGACGCCTTCATATTCCGCCTTTTGATCTGTCAAATCCTGCACGCCGCCCTGGATCAGACTGCTGTTCAATATATAAAAACCGTCCGCCGGATAGTGGTATGTATTCCCACCCATGCCATCCGGCGGTTCAAACTGTGCGCTGACCTCCTCAAGCGTATATGCTTTAAGCCCTTCCATGATATCCTGTGCCAGCGTGGTCGCACGCAGTTTCTGCCTGGACTTCACATTAATTCTCGTGGAAGTGACAAACATATGTAACAGCGGAATAACGATGATGGCAAGAATCGTCACCGCAACCAGCAGCTCGATTAACGAGAAACCCGCGTCCGGGGTTTTCCTATTTTCCTCATTCAGTTGTCCTCCGCGTGTGATCGTTTTCATATGTCGTGTCGCCTTAGTCTGATTCTATATTCCCAGCATCTTAATCCTCCTCTGCCTCTGCGTCCGCCGTATCGTCCGTTTCTTCTTCCTCCTCGAATCCACCGCCTTCAATCTCTTCCAGTCCGCGCTCGCTGTAGATTTCCATGGAGCCGAAAATATTGTCTGTGCCTAACAGGACAGACGAAAAGTCAGGAGCAACATACTCCTTGCCCGGCTGTCCCGGAATACAGTACATATCAACGCTGGTCGTTCCGGTAAGCAGACCGGTGGACTCGTCATATGATACAGTCAGATTATCGATGCTCATTCGGTTGTCCTGGACGCTGATATTTTTGATGCTTCTTTTCAGCCCTTCATAGGAAACCAGATAGTTGATCGTTACATTGCGCGCCATCAGAACGGAGGGCGTACTTTCATTGCTTAGTCCGCTGCCATCCGGGTCTGCCGCCGAGGCAGCAATATCGTCACTAATTCCCTCCTGCGCCTCATATTCCCCAATATCGCCAGTCTCATAGGTGTAACCCACGTCTTCTCCGTCATCCCGCAGGACAACCGGCTCACATGCGCTGATGCTGACACTGCTGACCATCATAGGCGCGATCAGCTCCTGTCCGATTGCAAACAAAATACTGTCTTCCTCTTTGACAGCCACCGGAAACTCCCTGAAAATTGCATCAATTTCCCGATTCATACTTTCTGTCTCTGAAATGTAGAAAGCTTTATGATCCATCTTGGAACTCAGATCGTCGATTCTTGCCTGAAGCTGTATATTCTCCCACTCTAAAGCATCCGCCTTCTCCATGGTCGGCCAAAATACAAGGAAATAGGAACAGACCAATGCCAGAATACCGAGGAGACCCAGCAAAAGTAATATATCTCTCTTAGAAGCTTTCATGATCCTATCCTCCTACTCTTGTGTATCTGCCGCAGTATCTGTATTGTCGGTATCAGCTTCGGCAACCGCGTGCACATCCCTGTAAATCGCTGCCACCGAGAAATTGACGGATACCGTTCCGGCTTCCTCATCAATCTCCTCGACTACGGAATTGACTGTCACGCTGTCCGGCACCAGACTGATAAAAGACCTGAGCTGTTCCACTGCTGCCGCCGCTTCACTCTTACTGCTTACATTCATGTTAAGCGCCACGCCGTCCACCGTACTCGTAAAGGAGATTACATGTATATCGCTCGGCATTTTGCCCTCAAGTTCTTCCAGGAACTCCACGAGTTCCTCATTCCTGTTCTCCGTCCTGGAATACATCGCTGTTACCATATTGTAAGAAGCCAGCGTCGCGGTATATTCATTGTAGACCGGAACGATCTCCTCCAACGCTGTATTCTGCACCTTTAACTCCATGTTTGTCTTCTGTAAATCCATATATCTTAAAATGGAAACTGCCGCCAGAACAACTGCAATGACAATCCCTAAAATGAGAATCGTATAGGCAGCCGGCGCCGGATTGATCCCTCCCCTGCTGCCTTTCGACTTTTCTTTCCCCTTGGACTTCTCTGCATCCTTCTTAAATCCGAGGGGAGAAGCCGCCGCTCCTACACAGGCAACATACTCGCCATAATACTGTGTTCTGAAACTTTTTTCCAGATTCCAGCCTTGTATCTGACGCAGTACTTCGACCGGAAGATTGATCTCACCGGAGAGAAGTTCATCCAGTCCCCTGATATTAGCCCCGAGACCTGTTATGTATACATTCTCAACCACTGTATCTGAATTGTGGGATGTATAATAATCCACAACCCTGCCGATACCTGATATAAGCGGCGCAATCGCTTCAATCACTTCTGTCTCGTCCATACAGTCATTCAACGACATGACTTCCATTGCCGCCCGAACCGAATCAATATCACCCCACTGTCCGGAATCCATGACGGTCTGTATCGCTTCTTCCACGCCATATGCCACATTTCTGACAAACGCAAGCCTTGCATCCCGGACTGCCATCACAAGCGAGGAACGCTCGTCAACTTTAATCACGAGGCTTGTCCCCTGCGGATGTTTGTCTTTCGCCACTTGGAATACACTGTTGCCTGCATAATCAATCGCCGCAACTTCCAGTTTCAAGGCTTTCGCCAGATCATAATATCCGTTCAAAAGCGCCGCCGGTGCAGCCATCACCAACAGTTTGTACTGCTGAATGCCTTTCGGGTCTCCTATGATTCCCAAAATGCTGTATGCTAACTGATATTGGCTTAAATCTACCGGGAAATAATCGGATGCATTAGCATTTACCACATCTGCGATACGGTTTTCTTTTACAAACGGAATCGTAACCTCACGGCTCGCAATTCTTCCCGATGTGATAGAAAATACTACCTGCTTTGTCTTGATTTTCCTCTCTGAAATTGCTGACTTGAGCGTCTCTATGTACTCCGGTGACGCCATGAGTACGCCGTCATTGACGACACCCTCCGCTGTAGGTATGGTAAAAGACCTGTATACCCTATGTGTTTTTGCCTTATAATCAACTTCACAGACCCTTGTCAGCGAGTAGCCGATCTCTATACTGATCGCTTTAGCAGCCATTGATCATACTCTCCTTTACACTGTGTATTTATATGAAAAAGCAGACAGACCCATTACGCCGTATACACTTTTATCCTCTTCATAAGTTCAAAACTGCCCCAGATACCATGTGAGCATCTGACTTCCCCACATCGCCGCGATAAAGACACCTGCGGAAAAATATGGCCCCATCGCAAGCACATGATCCTCACCGCTTACTTTCATACGGATCACATGTATGACGGCGCCTAAGATACAGCTTGATAAAAAAGCGATAATGATAAGTTTCCAGCCGAGGAACAGTCCGCAGGCTGCCATCAGCTTGACATCCCCGCCGCCGATCGCCCGCCCTCTGGTGGCATAATACAAAATTGCTAAAACCCCGCTGACAGCTAAAAGACCGATCAGGTGACCTGGAAAATTATGATAATCCAATGCTGCTCGAATCAGCCCCAGCGCCAGTATAAACAGATTGATTCCAAATGGAATCTCATAAGTCCTAAAATCTATCACGCTCAGAACAAGGAGCGCTGATGTCAGTAAACAGCAGAGCAGGGAGTCCATGTTTGCCCCATGAATACATACGATCATCACGTATAAGATTCCGTTTGCCGCCTCAATCAGAGGATACTGGACGGAGAGCCTCGCCCCGCACATACGGCATCTGCCCCGTAAAAACAGATAACTGAATAAAGGAAACATGTCATACCATTTCAAATGCCCGCCGCACGACATACAGTGCGATCTGGTCTTCACGATATCCTCATGCTCCGGAATGCGGTAGATGCAGACATTTAAGAAACTGCCGGCCACTGTCCCAAAAACAAATATGGTAATGTAAAACATAACTTCTTCGAGCATGATTTATGTCCTTTATAGAGGCTTTTTGTCGAAATTTTAAAAATGGCGAAACGGAAGACCGCACCTCGCTGCTATGGAAACAGCGCGTGGGGTGCGCTTCCGTTTCGAGTATGTCCTGTAGTGCATAAATAATTGAAAAATGTTATGTGCCAGCGGATTTCATGTCCACTTGCTGCAAATGAACCGCAGATAGGAAACGACCAGATATTAATAGTCATTATTTCAGTTGCCGCCCGCCATTCTTGTTGCGAATGGATCTGAACCGGCATCAGCCGGTGTCCCATTCAATGCTGATGTATAGGTAAACTGAAGATTACCATTATTAATAACCCATGTAATCGTGTAACTGTCCCAGCTCGTTCTGCTTTGGCATCTGGTTTCAAGCGTTGTACCGTTCAGCAGACCCGCATTCTCCAATGCTTCCGTTGCAAATGCAATACCTCCGGTACCGCCATTCTCTGCAAGATTACCATCGGCAGTTCTGGTTATGGTAATAGAACCAGCAGCCGGAGCGTTTGCAGCCCCCGGATCAGAAGCCAATATCTGTAATGCTGTCACAATTTCCGTTGCATTCTGCAAATCTGCTGAGTTGCGGGATCTCTCCACATACCTTATGTACTGAGGTGTAAGTACTACAAGCAGAATAGCCATAATCGCTACAACGATAATTAACTCAACAAGGGAAAAACCTTTGTTGTCCATTTTTTCTTTTCGCATTTATCTTTCTCCTCTGCCTCTTAGTTTTGCCAGGCATCTTAGATACTCATATCTTAAACAGGGCAGCTCCCCTGCACACCGTCGTGTTCAATTCTTTCTACGCCGCTTTACAGATTATCCAATGCTGCATACAAATTTACCATAGGCGCCATAACTGCGCCGATCAGCACGCCCACGATACATGCCAGCACAATGATAATCATAGGCTCCATAGCCGCCATTAAAGACTGTACCGCCATCTCCACTTCTTCTTCGTAGTAATCCGCCAGCTTTTTCAGCATTTCCTCCGTGGAACCCGCCTCCTCACCGATGCGGACCATATGACAGACCATCGGCGGAAACAACCCGCTCGTCTGTAACGGCTGGGACAACGGTACGCCGATCACAATCTGTTCAACTGCCTCTTTTAACGCTTCCTTAAACCAGACATTCCCCATCGTATTCGCCACGATATCAACTGCCTCCACCAACGGCACGCCTGCCGTTAAAAGCGTGCTTAATGTCCTCGCCATCAGTGCAGATGCCGACTTTACCACCAAATTCCTGACTGCAGGAATCTTAAGCGTAATCTTTCCTACGGCATGTCTGCCGGAATTGGTTTTCGCCCACGTCCTGATCGCAAACACAATCGTCGCCACAACAGGAACAATAATATACCAATTGTGCTGAATAAAATTACTCAGATTCACAACCGCCATTGTAATTCCCGGCAACTCGGTTCCCAATTCCTCAAACATGTCCATATATCGCGGAATAACAAACACCAGCATGACAATGACAACGGCTAAAGCTACCAGCGCAACAACAATCGGGTAAATCATAGCTTTCTTTATAAGCGCCTGTGTCTTCGCCGACTTCTCAAACTGAATTGCCATACGCTCCATGGCTGCTTCCAGACTGCCCGAAGCCTCGCCCGCTCTTACCATCTGCACCAGCAGTTCAGGAAATACCTTCGGATGCCGCGCCAGGGAATCTGCGAAACTTTCGCCCTTCTCCACGTCAGCGCGGACTGCTTGAATGGCTTTCTGCATCCTGGCATTCTCTGTCTGTTCCGCCAGCATATTAAGCGTCTGTATAATCGTAACTCCCGCTCTGGTGATACTGGAAAACTGCCTGCAGAACACCGCCAGATCTCTCGCTGTCGGCCTGCCGCCGAAATCAAAACTGATATCTTTCGTCAATACATTCTGTTCCGTGATATCCAGAACGATCAAACCCTGATTCTTTAATTCCCTTGCTGCCTGTTCCCTGCTGTCAGCATCTCTGCTGCCTTTGATTTCCTTACCGCTTTTGTCAATCGCGACATAGCCCCATGCTGCCATGGTATACCCTCCATGCACTCTATACCGCTATATATTATATTGGTTTTTTCTGGGTAATATTGTAGCACTTCTGTTATGTAAACGCAACTATCCTCGAAAAATATATGATTTTGTTGTCATTTCCAGTCATTATGCACAAAATATTGTGGTTGCATATGATTATAATACTCTTATTCTGTATATATAAAAAGCATTCGGATTCTATTTTCCAAATGCTTTTCACTAAACATTGTTAACCTATTTATTATCCTTATTTTATATAAATATTATGCCAGTTTTTCCCTTATTTCGCTTACATAAGTTTCCAACGTTCTGACTTTAATCGATAACCGTTCAACCTCCTCATTTGGTTTCATCGCTTCATGCAAATTTCTCGATAAATCAAGATGCCCTTCAGCTACTCTTTGTATATTAACACGGATTTCGTTTTCCAGAATCAGGTCAGTTTTTATTACCCGTTGTTTGACCTCTTTCAAATTAACCTCAACATCTTTTACTTTTCTGTCTAATATAATCACCTTTGCATCAAGGATATTTACCTTTTTATCGAGAGCATTTACCCTCTTATCAAGAATGTTTACTTTCCTATTGAGGGCATTTACTTTCTCATCAAGGACATTTACTTTCCCATCAAGGGCATTCACTTTCCCATCAAGGACATTTACTTTCCCATCAAGGGCATTTACTTTCTCATCAAGGACATTTACTTTCTCATCAAGGGCATTCACTTTCCCATCAAGGGCATTCACTTTCCCATCAAGAGCATTTACTTTCCCATCAAGGGCATTCACTTTCCCATCAAGGACATTTACTTTCTCATCAAGGGCATTCACTTTCCCATCAAGGACATTTACTTTCCCATCAAGGGCATTCACCTTTCCATCAAGGGTGTCTACCTTCTCATCTAACGTGTTCATTTTCTCTAAAATTAAATCAAGTTTTTTACTATCTGTCATATTACTCCTTCTTTCACAGTTATCAAATTTATAAATGGTTCAATTTCAATTAGAAGTCATTGTCCATCCGCTCGTTGTTTCATAGGTTAAAGATAATAGTAATAGAAAAAAGAATCATTTGTCAATCTTTTTTCAAAATAAAAATAAACGAAATATCGTTAATTTGTTAGATATCAAATGACACTTTCATCATTTCAGGGATCGATGTAATTCCTTCGAGCACATACTTTGTCGCGCTCATGCGGAGCGTATCCATACCCTCTTCCAGTGCTTTGTTCTTGATATCCTCCGCAGAGCCGCTCTTGCTGATGATCGTCTTAAGCGGCTGTGAGACTTCCATGATCTCGTAGACGCCGATTCGTCCTTTGTATCCGGTGCCGTCACACCTCGGACAGCCGCACGGCTCATAGATCGTGATATCTTCATCCGGATCTTTCATCAAAAGTTCGAGGTCGTCCGCGTTAGCTTTTTTCGCTCTCTTGCATTCCGTGCACAAACGGCGCACGAGACGCTGGGCAATCACGCCGATGGTCGCGTCGGCGATCAGATAGGGTTCAACTCCCATATCAACCAGACGCGTGATCGTGCTTGCAGCAGAGTTTGTATGCAGGGTCGATACCACCAGATGTCCCGTGATGGATGCCTGTACTGCAATGGATGCCGTCTCCTGATCCCTGATCTCACCAATCATGATGATATCCGGATCCTGGCGCAGAATGGAACGCAGCGCCGATGCAAATGTCAGATTCGTCTTATGATTAACCTGCACCTGATTGATACCGTCAATATTCGCCTCCACCGGGTCTTCCACGGTAATGATATTCACGTCTTCTTTATTTAATTCGCTGAGCACGGTATACAATGTGGTGGACTTACCGCTTCCCGTAGGTCCTGTAACAAGCAGGAGACCGTGCGGTTTCTTCAGTATATGATCGAATTTCTTCAGTTCATCCGGACGCAGACCAAGCTGGTTCTTCTCCTTGGTCAGTGCATTCTTTGAGGCAAGACGCATGACAATCTTCTCGCCATACACGGTAGGCAGCACGGAAACACGGATATCATACTCACGCCTGTCCACAATCTGGGTGATACGTCCGTCCTGTGGTTTTCTTTTCTCTGAAATATCCATGCCGCCGATAATCTTGATACGCGCCACCATGGCGGGCAGAAGACGTACGCTGTAAGCCGCCTTTTCATACAGGGCGCCGTCAATACGATAACGGATGCGCACCTGCCGTTCCATAGGCTCGATATGGATATCGGATGCACGCTGCCTGACCGCCTGCTCGATCATGCCTTTGACGAGCTGCACGATCGGCGAGTTGTTGACATCCTCGCTGTAAATGTCTTCCTGTTCCATCATCCGGCTTTCTTTTTCTCTTGTATACTCTTCCAGTGCGGAATTAACCTCCGCCTGTCCATAGTATCGGTCAATCGCCAGCATGACGCTTTCCGTAGTGGCAATTACCGGCTCCAACGGCATATTTGTAATAATATTGATATCATCCAGCGCTGCCATATCCATCGGATCAGCCATCGCTACACGCAGCGTCAGATTATCCTGTGAATATTCAAAAGGCAGTACTTTATATTTCTTAAGCACATTGGCAGGAACCAGCTTCAGGATCTCTTCATCAATCTCTATATTCTGCAGTTCAACCATGTCATAGTGCAGCTGGTCACTCAGTGCCCTGGCAATGTTTTCTTCCGAGACAAGACCTTCATCTACCAGCACTTCTCCCAGCTTGCGCCCGGTGCCTTTCTGTCTCTCAAGCCCTTTATCCAGATCGTCTATGGTGATTAATCCGCTATTCACAAGCACGTCGCCAAGACGCAGTTTTTTCCTGTTGATATCCATACCATGCAGCATCCCCTATTCCTTCGCGACAAAATCCGTCACAAATATAAATCTATTTTATCACAAAAATACTGTATATACCAAAAAATTCTAATATGCGGCGCTTTCTTGTCACTTTCTGTTTCGCCTTTATACTTTGCGCACATAATAACTGCCGCCAATCTGCCCGGCGCTTCCTTCCGCACAGAGCTGCAATAATTCATGGCACAGCTCCGGAACCGTTATATGCACGCCATACGTATCCGCATAGATTCTTTGCAGTAATTCCATGGAGCGCGGCTGGAAATCCAATATCTGAAACAACTGTCCTCTGACGGAATCCGACACAGACAAAGCCTGCTGCTCATAGGTCTCTTTTCCGGAAAAACCGGGACTTAACGCCTGTAACAATTCCTGCGGGGAAATCACGATCTCCGCCCCCTGCCGGATAAGCCGGTTACATCCCCTGCTCAGGGAATCGGTCGTCCTTCCCGGCACTGCATATACTTCCCTGCCCTGCTCCAATGCCATATCCACGGTGATGAGCGTCCCACTGCGCTCTTTTGCCTCGACCACAAGCACCGCATCGCACAATCCGCTGATGATGCGGTTTCTCGGTGGAAAAAGCACCGCCCTCGGTTCGATCCCCGGCGGGTATTCGGAGCAGATACCGCCTTTTTCAATTAAAAGGTCATACAACCGTCTGTGTTCGGATGGATAACAGATATCCACGCCACATCCCAGCACGCCAAGGGAATAGCCACCCACATCAAGCGCCGCCTGCTGCCCGATCCCGTCGATTCCCCTCGCCATGCCGCTGACTACCTGTATCCCCGCCTCCGCCAGCATCCTACCAAACTGTTTTGCCAGCATCCGCCCGTACTCCGTGCATTCCCTTGCACCGATCACGGCGACTGACTTCTTATCGTCATCCGGCAGTCTGCCCGCATAGTAGATGGCGCAGGGTGCATCGGGGATCGCCGCTAATTTCGCGGGATAGTCTTTTTCACCAAAAACGACAAACTTTATCCCCCTCTCTTTCATCTTCCCATATGCCCCGGCAACATCATAATTCTGTGCAAAGGTCGTGAGTTTCTGCACCTTTTTCTGATATGGAGCGCTCAGTTTCTCCTCCAGCAGCCCCTTACGCGCCATCTCATAGATTTCCTGCGCCGTTCCGATCTGCCTCAGTTCCCTAAACAATCTCCTGTTCCCCATGCCGATTGCCTGATACATCCAATGCAGATAGGCTTTCTCTGATTCCACCGTCATTGAAACACCTCCATCTGCCGGTAACAGATCGCCTCCGCCAAGTGTTCTTCCCTAATCCGGTCACACCCTTCCAAGTCGGCTATCGTCCGCGCCACTTTCAAGATCCTGTGATATCCTCTGGCGGACAGTTTCATCACGGCAAACATCTGCTCCATATAGCGTCTTTCCTTGTCACCCAGCCTGCAAAAACGACTCACGTCCGCCGCTTTCATATCCGCGTTAAACCGCAGCCCCGTGCCTGTAAAACGTTCCGTCTGCCTCCGTCTCGCCAGCATGACCCGCTCCCGGATCTGCGCACTAGTCTCCGCCGTCTGTTTTCCCGCAATGTCGCCAAATTCCACCGGCTGCGCTGTCACGCAGATATCGATCCTGTCCAGAATCGGACCGGATACCCGCTTAAGATAACGCCTGATCTCGCTCGATGTGCACCGGCATCTCTCCATATCGGGGTAATAGCCACAGGGACAGGGGTTCATCGCCCCTACTAACATCAGGTCGGCGGGGTAGACGTATGTGCCTGTGCTTCTGGCGATCTGAACCTGTTTGTCTTCCAAGGGCTGTCTGAGGATATCCAGCGTCTCCCTTTTAAATTCCGGTAACTCGTCCAGAAAAAGCACTCCCCGGTGCGCCAGACTGATGATCCCCGGTATTGGAATGCGTCCGCCTCCCACGAGCGCACGTCCCGTAATCGTATGATGCGGATTTAAAAACGGGCGTTCTTTTTTGAGACTGCCTGAGGATTGCAATAGTCCCGATATACTATAAATGGAAGATACTTCAAGACTTTCTTCCGTGGACAAGGGCGGTAAGATCGTGGGAATGCGCCGCGCAAGCATGGTTTTGCCGGAACCCGGCGCGCCGACAATCAGAAGATGGTGAAACCCCGCCGCTGCCACTTCCGCCGCGCGTTTCAGCCCTTCTTGTCCACTGATGTCCGCGAAATCTTCCCCGCCGGCGGGATCACCTTTCTGCATATTCTCCTCCTCCGACTGTGGCACGACATATTTTACCGTACCATTTAAAATTCCTACCGCCTCCTTAATATCTGAGACACCGATGCTCTCCACGCCTTTGACAAGCTCACCTTCCCACAAATTCTGCCGAGGCAGAATACAACGCCTGATCCCTCTTTGCGCTGCCTCCCGCACGATCGGCAGCACGCCTTTGACCGATTTGACTTCACCCGACAATCCCAGTTCCCCAATCAGCATGGTGTCTTTTACCTTTTCACAGGGCAGCTTGGATAACGCGCCCATAATACCTACCGCTACAGGCAGATCAAACATCGTCCCGCTCTTAGGCATATCCGCCGGGGACAGATTCACATTGATGCAGACCGGCGGCAGGACGATTCCCACATTTTTGAGCGCCACTTTGACGCGTTCCCTCGCCTCCCTCACCGCCGAACCGGGCAGACCCACGATCTGAAAACAGGGCAGACCTTGGGAAATGTCCACTTCCACTTGAATCAGGCAACTGCGGATACCACAGATCGCCCCCGATGTAATTGTACTAAACAATTCGTTTCCTCCTTTGCCTTATCATACCTCTTCATTGTGCTGCTTTCTCACAAGCCAATACATAACGTCTGTTTCTGAAATCTGTTGGCGAAACGCCGGAACTATTAGAATTTACTCAGAATTACAGATATCATTTCTTTTTATAATAAAAGGACTTGGCGCACTTGTCAAGTCCTCTAAATCACTTTTACATAACTTTATTCTGCATCCCGTCCGGATCCTGTGCAAACTGGATCGCCATTTCCCTGTCAATCTTACCTTCATAGAAAAGCTGTATGATCGCATCATCCATGGTAATCATACCCATCTTACGGTTGGTCTGCATGACGGTGGCGAGCTGATGCGACTTGCCCTCACGAATCAGATTCCTAACTGCATGGTTGGCGTGCATGACCTCAAACGCCGCCACGCGTCCGTGTCCGTCCATCGTCGGAATCAGCTGCTGGGAGATAACTGCCTCCAAGACGTTCGCGAGCTGCACCCGGATCTGCTGCTGCTGGTGGGGTGGAAATACGTCGATGACACGGTCTACCGTGCTCGCCGCTCCGATCGTATGTAATGTGGACAAAACCAGATGCCCTGTCTCCGCCGCCGTGATCGCTACGCTGATCGTCTCGAAATCACGCATCTCTCCCACCAGAATGACATCCGGGTCTTCACGTAACGCCGCCCGGAGCGCATTCGCATAACTCTGCGTGTCCAGACCGACCTCCCTCTGATTAATCATCGCCATCTTATGCTGGTGAAGATACTCGATCGGGTCTTCCAGCGTGATGACATGCGCATCTCTGTTGTTGTTGATCTTATCGATGATCGCCGCCAGCGTGGTCGATTTACCACTTCCGGTCGGTCCTGTCACCAGAATAAGCCCTCTTTTACGCTCATACAGATTGATAACGGACTCCGGCACTCCCAGAAGCTCCGGCGCCGGCACCTGTGTACCTACGAGACGCAACGCCATCGCCGCCGAACCTCTCTGTTTATAGACATTCACTCGATATCGACCAAGTTCCGGTATGGAAAAGGACATATCGTACTCTCCACGCTCCTCAAACCGCTCCCGCTGGACATCATTCATCATCGAATAAGCTATCTCCAGCGTATCCGCAGGCAGCATCCTCGGATAATCCATGGTAATCAGATTGCCGTTAACACGCATCTTCGGCGGTATACCTACGGTAATATGTACATCGGACGCTTTGGCGTCACTCGCTGTTCTCATAATCTCCTGTATCGTTGGCATTTCTCTATCCCCTACACTGTATTGTATTGAAATCTGTACCTGCACGGTATCCATCCGCGTCGTCGGCGGAACAAGTTCCGCCGGTTCTTACAGCGCTTCAAAAGCCTCCCTGAGCTTCTCCAATGCCCTCTTCTCGATCCTCGAAACATAGCTTCTGGAAATGCCCAGTTTCCGCCCGATCTCTCTCTGCGTCACCTCATATTCACTGGTCAGCCCATAGCGCAAAGTGATGATCTCCCGTTCCCTGTCATTTAATTTCTCATGAATCAGACCAGAAAGCCTGCTTAACTTATCCTCGGCCTCCATCCTGTCTATCACATCAACCTGATCCTGTTCGATAATATCCAGCAGATTGATCTCATTACCCTCCCTGTCCGTACCGATAGGGTCATAAAGAGACACTTCTCTGGAAGTTTTCTTCTTCGCACGTAAAAACATCAGCAGTTCATTGTCGATACACCGGGAAGCATAGGTACTCAGTTTCCCCTTGCCGGCATCAAAGGAATCTATCGCCTTGATCAGCCCGATCGTCCCGATGGAGATCATGTCTTCCATCTCTTCGTCCACATTCTGATACTTCTTGGCGATATGAGCAACCAGACGCAGATTATGTTCGATCAACAGTTCCTTAGCTTCCGCCCGCTCTGCGTCTTTGCCTGTCTGCAACAGATTTAAGTATACGGCCTCTTCCTTCGCAGTTAATGGTTGCTTAAATGTTTTCAAAAGAAGCCCCCAAAGTCCATTTACTCTATTCTATGACCCGGCGACATTGTAAGTGCCTTTCCACCTAAAAAAGAGTTCGCTTCAAGGTTTTCCATATGAATATTATACAAAGTCAACCTATAAAAGACAATACAAATTATAGGAAATAACCAATCGAAAATGTTCGGAAAACTCGATTCATTTCAATCCAATAAAAATTGAGCCAGAACATAGTTGCTTACGTCGATTCCAAAATCCGTCAGCCTGATGTGAGTTGTATCCTGCTCGATAAGCCCCTGCCGGCACAATCTGTCCACAATCCCAGCATACACTTCGTCCGTCCGCCTCCCAAATATGCGCGCGAACTCCCTGCGGTCTATGCCGCGCATCATGCGCATTCCAAGAAACATGTATTCTTCCATCTGTTCCTGTACGCTAAGTATCTGTCTGTCGATTCCAAACAGGTTATCGATCTCCTTCTCGGCGTTCCTACCTTGCACATTGGCAGGCTCAGCCGATCCCGCACACGAATTTTCTTCTCCTTTCTGTTCCTGTCCTTTTGACATCCGGGAAACATATGCCCTGTATATTTCCATCTTCTCCGGGTTTTTCCATCTGACATTCTCTATCATCGAGGATGCGCCCAGCCCGAATCCAACATAGTTTCCTCTCTGCCAGTACACCTTATTATGCCTGCATTCAAAGCCCGTCCTGGCGTAGTTAGATATCTCATACCTGTGATATCCGCAGGACGCAAGATACTCTTTTGTGAGCGCATACATCTCACGGTCTTTATCCTCCGAAAGAAAAGAATATTCTTCCTGCCGCTCATACAAAGGCGTTCCCTCTTCCAACATCAGGCTGTACGCCGAGATATGTTCCGGCCCACATGCCGCAACAAACGCAAGCGTCTTTTCATAAGACGCTACGCTCTGACCCGGCAGGGACGACATGATATCGATATTAACATTCCGAAAACCGGCATTTCTCGCCAGCCTGTATGTCTCCTGAAAAGCCTTCCTGTCGTGAATCCTTCCAATCCGCACAAGTTCCCGGTCATCTGCGGACTGCAGACCTATGCTGATGCGATTGATACCACTTGCTATGTATTGCAGCATCTTACTACTGTCCGCCGTGCCGGGATTCATTTCCATCGTGATTTCCGCATCTTCCGCAACCCGGTAACAGTCTCGGATTGCCGTCATGATACGACTTATCTCCTCCGCCGGGAGAATCGATGGCGTTCCGCCACCCAAGAAAATAGATATCACCTGATATTCTTCGTACTTCTCCGCATTTGCTTTAATTTCTCGTTCGAGCAAGTTTACATAACTTTCCATCTTCTCCCTTGACAACATCGGAAAAGACAGGAAATCACAGTAGAGGCATTTGCGGACACAGAACGGGATATGGATATAGATACTCAGTTCTTTCATTTTTATTTGTCGTCCAATTTGAGGACGCTCATAAATGCACTCTGTGGAATCTCCACGTTTCCAATCTGACGCATACGTTTCTTGCCTTCCTTCTGCTTCTCAAGCAGCTTCTTCTTGCGGGTGATATCGCCGCCGTAGCACTTGGCAAGCACGTCCTTGCGCATCGCCTTGACAGTCTCCCTGGCAATGATCTTACCGCCCACCGCCGCCTGAATCGGGATCTCGAAGAGATGTCGTGGTATCTCGTCTTTTAACTTCTCACACATCTTCCTGCCGCGCTCATAGGCGCTATCCGCATGGACGATAAAAGAGAGCGCGTCCACTTCGTCATGATTGATGAGGATGTCCAGTTTCACCAGTTTGGACTCCTCATAACCTTTCAGCTCGTAATCGAAGGACGCATAGCCTCTGGAACGGGATTTGAGCGCGTCAAAGAAATCATAAATGATCTCATTTAAAGGCAGTTCGTACCTTAAAAGCGCCCTCGACGACTCGATATATTCCGTGCTGATATAGCGTCCGCGCCTCTCCTGGCACAACTGCATGATCGGGCCAATAAACTCCGTCGTCACCATGATCTCTGCACTGACTACCGGCTCTTCCATATAGGCGATCTGCGCAGGGTCGGGCAGATTGGACGGATTCGTCAGCTCGATCATCTCGCCATCCGTCTTGTGTACCCTGTAAATAACACCCGGAGCGGTAGTCACCAGATCCAGATTATATTCTCTCTCTAGTCTCTCCTGTATGATTTCCAGATGCAAAAGCCCTAGGAAACCGCATCGAAATCCGAAGCCGAGAGCAATGGAAGTCTCCGGCTCATAGTTCAAGGACGCATCATTTAATTTCAACTTCTCTAGCGCGTCTCGAAGATCGGGGTACTTGGCTCCATCTGCTGGGTACATACCGCAGTACACCATGGAATTGACTTTCTTATATCCCGGAAGAGGCTCGGCGCACGGGTTGTTTACATCCGTCACCGTATCGCCCACCGCCGTATCCTTGACATTCTTGATCGAAGCAGTCAGATAGCCCACCATGCCGGCGGAAAGCTCCTCGCAGGGAATAAACTGCCCTGCACCAAAATACCCTACTTCCACCACTTCCGCCGTCGCTCCGGTCGCCATCATCCGAATCGCTGTCCCTTTTGCCACCCTGCCTTCCATGATGCGGCAAAACACGATCACGCCCTTGTAGGAATCATACACGGAATCAAAAATAAGCGCCTGCAGAGGATTGTCCGGACTGCCTTTCGGTGCGGGGATCTTCTCCACGATCGCCTCCAAGACTTCCTCAATGCCGATTCCGTTCTTGGCAGAAATAAGCGGCGCGTCCTGCGCCTCGATCCCGATCACGTCCTCGATCTCATTTTTCACACGTTCCGGCTCTGCACTCGGCAAATCAATCTTATTGATCACCGGAAACACATCGAGATCATGATCTAAGGCAAGATAAACGTTGGCGAGCGTCTGCGCCTCGATCCCCTGCGCGGCATCCACCACGAGAATTGCCCCGTCGCACGCCGCCAGCGACCGGCTCACCTCATAATTAAAGTCCACATGTCCGGGCGTGTCGATCAGGTTAAAAATATACTCATTGCCATCCTTGGCATTATAGACAATACGCACCGTCTGCGCCTTGATGGTAATCCCTCGCTCGCGCTCAAGTTCCATATTGTCAAGCACCTGCGCCTGCATCTCCCTGCTCGTCAAAAGCCCCGTCTTCTCTATAATCCTATCCGCCAACGTCGATTTACCGTGATCGATATGCGCTACAATACAAAAATTTCTGATTTTACTCTGGTCTATGGCTGCCATAATTTCCTCCTTGTCATACAGAGATAAGTATAGCAAATCGGAGAAAATCTGTCCACTTTAATATCGCCGTTTCACACCCTTCACGCCCAATTCGCACTCCATTCACGCTCAATGCCATGCCTGGCTTTCACGCTGCCTCGCTGTGCCATGCACGACGCTACGGTCGCTGCGGTTCTTTGCCGGAAAGCACCAAATCAAGCACATGCGCCAACGGGTCACAGGCATTCATTGCCTCCTCCACCGTATTATTCTGCGCCCCAAGTTCGATCAGCAACGACTTCGGACACAAGTGCAGATTGTACCGGTATGCCTTGAGGTAAACCCTCCTTGCCAGTCCGGGATAGTACTCGTTACACGCCGCCTGCATCTGAAAAGAAAAGGCGAGATTATCCTGCAGATACGGATTTTCCAGATACTCGATCTCTCCCTTGGACGTGCGGCTTAAACCATTAAAAAACATAAACTGCGCAGTCGGTCTGCCCTGAAGATTCAAGACAAGTCTTCTTGCTTCGGGCATGGCATCCCTGTGCAGGTCAATCACCACCTCGATGCTTGGATACTCCGCAAGCAGTTTTTCCAGTGCCGGCAGGGAATTGTTATAGGCATAATCCCGCGATTCTTTATCAAAACTCGCGGTATAATGCATCACGTTGTATCCGTACTGTTCCTGCAGGATCGTCGTCAGATGTTCACCCACTCCCACAATACTTGTAGATTCGTCTCCTGGCGTTGAATCAGAGAACGCTTCCTGTGAATGTGTGTGGTAGATCAAAATCTGAGGATCGTCCGCACTGCCCTGCATACGCATATCCTTAGACAGCAATTCGTCCGCCTGCAAAAGCTCTTCTCCCGCCCTCGTCGTACTATCCACCGCATAGAATGCCTTGACTAACGATTCATAATCCTGTAGTTCGTCCCATTTGTAACGATAGCTTTTTTCCTGCATGGGCGTAAATTCCAGTGCTACGTTGTTTTCCGACTGCTGCCCCGCCTCCTGTCCCGCCATCTGATTCTCCAGATACATGCCGTTCTCAGCGAGCATCGCATCCGCAAGACCCTGTTCCAAATGCATGGCATCCTCACCATACTCCAATTCTCCATCCGCGATCGACTTACGGTCTTCGTCGCTTCCCTCCATCATCAGAAGTCTGGCATAATCACTCTCAGCCGCCATGTCCTCACTCTCTCCTGTCGCCAGACTATACAGAAATACCGGATATTCCGCAAGCAGCCACCCGTCATATATATCACTCGTTATCTTATTGTCGGCATCCTGGTTTATCATACGGATGGAAGGAAGATACGTTCCCACGATCATATCCTGTATCCATCTTGAGAACACACTCTCCTTACTCTCCTGTTCCTGCTGTGCCCCTGCGATTTCAAGCAATATATAAAAAGCGGATATTATAACGATCGTTATTATAATTATTTTCAGCAATCTCTTTTTCATGTCCATACTAATTATATATATGCGGCACGGACATGACTTCATACCACTGTTGCTTTTCCTTCTTGCTCCATCTATGCATACACAGCCACCGCCGCTGAATTTGTCCAGCTTAGATTCTATCCGGCTTAGTTCCGTCTGGCTCAGACTCTATTTGACCAGACTCAGTCCTCCTCCGGACAGATCAGCGCTTTGTTGATGCCGTCGCATAAGATATGACTGATCTGCTGTATCTGCTGGTCCACGTCTTTTGTTGTGACATACATGTTATTCAACTCTTTTAACGCAACAGGACGTTCACCCATCGCATCCCCCACAATCGTTGCCGCATCTACCACGGTCGGGACACCCAGCGCAAGAACCGGCACGCTGAGACTCTCCTGCGTGATGGCGTTGCGATGGTTGCCTACCCCCGAACCCGGATGAATGCCCGTGTTGGTGATCTGTATCGTGCGGTTTAACCTCTTCGTGGAGCGCGCCGCCAGCGCGTCAATCACGATCACCATATCCGGCTTCGTCTCGTTGATGACTCCTTTGATAATCTCCGCCGACTCCATTCCGGTCTTCGCCATGACTCCGGGAATCAGACTGCTAACCTGATGCATCTTGGAACGGTTATATGCCACTTTGCCGTATTCTCGCACAATGTGTCTGTTGATAAAAAGATTATCAACCACATTCGGTCCGAGGGAATCCGCTGTCACTTCACGATTGCCAAGCCCGACCACCAGTATGGACTGCTCCCTGTCCGGCTCAGGCAGGATGGAGCGGATTTCTCTTGCAAGAATCTCCGATATTTCCTGATGATAATCTTCCTCCGGCTCTGTCATCGCCGGAGCCTCTAAGGTAATATAGACTCCCATCGGTTTTCCTAACATCTTTGCCCCGTTTTTCGTCTCTACGACCACTTTGGTGATATGCACATCACATGCCTCGTCATAGTCTTCCTCCACCGTAACGCCGTGCAATCCCTCCGCTTTATCTTCAATACTTTCTCTGGCTTCCAACGCCAAGTCTGTCCTGACTGCCTGCCAGCTATCCATACCATATTCCTCATTTCCCGCATTTTATCTTACTATATGCGTATATTTATAAGTTAGTTACTTTTTCTATTTTTTGCAAAAATAAACAAAATATGTATTGACATCGCGAATCTCATAAACTACAATAATATGCGTGTGTTTCCATTAAAACGTCCGTGTCCGGCTTTAATGAGACATTAGGGATTTCCTATAACATAGAGAGAATCTAAATCGGAGGTATGATCATGGCTAATATCAAATCTGCAAAGAAAAGAATCCTAGTAAACAAGACCAAGGCTGACAGAAACAAATCCATCAAGTCCAGCGTAAAGACCGCAATCAAGAAAGTATACGCTGCGATCGATGCAAACGATAAGGAAGCTGCCAAGAAAGCGCTTACTGCCGCTACGTCAGCGCTTGACAAGGCTACGAAGAAGGGAGTATACCACAAGAATACTTCCGCAAGAAAAGTATCCCGTCTTGCACTTGCCGTAAATAAAATGGCATAACACAAATGGGCAGGCTCGTTTAGAATTTGCGTTGCAAAACGAATCATCTGAGGACATAATAACAAAACACTTCCTACCGTCATGGGAAGTGTTTTTATTATTCCAACGAATCGCTTGTTCTCCTCGCAATCGAGCTATGCTCGATTTATTACCGGCTGTGTCCACCACCGCCATGACTACCGCCACCGCCGCCACCGCTACGTCCGCCTCTGCCACCGTCGCTTCTGATACTTGATTCGATTTTATGCGTCACCACGGATTTGTGCAGAAATCTATCTTCTTTTACTCGGAATCGGGGTTCCGACCCATTCACATAAGTAACTGCCGTAGTCGTCTTGGTGCCGGTTTTTGCCCGCCTGTTGCACAATACAAATATAACAGCCGATATTATTCCAATAATCCACGGAATCGCTCCCGATACATACAAGTGAAACACTTGAAAACCCATCATATCATGATAAAAATCGTTGACATAGGTCTTGTATGCGCGATAAGGATTATGCTCCACATAGCGATACACATTGTCCAGAATATGGTCAATCTCTGCATACGAATACTTGTCTTTGACTTTGCCCGTGGTGCAGAACCATGTGTAGATCCTGCCGTTATCTTCCCGATACCAATTATCTACCAGCAAAACGCCGTCGCCGTTGGGCTTGTCATATCCAAAATGATGGTCTTCATAAAATTCTTCCGCATAGACTCTGACAAATTCGCTGTAATCGACGTAAGGCTCAATCGCTCTGGCATAATCTTTCAAAGACTCCTGCAAAGTGACTAGAACGATGTCGCACCCCGTCTGCTTCTCACGCTTAGCGATCAATCTGCGTAATTTCTCCTCCTCTTTGTCTGTCAACACATCACCGTAATCAAACACGCGTTCCGTGGTCGTGCATTCCTGATTCGTCCGCTGATAATCCGCCACTTTAGAAATTGCCCAGTGTCCGCCTGTCAACAGTCCAAAAAGGCATAGCATAACACCCAGTACGATATACATCCATTTGAAATAACGAAAATATTCTCTCACGTCTTATCCTCTTCTATAATATTTCCAATACCCTTACCGCCAAAGAACAGATTGCCGTCACGATGGCAAAAACAGAGATGCCATAGCTGATCACTTTACCAATCGAAACAGGTGTCGTGCCGATGACTTTGCCGGTCTGGCCATTGACATGGAATGGATAGGTTTTCCCTTTGTACCGGTATAAATACTCCCACACCGGCATCAGCGCATAATGGACTCCATTTCGCTGTAAATTCAAATCTTTACGAAGCGGTCTGACCGTATTGTATAACTGTAGGGACTGCCTCATCAGTTCCTCGGAAGAACCTCGCGCCTTGACCTGCGCCCTTCCTTCCAAATCCGGTGCACCCTGATTATATACTTCCCCGTAGAAACCGGACATATATTTGGGATCAAAATCCAATAGCATTTGATAACTGTAAGGCTCCATCAAATCCATGACTCCGTCTTCCATTGCATAGGATGCATCAACCGGTATCTTATCAAAATCCACATCCATCTTGCGAACTACCTGATAATAAGAAGTCTCCACATACTCCGTGTCCCCACTTCTCCAACTCCTCACACGTGTCCCCTCACCGGCAAAATCATAACATGCATTGTAATCATATAGCCAGAATGGGACATAGATTCCGACCATCTTTTCCAGGCTTTTAGTTGACATAAAATCAGAAGGTGTAAAAAGACGTCGTCCGAACTCTGCCTCCATCGCATGAACCGCATTGTCCTTATTGACTTTAAACGGAAGAACCATGTGCGGTTCATAGACTCCCTCCACACGTTCCTCATATATCAAATAACACCCGCAATGTTCGCATCTGCCCGCCGACGCATAACTCTGTACTTGTATTGGCGCACCGCAGTTCACGCATTGCGTGATCGTTCCGCCTCGTATCGTATCTTCACTATCTACGCTCTCACAGTGAGGACAATACATCTTTCCTCTGCCCGGCTCATACACTACATTGCCGCCACAATTTCTACATTTGAATAACATCTCTTCTCCCCTTATGGTTCCGCAGCCACCGTCCACACAGACTGTCTTTTGCGCTCTTTTTCCTATTTTAGCAGAACTATCCTAAAAAAAACATACCCTTTGTATATTGGTTTCATTTTATGATTGCATCATCCTTGTACAATCCCCGCACAATCCCAGATCCCGCACAATCCCCCGAATAAAAACTTTTATTTTTGCACATTCTCTGTTATACTAATAGATTAATAGATAGATATTCAATAAACAGTAAAACGATGAATCAGAAATGAGGTAGAAGGTGAAAAAAATTGCTATCATAACCGGTGCAAGCACAGGGCTTGGCAGGGAGTTTGTCAGGCTGATCAAAGAAAAAAGTGAAATTGATGAGATATGGGCTATTGCCAGACATCAGGATAAGCTAGATAAACTGCGCAAACAGATGGGTCCAAAGATCAGACCGTTCTCCATGGATGTTTCAAACCGGACACGCATCGAAGAATTTGGTGTGATGTTATCCGAAAGTAACGTCAAGGTGCATTATTTAGTTAATAACGCAGGTTATGCGAAATTCTGTTCCTACAGTGATCTAAATGTAGCGGACTCTCTCAATATGATCGATTTAAATATCGGCGGCGTAGTCGCGATGGGTCTTGTCTGTATCCCCCATATGCCAAGGGGAAGCCATATCATCAACATTGCTTCGCAGGCCGCTTTCCAGCCGCTCCCCTACCAGAATTTGTACAGTTCCACGAAAGCCTTTGTGCGCAACTATACGAGGGCATTAAATATCGAGTTAAAAGAGTGCGGCATCACCGCAACGGCTGTCTGTCCGGGCTGGATCAAGACCCGTCTGTATGACAGGGCAAATATCGGCGCTTCCAAGGCGACAAGAAATTTCTGGAGCATGACCACGCCTGACAAGGTAGCACGTAAAGCAATGGCAGACGCCGACCGAGGCAAAGATATCTCGATCTACAGCCTCTATGTCAACTTCTGCCATATCGGGGCAAAACTGCTGCCGCAGCAGGTTATGATGAAACTCTGGCTGCTCCAGCAGAAGATTGATCCCTATGCGCAATCGTCCCACTAAGATCACAGCAGTCCGCTACGATTCCCTGTGGCAAATAACACAAGTTATTCACGTCCGTCCCAACAGTAAGTGCACAGCTTGCACTTGTCAATGCCTACGGACGAAATCATATCGTCCAGGCGGTGATACCGGAGAGAAGTGAAATTCAGCTTCTCTCTTATTTTCTCTGACATATCATGGTATTCCATGGTGTCCGGGTCGGCATAGACTGACAGATTCGGATACTTATTCTCTCCTTCCATCTCCTCAATCACACGGCGCGCAATCAGTTCCATCTCCGAAGTGGAACGCGAGAAATTCAAATATTTACAGCCAAATAACAACGGCGGGCAAGCCGGTCTGATATGTACTTCCCTGGCTCCGCTCTGATAAAGAAATTCCGTCGTCTCCCGAAGCTGTGTTCCCCGCACAATGGAATCGTCGATTAGGAGAAGACTCCTGCCCTTGATCAGATCGTGTACCGGAATCAGCTTCATTTTCGCGATCAGATTACGCTTGCTCTGGATGGTCGGCATAAAAGAACGAGGCCACGTAGGTGTATATTTGATAAAAGGTCTGGAAAAAGGTATTCCGGACTCATTGGCATAGCCGATCGCATGTGCCGTCCCGGAATCGGGAACGCCAGCCACGATATCCGGTTTCGCGTCATCCCGTTTTGCCAGCATCGCACCGCAATGATAACGCATCTCCTCCACGCTGATCCCCTCGTAGGACGAGGAAGGATAACCATAGTATATCCATAGGAACGTACATATTTTCATATTCCTGCCCGGTGCCATCAATGACTTGACCCCTTCCGGCGTGACAATCACAATCTCACCGGGTCCGAGTTCTCTTTCTGGAGCGTAACCTAAATTCAGATAGGCAAAACTCTCAAAAGATACGCAGAACGCATCGTCTTTTCTACCGACCGTTACCGGCGTGCGCCCGTATCTGTCCCGCGCCGCATAGATTCCTTTGGATGTCATAAGCAGCATCGTCATAGAACCGTCAATCAATTCCTGTGCATGGTGGATACCCTCAATCAGATGATCCCGTTGATTGATGACCGCCGCCACCAATTCTGTCGCGTTGATATCGCCGCCGCTCATCTCTAAGAAGTGTCCGTGTCCTTTCTTGAACACTTCCTCTACGATCTCCTCCTTATTATTGATCTTGCCGACCGTTGTAATCGCATAGGTTCCATGATGGGAACGCACAATCAACGGCTGCGGCTCATAATCCGATATACAGCCGATGCCAAGATTCCCGTGCATGGTGTTGGCATCCTGGTCAAATTTCGTGCGGAAAGGAGCATTTTCAATGTTGTGGATGGCTCTGTCAAACCCTTCTTTCTGGCTGTATACCGCCATGCCTGCGCGCCGCGTTCCCAAATGGGAATGATAATCCGTCCCGAAAAACAGATCAAAAACGCAATCTTCCTTCGCTGCTACTCCAAAAAAACCACCCATAATATTACTGTTCTCCTCTCATGTTTCCGTCAAAATCCTGTCAGGTTCCTTGCATGCCGCTGCTGTCTGTCATGACATTTATACGCTCCTCCCGTCATGATAACCGATCTCACAACCACATCTGCCGCTCTCTTTGACCCGGTAGAGCATCCTATTTGCCCTTTTACCGAGGCTGCGGCAATCGTCTCCGTCTTCGTAAAAAGCCGCTCCTACGCTGACAGAAACCGGCGGCAATTCCTTCTCTGGATGCAAAAGCCTGTCATTGACCCTGCCCGCCTGTCTGCGAATATAGTCCGCATCCTCCTCGGATAATCCCGGAAGCCATAACGCAAATACGTCACCAGCCTGTCTGCCGATGCATGCGCACTCCTCAAAGTAAGCATTTAGTATATTGGTTGCACTTTGCAAAACAGCATCGCCCGTATCCCGTCCATAAATTTCATTGATATCCTTAAATCGATCCAGATCACCAAGCAGCATACAACCCGCCACCTGTCCGCCATGAAGCATATCATCGACGGTCCGCTCAAATGCTTTCCGTTCCATCACCTTGTCAAACGCATCTTTTCCGGCGAAACGATCCGCTTGCGCCGCATCGACTATTCTGGCAGCATCGTTCTGTGCTTTGATTCCCTCTGCCTGTCTGGTTTCTTTCCGAATTTCGTGCGCATTCTGCCAATCAGACTTTGGTTCTTTACCTATCATATTGTGAAATATTTGTTTGATCTGTTTCTTCATTCTACCTTCAACCCGAACGCATATGCAAGATGTACGTACCATAGAATCCGGAACGGATCACGATCGTCCCGGTACAACTTCATACTATCACATACCGGAACGATCTGCAATATCTCCTGCTGTGCGTTGGTTTTCCTATTTTGTCGGAACAATCTGTATCACACTGACCGAATGCGGCGGCAATTCTACCTTCATTCCCTGTGTAAATGCTCCGAGGCTCCTTTCTTCTATTCTGACTTCGTCCCGATCCCTGTCATTGTAGGAATCTGTGCTTGTACCGGTGATACGATATAGAGTGACCTTCGCATTGTCCGATTCATATTCTAGCACAATGTTTCTGCTTTCACTGGCATGTTTGTTGACCGCCGCCAAGGCGATTCCTTCCCGGTCCGACCATTTTGTTGCCAGCAGATCAAGCTCTTCCACCGACACCTGCTCGCTCGACTTACTGTTTACATTCATAGTCGGTATCCCGTCCTGCGCCCACAAATCAAGAACCGTATCACCCAGATAATTTACATATAAATCAAATACATGGTACGTGCTTCGCAGAACAATCCCTTTGTCATAACTATAAATACAACCTCTCGTATTGAGGATCGGGGCAAAGTTCGCCATCCCGACGATATCACAATTCCTGTTCATCGCATTTAGGAAACACGCGGCAAACACCGCATCCGCCATCGTATACGTGCTGTTATCATCGTTTTTGTCCCTCGGCGTTATGTAGTCTTCCTGATTTCTTCCCTGTTTAATCGTATGGACGTTCGGATGATGCCAGCTTCTTAAATTCCACTCGTCAAACGCAATCTTAATCTTGTCTTCGAGATGCATAGCCGTGAGGATGCCACGCACATCATCCACCGAGCGGGCGATATCCTTCGTGAACGCCATACATGCCTCATAATCTGCAGGCTGATTCACTTCCGCCATCATATCCCAATACTGGTGAATGGATATCCAATCAAGATACTTGCCGCAATTCTTGAGAAGGTTGATATTCCAGTCAATATCGGTAAGCGCTGCCGCCGAAAGCTGCGCCGCCGCGTCCACATGCAGGATCATCTTCGCTGACTCCCGCACGAACCTTCCCCATTCGTCCGCACTCTTGGCGCCGATCTCCCAATGACCGTAATTCTCATTCCCAATGCTCCAGTATTTCACATTGTGCGGTTTCTCATATCCGTTGGCGATACGCCACCTGGCATACTTGCCCTCGTTGTCAAGATTGCAGTATTCCACCCAATCGCTCATCTCCTCCGGCGTGCCGGTTCCCGCATTGGTGCAGATGTACGGTTCGCAGCCAATCTTCCTGCACAGCTTGATATATTCGTCCGTGCCGAACGTGTTTGGGTCTTCCACCCGCCACGCCTTATCAAACATGGGCGTTCTCTCATCTCCCACCGCTTCCTTCCAATGATAGGCGGACACAAAGCATCCGCCCGGCCACCGGAGTATAGGCACTTTGATCTTCCGCATCGCCTCGATGATATCCGTCCGAAATCCGTCTTCGTCGGACAGTGGATTGCCCGGATCGTATATGCCGTCGTAGATCTGCCGGTGGAAATGCTCTAGGAAATGTCCATAAAGCATGGGACTTCTTTGGCCTGTTACGCGCTTGTCGTTTATGTTGACTGAAATGGTCATTTCATTCTCCTTCCATTGTAAATGATGTCAGCCGCAATCCGGTTCGTCTGCATCAAAAAGCTGTCCACTGGCAAAGGGACTGCCTACGTCGCATCGCCCGTGGTGATAAGCCTTCTTGACTTCTCCGTCCGATATATCCTCGGATGTCTCTACTTTGATACGGCTTACGCCGCCTTGTGCCATATTGTCTAACATTTTGATTACGTCATCGATTTCGCTCATGGTTTCCTCCGTTTTAAAATGATTCTATTGACATTGTATCAATTTCCAATAAGAAAAACAATTATGCGAAAAACTTCCTGTATTTTCTGATCAGATGAATTTTCTGACCCGTCCAAAAATTTATTTGCATTCTCAAAAAAGAAGTGTATAATAAAGAGTTTGGAAATCACCCCATAGGTGACACGCCGTGACTATTTCAAAAAAACAACTTGTTGGGAGGCGTTAAGTTATGAACAAAGATCTGACTGTAGGGAAACCTGAAACTGTGCTGTGGAAATTCTGTCTGCCGCTATTCGGAAGTATTCTTTTTCAGCAGTTATACAATATAGCCGACAGCCTGGTTGCCGGTAAATTCATCGGGGAGAACGCTCTCGCCGCCGTGGGAAACAGCTACGAAATCACGCTGATCTTCCTCGCTTTTGCATTCGGATGCAATATCGGGTGCTCGGTTATCGTGTCAAGACTGTTCGGCTCTAAGAAATATGAAGAAATGAAAACGTCGGTCTACACGACCATGATCTCCAGCGCTGTCCTGTGTGCGGTACTGATGCTCTTCGGCTTTATCTGCTGTGATACGCTCCTTGATCTGATCCATACCCCGACGGAAATTCTTGCCGACTCCGGGCTATATCTGGACATTTACATATGGGGACTTCCGTTTCTTTTCTTCTATAATATTGCAACAGGAATCTTCTCGGCGTTAGGTGACTCTAAGACGCCTTTTCTCTTCCTCGCAATTTCTTCGACTTCCAATATTCTGGTAGACATTTTGTTTGTAGCCTCTTTTCAGATGGGTGTTGCCGGCGTAGCGTGGGCTACTTTCCTCTGCCAGGGCATAAGCTGTGTGCTGGCGGTAGTAGTCGTGTTAAAAAGGCTTGCCGGTATCCACACCGAGGGGAAGATCACGCTGTATTCTTTCGATATGTTTAAAAAAATCGCTGTGATTGCCGTTCCAAGCATCTTACAGCAAAGTTTTATCTCCATCGGAAACATCATTATCCAGAGCGCGATCAACGGATGCGGCGTAGAAGTCACCGCCGGATATGCAGCCGCCGTCAAACTGAATAATCTGGTAATCACTTCTTTCACCACGCTTGCCAACGGACTCTCAAACTATACGGCGCAGAACATGGGCGCAGGCATCCTTCCTAGAATCAAGGACGGCTTCAAGGCAGGCATCCGGATGGTGTGGCTGCTCTGTGTGCCGATTGTCGCATTATATCTGACGCTGACGAAGACGCTCGTCACTTTCTTCATCAATGAGCCGTCCGAGCTTGCCTTATCTGCCGGTACGCGTTTTCTCTATATCGTAACGCCGTTCTACTTTATCATCTCCGTCAAACTGATTGCCGACGGCATTTTGCGTGGCGCGGGGATGATGAAAAACTTTATGATCGCGACTTTTACGGATTTGATTTTGAGAGTCGTGCTCGCCGAAGTACTGGCGGGACAGGTCGGCTATGTCGGTATCTGGTGCGCATGGCCGATCGGGTGGACGATTGCTACAGGGATATCGATTGCTTTTTATTGGAAGGGGCCTTGGAATAGGCTGTAAATCAAAATCGCTGGTGTCAGTTTCATATCTTTATTTCTAACAAGGCACTTTATATATACATGCCCACTCTTCTCGACAATATTTTGTTCAATAGCATCTATCATCGTTTGATACAAAAGCAAAGAATAATTGTCGTCTGGGTTATTTTTTCTCATAAACAGTGTAAAAACAACCTTAACGGTTGTTTTTACAGGTCATTCTTCATCAAAATGATAAGTCGTATTGGATACTCCTTTAATGTCTCCCGTATCATCTGCATAGCTTTATCATGTGGCATCGTGCGACCGTTCTCCATAGAATCTATACCCTTATCCAGCTCTTCAAAAAGTCGACCGTCAGATTCTGTCATATCTGGTTTGTTTCTTTCCTCTAACTTCATAAGATCACCCTTTTCATCATCAAAAATATATTTGCACCCTTATAATACCACTATTTCTACTTAATATCCATTGTTTCTATTTTATTCTATCAGCCATTTAGGGCAATCGCAAAGTCTCGCTATAAAAATCTCCCATGTGGAAAACATCCCCGCAGCATCAATTATTTCTCCCTATTTCGTATGTTACCGTTTTAGAAATTTTGCTGTCATCTATTTCATCCGTTTTGAAGCCTGCACTACACATCGCTTCCACTATCAAGTATCTTTCCTTATTGTTCCTTTCTCCTGCCGTGTAATCTTCAATCCATTGTCGCTGTTTCTCCCAAAAATCAGACATTCTTTCATAAATTTCCGCAAAAGCAGATGCTCTTTTATATGTAGACAGATAACTTTCTATATTTGATTGGTCAAGCGGACTTACAATAATTTTTCCCCATATAACGCAAAGTCATTGCCTATAATAAAATCATTTCTTTTGTCACTCAAAAATCTTCGCCTCATTCTATAAACTCGTTGATTTTCATTCAATATGAACGGGAAATGTAATCATACTTAGCACACATCTGAATCTACCTTTTTTAAATTCATCGTTAAAAACCGGCAATCGCTTTGAGAATCTCGAAAACCTATATGTCGATATATCAAATATGCCTCTTTGTAACAAGCGGTACGGATAGATACTTCTGTGATTCCCCTTCTTCGCGCTTCCTCAAAGACATGTTCAATTAATGCCCTGCCCATACCTTTATTTTGACAATCCGGCAAAACAGCCAAAAGTTCAATATATAATGAGCGACCATGGAGCATATCGGGTATCTCATACACTAATACAACACCGCAAACCATATCGTCTTCTTCCACCACAAACGCATTATTTTTATCCACAAAAATGACAAATATTCATCCATTCCTGTATAATATTTTACAATTCCTTCACTATAGCCAAATGCCTTTTCGTAAAGTCGGTCAATTTTATCGTAATCATCTCTTGATGCCAATCTTATCGAATATTTCATGACTTATCCTCATTCTATAAATTCATGGGTTTCCACTCAATACGAAACTCCAACACATGACCAATCAAGTCAATCGGTGCGACATGAAACTCATTAGCCAATGCCCTTAATATAACTTTTTCATCTTCCGCAAGAATTTGCCCTTTTGTGGCAAAACAACTCCTATCAAAATTCACATAACCCTTATTCTCCGTAAATTCATCATTTAGACAAATGACAGATAAATTACAAACTGATTTTGATGCCTTAAAAAAGGACAAAGATGAAGCGGAAGCTAAAATCGCCGAAAGCCACTTCAACTTTAATCATTTATTTTCCAATGTCCGTATCTGTTACCACCTTCACGTGTGATTCGTTTAATGTCACGAAGCTTCTTCATTTCACGTTCCATGGTTCTTTTAGGTGTTTCTAATATCTCAGACATCTCCGAAACTGTAATAGATTCATTTTCGCGAATCAATGCTACAATCTTTTCCGCCAATCCGCCATCTATTCCGCCACCTTGGCGGTTTGGAGTTTTAGGATGATCTATAAGAGCACTTTCAAGTGCGCGGAAACGAATCCGCAATGTAGTTCCTATCAGCTCATAAACCAGAATCTCCGCTCCTATCTCCCTGCATTCGTTACAGATCTTGTGAATGCCTTGTCCCCAGTTTTCAATAAAGCCGGCACGATAGAAAACATTTGCAATATCGGGATTATATGGTTTTGAATCATGCGGTTCCATCAGCGTATCCACTGTCCAGCCTTCTGGCAGAATACAGCTGTTGCTTATCGTAATAGCATCATCCATAACCCGTATCTGTATCGGTGTACCATACATATAACAATTGTGCGCGATGGCATTATAGACAGCCTCACGAATAGCCTCTCTGGCAAATGGATATTCCTCGACCCTTACATCATGCTCATAGCCTATCTTTGCTTTCAAATACATTTGATAAATCAGATCGATTACCTTGCTTGCATTTACAATCAGTGACTCTTCAAGATCATTATGATAGACAACCTGACCTCTCTCATCGAACTTCCCGACCTTTACAAAACTGCCGTTTTGAACAACACCCGGATCACTATAAAAAAGAAGAGCAGCCGATCTTTTTAATTTCCCGTCAGTCATCAGATGTAGCTTTTGAAGAAGTTCCTTGTTGGAAACATTCAATTCCGCTTCCGTCATACGCTTTTTGCTTAAAGCTTCTCTTCGGAAAATCTTGAAGCTCTCATCATCCAGATCATCTACTGTAATATCATCGACGGCAACATCTTCCCATCGAAACCCTGTTTTTTGCATTATGAACTCCGACAAAGCGTAAAAAATGTCAACATTAAATGCGAAAAAATTTTTGAAAAACATACCTTTTATTGCAATGACATTTAATCAAGCAGTGTTACAATTGCAGCATCACCGGAAACTATTTTCAATATATGTAATATAGCTTGCGCACTTTTTTATCATCAAATTCTTAATATACTGCTCCATATATTCATAATCAGGTTCATCATCATTTAAAGCTGGCAACATAATCATTTGTTTTTTCAGTCGTTCCGTTCCCATCTTCCTACTGTAATTGTAATTGTTACGTTGCATCATAATCTGATTCGTAATAAACAAGGAAACATATTTATTTTCATTATAATTATTCAATATAACCTTCCTACAATCATTTGAATACAGCGCAAGATACTCGTGATAAAACGAACTTCCTACTCCTGCCCCATTTCTACTTACTGATATGGTGTTTTTAGCAATAGTCTTGTTCCTATTGCCAACAAAATAACCTATTCCATTTTGCTGCACACCTGCTGTTATATACGGCAAATCCCCGTCTACACGCTCTGCATCATAAATATCTCTTCCAGAATCTACTTGCGCCAATTTATCTATTCTATACGGTTTCCATTCAATCGTTGAAATTGGTTTTATATTAACCACATCACCAAGTTTAGATAATTGATTTTTGCAGTATTCTTTATACGCATTCCTCTTTTTCTCTTGAATTTCGCAAATATATTGCGACATAAAATCAAAATCGGGATTTCCAGAACTATCTATTGGCAACATGATTTTTGTTCTACATAATCTACCAAGCGTTGCACCATTACCACCCCAATTGAAATTTTTCATTTGGACTTTTAGCATTGATACAATAAACATTGCAACACTTTGATTCATTTTATCAAACTTAAGAACTTGCATATTTTGTCCAGTATAAAATTTGTGTGGTTGATAAAATACTGTTTGTGTATCTAAACCAATAGTAATTACATTTCCAGAATCAATTACCCATTTCTGATCTTGTTCATTTGATACAAATAAATTAATTCCATTTACTTCATTACTTCTTGTGATATAGGGAATGTTGCCACACTCCATATTTAATTTATTTTTATCTACGCCGCTTGAAGTAGCAGACATATCAAACAAACCTTCATTTCCAGCAATAAAAAAATCTTTCCATTTTCTATCAGATAAATTCATTTCTTTATCCTTTCTCTGGAATCTCTAATTCTTCCTCGTTTCCAAATAAATACTGTCTGCCTTGCATAATCATAGAAAATTCAAATGATAAATAATCTCCTACTGTTTTATCAAAATCCGCATCTGTCGGGATTTCATCATTGAAATAATAAAAGCTATGTAACCATTCATCTGTTGCTCCTATGCTTGTTTTTACACAAAACTTTGTATCAGCTTCCACACGGTCAAACCAGACATCTAACAAATGCTGCTTCTTATCCTTTGCTGATTCTGTTTCAATCAGTCCGATATGTGGCGAAACCTTGTAACCGTCATTTTCAAAATTGATAAACTTACATTCTTTTTCTCTCGGATGTGGCTCTCCTGCCGTGAACACTGCAATACAAGGCATAACCCCGACACCGTAAAATGTATCTTTGTTTAGAGTGATAACCCCTTCCAATGTATGTTTCTTTAATATATTTTCTTTCACTGCCTGTTCCTCTTTTGTTTTTCCTGTCATAGATGATTGAGGAACAATAACCGCACATCTACCACCTTCAACCAAACTATCTAATAAATGTTCCGTAAAACAGATTTCATATAAATCTGAGTTCTTTTTTGATCCTTGTGAATAAGGTGGATTCATCATACCTACTGTTGGTTGTTTCAACTGTAATTTGTTAGAATCCTGCTTTAAAAAATTTTCATTGATTAAATTGCTTTTACCATCACCACGCAAAATCATATTTGTTGTGGCAATGGTAAACATATATGGTTGCAATTCAATACCATGAAGCTGAGTTTTTCTAATTGATTTAATATCTGGATCATCTTCTATTTCTTTTCTGGTTTTTAATCCCTTTTCCTTAATCACTGATTGAAACATATAGTGCATGGCGGCAATTAGAAAGCCAGCAGTACCGCAGCATGGATCTAATACTATATCTTCCCTTTTTATATCCAAGATTTCACAAAATAATTCTGTAATGTGCTTTGGAGTAAGTACAATGCCAAGTGTCTGTCCATCACCACCCGAATAACTCATAAATTCTCCATAAAACCTACCAAGATAATCTTCTGAAGAACTTGTATATTTTATGCTTTTGAAAATCTTGTTATATAAAAACTTTGCATAATATTTTAAAGGAGTTTCCCCCAATGTATCATTTATTTCATTCAAAATTTGTGTATCACGGATAATAGAAAATTGGCTCAAAATTTTATCCAATTTTACTTGTGGCTGCACTTGCACACGTTTTAAATTTGATTCTATCGCTTTATATATCTTCTGTCCGTCTGTTTCAACAGTATCGCCAACTAAATTATCTATACTGAAACTTTTCTTTTCTATTTCATTTAATGCAAGCAAAATGCCCGATACAACTAATGGTTTATCTATGTCCTTTAAATTGCCATAGTTTCTTAAATCTTCATGCAACTCCGCAGCATCTTTTAATATTTCTGCAAGTTCTTTTTCACTGTTCGTATCTTCCTTTAAAACTTCTCTTGTATAATACTCATCAATATTTTCTTCATTGAATGATATAAAGGATTCTACGTCTGGAAGTTCCCTATAATACTCCGTTTCATCAACGTATAATGGACTAATTTTATGTTTCTTTTCATCACCAGATACACCGATAGCAATTACCTTTTTATATGAAGTATTATTTGCTAAATGTTTTGCATAGAATAACGCACCATTCACCGCATAATCTGTGACCGCCTTTGTTTCCAAGCTAACTACAGTGCCATCTAATAATACATGCTTATCGGTTTTCGGTTTATCCTCAATGACAATAATATAATCTTTAACTACCCCAACATACTCAGGAAATCCTACTTTACCAGTTCCTTTCTTGCTGGCAGATTTTAAAGCATTATCAATCTCTTTTATGCTGCTTCCCTGTGGATCTAGTTCAATTCCAGCATCTTTTAATAGTTCATATACCCATAAGTCGGTTTTAACTTCTTTTTTAGCCATCTATTTTGCCTCCAATCATATTTTTCTGCAAAATATTCCATATTGTGTTATTATACCACACCATTTCACATTTTAAATCATTTGGAAATATTTTAGTGCATTAATAATAGCTTCCTTTTTTCTGGTGTAACTCGTGGCACGTTTGCTTTTCCACCACCCACATGATAGTTAATGCATTCTATTTTGCATGAAGTCTGGAAAGGAAAGCAAACAGACAACTTCAAGATGCCTATCATTGTCCAAACCATTGCTGAAATCATTTTCAATGATCAAAAGATTAAATCGAATTGATTCAAGTCACTAACTATTAATCAAAGCGTCCATCCCATTTGTGCAACGTCCGTTGCACTTTTTCTATCAATTTTGCTATTATTCTAATTCTCTTTCTATCTCCTCGATAGAAGGCAAACTGCTCTGCAACTCCTCGGGCAAAGATTGCGTAAGTTGATTTTGCCATTCTGCAACACCAATAGGGTTCTGATAGCCAGACAAGGAATATTCCACTACCGTTTTATTTTTACCCTTAACCAACAAAAGCCCAATTGTTGGCTTATCATCAGGATGACACAAAATATCATTTACTATATTCTGATACATATTTAACTGGCTGACAAATCCCGGTTCAAAATCGCAGGCTTTCAATTCTATCACAACATAACAACGCAACTTTAAATGATAAAACAAAAGATCTAAATAAAAGTCCTGTCCTCCAACCTCCAAATGAACCTGACGGCCAACAAATGCAAATCCTTGTCCTAATTCCAACAGAAAGCTTTGAATATGTTCTGTTAGTTTCTGTTCTATTTCCACCTCCCGTCTTGGCATATCGGTTCCCAAAAAATCAAACAGATAAGGATCTTTGAATATCTGGTTTTCCATATCAGAATCAAGCGGTGGCAGTGCAGCGGGAAAATTGTTGACTGTTTTTCCAGTACGTTCCATTAATCTGCTCTGTATCTGTAATTCAAGTATTGTTTTACTCCAACCGTTTTCTATTGTTTTATCGGCATACCATATACGTTCTTCTTGTGTTTTTAATTTGTCCATTAAAGTAATATTTGTCCGCCACGGTATTTGTGCAACGACCCGTTGCACAATTTCATAATCCGACCAACACTTGGCAAATTTACGCATATACTTAATATTACGTGGAGAAAAGCCAGACATTTCTGGAAAAGCTATTTTCAAATCCTTTGACATACGATCAATGACCTTTGCTCCCCATCCTTCTTTCTCTTGCTTTTCCAAAATAGCCCTGCCAATATTCCAATAAAGGCAAATCATACTTGTATTGGCGTTCATTACAACAGAAACTCTCTGCTTCCGAATTTCTTTTTTGATTTCTTCTATAAATTGTGTTGTTTAGTCCACAAGCATATCAACCAAGGGGATTACGTTATTTCGTATACACTGTTTATCTATAACAGACATCTTAAAATCATCATTTTTGCAAACAAAGCATTTCCAAAATTTTTATACCATTCGCTTACTGCTGCTGAAATAGTTCCATAATATGAAACAAAAGGAACATCCACCTTTCCCCAATTGGATAGAATAACATCATTAATATTATTTGCCATCTTTCGTTTACTCCTTTCTTACTGTATCATTTTAAAATGTGCTAATGCCTCCCTTATCGCCTTTTCTTTCTCTGGCGCGCATTTCGGCTGTCTGGCATTTTCCGATTTCGGCAGATTATAATTTGCCCTCTCAATAATCCCGTATTTCTGTTTTACCTGTGCAATATACAGATTGCTGACTATCAATCCCGTATATCCTAGTACATAATTCTTGATCTCTTCATAGGTGACTTTACTCTCCGCATCCATCAAGTTCATCTCACTCATTCAAAATTCCACTTCCATATTCTGTTTTGCATGAAGTCTGGAAAGCAAACAGACAACTTCAATATTCGCCGTGAACGGAAACTGGTCCACCGCCACAGCCCGCTCCACTTGATAGCCTCTTTCCAGCAAAACCTCCAAGTCCCTCGCCAGACTCGTCGGCTTGCAGGAAATATACAAAATATGCTCCACCCCGTACCGGATAATCTTATCCAGCGCCTTCGGATGAATCCCGTCACGCGGCGGGTCCAATAGAATAATATCCGGTTTCTCCTCAATCCCGCCCAAA
>JAMPGN010000029.1 GCA_023663915.1 Eubacterium sp. | reverse complement strand
GACATGGATGTCCCGAAAAGCCCGAATCGCGCATGGATGCGCGTTGAGGGCGGTTTCGTCCGTCCTTCACAACCTTGACGGAATATTTTAGAAAATCCATATTCTGTAGCCCGGCACGAGTGAACATTTTGTGCAATCTGCCCTCTCAACCTTTCAATCTCTCAACCTTTCAATCTCTCAACCTTTCAATCCCTCACCCCCATCCATCCTTTGACATTCCCCCTCCTACACCCAAATAAGGTCAAACAGATACACCTTCATACAAGCACATCCATCCGACCTTATTTCTACTACTTATAAATCTAAATCAAAACAAATTACGCCAACTGCGCCTGAACCGCCGTAAGTGCCACTACGCCCACAATATCCTGCCATGAACACCCACGGGACAGATCGTTGACCGGTTTCGCAATCCCCTGCAGCATCGGACCATACGCCTCCGCCTTGCCAAGCCTCTGCACCAGTTTATAGCCGATATTCCCACAATCCAGATTCGGGAAAATAAGTACATTCGCCTTGCCCGCAGCCTCGCTGCCCGGAGCCTTGGATTTCGCCACCTGCGGAACTAACGCCGCATCCGACTGCAATTCTCCATCGAGACACAGATGCGGATACTGCTCATGGGCGATTCTGGTAGCCTCCACCATCTTATCCACGAGCGGATGTTTCGCGCTTCCCTTGGTGGAATGTGACAACATTGCAATAATAGGTTTCGCGCCTACCAGACTCTTGAAGCTCTTAGCGGAGCTATCCGCAATCGCCGCAAGCTCTTCCGCCGTAGGGTCCTGATTCAATCCGCAGTCTGCAAACAGGAACGTTCCCTTCTCCCCGAACTCACAATCCGGCACATCCATAATAAAGAAACCTGATACGAGCTTCACGCCTGGCGCCGTCTTTAGAATCTGCAGTGCGGGCCTTAATGTATCCGCCGTCGCATGGCACGCACCCGCCACCATACCGTCCGCGTCGTTTGCCTTGACCATGACAACACCGAATGTAAGATAATCTTTTAGTAGGATCTCTCTTGCCGCCTCCGGCGTCATTCCCTTATTCTTTCGGGTTTCATACAAAAGATCGACATACCCATCTAACTTATCCGTCGTCTCCGGGTCGATAATCGTAACGCCGTCCAGTTCCACTTCCAGCCAGCCCGCGCCATCCATGATCTTCTCCTCATTGCCAATCATGATAATATTCGCGATATCCTCTTTCAAAATATTAGCCGCCGCGATCAGCGTCCTCTTATCATTCGTCTCCGGCAGTACGATCGTTTTCTTGTCACTCCTCGCCTTCTCTTTCATCAAATCAATGTAAGACATGTTGTTCTCCTTCCTTCTACCCCATATTTTTGAAAATTTGAATAAGATTTTGTAAATCTTTCTATTGATATCAGTAAAATTATACAAAAATAAACGATTTCGTACAAGATGTATTCCGCTTTTTATTTCATTTAATTTTTCACCCAAAATTTATGCTGACTTTTCATATTAAATATAGATACAAAATAATTTTTTTATGATAAACTGATATAAGTAACCATACAACGTTGTCAGTCAGCCATATATGCAAGTAAAGGGGAAATCATATGAAAACAGTAGGAATTATTGCAGAGTATAATCCTTTTCACAACGGACATGCATATCATATCGCCAAGGCAAAAGAATTAACCGGTGCGGATTACTGCATCGTCGTCATGAGCGGCAACTTCGTACAGAGGGGCACGCCTGCGATCACCGACAAGTACCTCCGCGCGGAAGCCGCCCTCGAAAACGGCGCCGACCTCGTTCTTGAACTACCCGTCTATTATGCACTTGGCAGCGCACAGTACTTTGCCTCCGGCGCCATCGCGCTTTTGGACAAACTCGGTATTGTGGATGTGCTCTGTTTCGGAAGCGAGTGTGGAGACACGGATCTTCTGTTGGAATTTGCGCGGAATCTTTCCAACGAAAATGATGTCTTCAAGGAAATATTAAACAGGCAATTAAAAAACGGCGCGACTTACCCTAACGCCAGAAACACAGCCCTGTTGACATGCGCTCCTCATCTTAATGCTCATATGAATGTGCTGATGACTCCCAATAATATTCTCGGAATCGAGTACTGCAAGGCGCTCTCCCGACGCGGAAGTCATATCAAACCCTATACGATCCGGCGCGCGGGATCTTCCTATCACGATGCGAGCTTAAGCAGTTCTTACTGTTCCGCCTTGGCAATTCGTGAAGCGATATCCTCTTCCGGCCATTTTTCAGATGATATCCGCACACTGATGCCCAAGAGCGCTTATGAACTTCTGAAATCGCAGAATGAACAGGCTTTTCCTATCCTCGCTGACGATTTTTCCCTGCCGCTGCACTATCAGCTCTTGTCGGAACAGTCAGAAGGCTACACGAAATACGCGGATATCAGCAGCACGCTGTCTGACCGCATTGTACGGAAACTGCCCGCATACCGCAATTTCACCGATTTCTGCGATCGGGTGAAGACCAAAAACATGACTTACACACATATCGCACGAAGCCTGATGCACATTCTCCTGCGGATGCCGCAGGCAGATTTTGTAACCTATCAGTCTGAGGATTACATATACTACGCGCGTATGCTCGGTTTTTGCAAAAGCGCCGAACCATTACTATCTGCTATCAAGTCAAAGAGCAGTATCCCGCTTTTGTCCAAACTTGCTGACGCGGATCATCTGTTGTCAGAAAATGGCAGAGGTATGCTTCAGAAAGACATTTATGCCGGACACATCTATCAGAGTGTCATACGCCACAAATTTCCCGGTCGTGCGAATGCGGAGACAACGGAGACCGAATACACAAAACAGATACGCAAGGTCTGATGCCCTGCGTATCTGTTTTCTAACCGTATAACAACGAGCCGCCTATGCGAGACTAAGCACATCATTGATCGTGCCGACGATCTTGTCCCGCACCATATCAGCAATTTCCATCGTCGTCATTCCTTTATATTCTTCGTAGGAGATCGCCTTAAGAAAATGCACCTGCGTCTCCACAGGCCTTAGGGACCACTCTTCAAACGCCTTATAAGAGTCGATCAGCGCCACCGGAACAATCGGCACCCTTGCCCTCACCGCGCTCTTAAAACTTCCGGGCTTGAATGCGCCAACCGTATTATGGTTTCTATAGTATCCCCCTTCCGGAAAAATAATAAACTTGCGCCCGTTCTTCGTATCTTCCGCCAATTCCTTGATAATCGTCACCGACTGCCTTAAATCATCCTTGACCATCCGCTTTCCCTTCACCAGATCAATAAATTGCTTGACTAAAAGCCCGTGCGACTTCGCATCATCAATCACCACGGAGCAGGGTTTCTCATGTGCGTACATGATTCCCAGCGCGTCATATTTGCCCTGATGGTTCGGAAACATTATATAGCCGCCTTCCGACGGTAAATTTTCCAGACCGTACTTTTTCGTCGATATATGCCCCGCCCTCATCATACGGCGAATGGCAAGTCTAGCGTACTTATAGCACTCTTCCTCCGTATACTTTTCCGTGTGCTTTGCCTTATATGCCATCTTCGGTATCATATAGATCCTCGGTAGATTACATACAATGACTTCTATAAAACGTAACATAATTCTCTCATTCTCCCTTCACCCCACATCCCTACAACAGTGGTGAAAACAGTTTTAAGATCGGTCCGATCACATTCGTCTTGACAAATTTCTTCGTACACCACTCTAACGAAACAGCTTCCGAAACGGTAAACGTTTCCTCCATGTCTTTCTTCAACGCTGCTATCGCATCCGCCCGGTACAAAAAGACTCCGCACTCAAAATGATGATAGAAACTGCGGTAATCAAAATTGACCGTGCCGACGGTCGCCACCTCGTCGTCACAGAGCACGCATTTAGAATGTAGAAATCCTGGCGTATACTGATAAATCTTGACCCCTGCCTCGATCAAATTCTGGTAATTAGACTGGGTCAGCCAATAGATCATTTTCTTATCCGGCGTTCCGGGCGTCACAATACGCACGTCCACACCGCGCTTCGCCGCAAGTTTTAACGCCGTGAACATCTCATTGTCCGTAATCAGGTACGGCGTATAGATATAAATATATTTCTTCGCATAACCGATCAGATTCAGATAGATATTCTCACCCAGAATCTCGTCGTCCAACGGTGTGTCCATATAAGGCTGTACAAATCCTTCCGCCTCCGGTTTCTTCTCAAAGTGATAGTGATATCTGCTATAATCTTCCTCGGTGTAACGCGCCATATTCCACATCTGAAGAAACATCACCGTAAAATTCCATACCGCTTCCCCCTCGATGCGAATACCCGCGTCCTTCCAGTGGTCGCCGTGGGGATGCGTATAGTTGATATACTCGTCCGCCATGTTGATACCGCCGGTATAACCGACTCTGCCGTCAATCACCACGATCTTTCGGTGATCCCTATTATTCAGTATCAACGACATGAATGGAATCAGCCTGTTGAACGCAACGCATTTGATTCCCTTTTTCTCGATCGTCTCATAGTATTTCTTCGGAAGCAGAAAAGCACTCCCCACGTCATCATAGATCAGCCGGACTTCCACGCCCTCTTTCACCTTGCGTTCCAGCACTTCCAGAACCGCATTCCACATTTCCCCCTCGCACAGAATGAAATATTCCAAAAAGACGAAATGTTGTGCCTTCTCTAAATCATCGAGCATCTGCTTCCAGTAGGGCAGTCCGTCCGGATAATAGACGGATGACGAATGTTCCCACACGGGTGCCATGCCATAATCCATGATATACCGGCTCTGGTTCGCGATCCCCCCATCGTCCTGTTCCAGCCTTGCCATGGTCTCTTCATCCTGTTTTAAACATTTTTTGACAAGAACATCTGTTCGTTCCATGCTGGCGCGCAGTTTCTTCGGGATAAAAACATGTCCAAAAGCAAGATACAGGATACCCCCGAAGAGCGGAAAAATCAGAATCGGCACAATCCACGCCAATTTGACGGCAGGATTGTCCGGTTTCCAGACAATATAGAACACTGCACCGAAACTTAAGAGCCGCAGGACAAAGGCAATCTCTACATAATAATTCCCCCACCAGAAAAGCTCCAGCATAAAAAATCCGACCTGCAGCAACACAATGAGCGCCGTTATCACAACTCTGTTTAATGCATAATGTAATATTTTTCTCATTTTAAAAATCCATTGACGATCTGTTCCTCCGCTTCCTTCTCCGTGAGTCCCAGCGTCATAAGCTTCATCAACTGTTCTCCCGCGATCTTGCCGATCGCCGCCTCATGTATCAAATTCGCATCGATATTGTTCGCCGTCAGTTCCGGAACGGCGCTGACACTCGCATGCTCCATAATGATGGCATCACATTCGCTGTGTCCGTGGCATTTGCCATTGCCGATGATACGGCTCTTAAAAAGCTGCTCGGAGTTTTCTTTCGCCACCGAGCGGGACACCAGATTCACACTGGAATCATCACCGTTCATCTCCACGGTAAAATCAGTCTCCGCATACTGCCTGCCGTGGGTCATGATCTTCTCGTGGATGACTAACGACGCGCCATCCGCCACCTCCGCGTTTGTCACTCTTCTCGTAGAGTCAATTCCTTTGATCTGCACCGTCTCCATCTCCAAAGACGCACCTTCTGCCAGATGAATCTCCGTCGTGGGATTCATGACGCGTTCCCCGCTGCCATCCCCGGAACCATAGTGCTTCTCCACATATCTCACCTTAGCATTCCTATCTATGAAAAATCTGTGGATACCGGAATGCTCCGAGGCCGCTGCCCCGCCGTTGTGGATACCACACCCAGCGATAATGGTAACATCTGCATTTTCCCCGACAAAGAAATCGTTGTACACGCTCTCCTTAAGCCCGCTCTGACTGAGCACTACCGGAATGTGCACACTCTCGGATTTCGTGTCCGGTCTGATGTGGATATCGATCCCAGACTTGTCTTCCTTCGTGATGATATCAATATTGGCCGTGGTGTTCCTTCCCGCCATCTGCCCGTTGGCGCGAATGTTGTAAGCTCCGGCAGGTATCTCATGTAAACCTGCCACCTGTTCCAACAGGTTTTGTTGTATTGCATCCATCTGTAACGTCACCTCTATCTATCTCTGTCCTAAAACCTGTCTGTCATATCCTACGATAATTTGTCCGTCAATGTCCTGCACGGCTGTCCGCAGCCGAGAAGCTCCGGCATGACCTCCTCTTTGCTTCCCACCTTCTTAATCTGCCCGTCGGACAGTAAAATGATGCGCTCCGCGATATTTAAGATGCGCTCCTGATGGGATATAATCAGGATTGACCCCTTCGTCTCCTCATGCATCTTCTCAAAGACACGAATCAGATTCTGGAAACTCCATAGATCAATTCCCGCCTCCGGCTCGTCGAAAATCGACACCTTGGTCTTGCGCGCCATAATCATGGCAATCTCGATACGTTTCAACTCGCCGCCAGACAAGGATGCGTTCACTTCTCGGTTGACATAATCTCTAGCGCACAGTCCTACCTCGGAAAGGATTTCACAGATCTCCGCCATCGTCGCATCTTTGCCTGCCGCTATGGATAGCAGTTCCTTGACCGTAATCCCCTTGAAGCGGACAGGCTGTTGAAACGCGAAACTGATTCCCATGTTTGCCCGCTCCGTGATCGACCGATCGGTAATATCCACCCCGTCAAGCAATATCTGTCCCTGCGTGGGGGTAAGTATTCCGGCAATGATTTTCGCCAGCGTAGACTTACCGCTGCCGTTCGGTCCGGTTACAGCCACAAAACGCTCGTCAATCGTTAAATTAATGTCATTAAGAATTTCTACTTCCTTGTTCTCGTCCTCCGCCGAGAAGCAAATTCCCTTTAATTCCAGCATCTTTCTACACCTCATTCAAATCCATTAGAACCTCTTCGCCATTATTCACGAACCAGATACGGTGCGATCGCCTTCTCCACTTCGGAAATCCTGTCGTTTGTTTCCAGAATCCGAAATTCAACGTTCTTAGACAGATCCATGGAAAAGATCCCCATGATCGACTTCGCATCGATCACATATCTGCCGGATACCAGATCAAAATAGCCTGTAAATCCCTCTATCGCAGTCACAAATCCTTTCACCCGCTCGATAGAGTTTAAGTCTAACACATAGCTTTTCATTGCTGCCTCCCTGTTTTATCCCTATATTTCCGTATATAATTTCCACTACACTAGTATAAAAGCATATAGGGGATTTTGCAAACAAAAATTTCCCGTCCCAGACACACGCTGCTGTCTAAGAAAATATATTCGCTATCTGATAAAACAGACACGCCACGATCCATGCCACGCTACACTGCATACATACAATACCGATCGTCTTCCACACAGACCCCATCTCCCGCCTGATCGTCGCCACTGCTGCCACGCAGGGAGTATATAACAATGTAAAGATCAAATAACTTGCTGCCGCAAGCGGTGTAAAAATAGTTCCCAGCGTTTCACTCAAATTACTCATACTCGTACCGGTCAACACACTGAGCGTACTGACTACCGCCTCCTTTGCCGTAAAACCGCTGATCAACGCCGTTGCCGCCCGCCAGTCATTGAAACCGAGCGGGATAAAGAGTGGCGCAATCAGCTTACCAATCATAGCAAGCAAGCTTTCACCCGAATCCGTCACCACATTGAACCTTGTATCAAACGTCTGTAAAAACCAGATAATCAACGTGGCAATAAAAATAATCGTAAAAGCACGCTGAATAAAATCCTTCGCCTTGTCCCACATCAGAAGCAATACGCTTTTTGCTGAGGGAAACCGATAATTGGGAAGTTCCATCACAAACGGCATAGGCTTGCCGTGAAACATCGTTCTCTTTAAAACTAATGCACACAACATACCGACCAGAATGCCGAACACGTACAGCCCCATCATGACAAGCGCCTGATGCTCCTTGAAAAAAGCCGCCGCAAACAACGCATAGATCGGTATCTTCGCCGAACAGCTTATGAACGGTATGAGCATGATCGTCATTTTCTTATCCCGCTCCGAAGACAAGGTTCTCGTAGACATAACCGCAGGCACGCTGCACCCAAATCCGATCAGCATCGACACAAAACTCCTGCCGGACAGTCCGATCTTCCGCAAGGGCCTGTCCATCACAAAGGCGATTCTCGCCATATATCCCGAATCTTCCAGAATCGAGAGGAAGAAAAATAGCACGACGATAATCGGCAGGAAACTAAGCACGCTGCCCACACCCGTAAAAATTCCGTCGATCACCAGACTTTTGACGACCGGATTGATGCCGTATGCGGTAAGCGCACGCGCTGCCATCCCGGAGAGCGCGTCGATCCCCATACTGAGCAGGTCACTTAAGAACGTGCCAAGCACCCCGAAAGTCATCCAGAACACCAGCAGCATAATGACAAGAAAAGACGGGATTGCCAGATACTTATTCGTCAATACACTGTCAATCTTCACACTCCGCCTGTGTTCTTTGCTTTCCTTGCATTTGATGACCGCCTTCGCGCACACTTTTTCGATAAAAACATATCGCATATCCGCCAACACCGCATTGCGGTCCATCTCGCTGTCACGCTCCATCTCTACGATACTGTGTTCCATCAAATCAAGTTCATTCTCCGACAGGGACAGACTGTTGATAATATCCTTGTCACCTTCCACGATCTTAGTTGCTGCAAATCTCGGAGAAATACCGATACGCTCCGCATGATCCTCCACCTGATGGCTAACCGCGTGGATACACCTGTGTACCGCGCCCTTCTCGCAAAAATCTGTCACCTTCGGATAGATGCGCCGCTCCGACACATCCTTGACTGCATGGATCAAATCCTCGATACCTTCATTCTTCACCGCGCTGATCGCCACCACGGGAATGCCGAGTGCCTCTTCCATCTTCTCAATGTCGATGGTACCGCCGTTGTTTCGCACCTCATCCATCATATTGAGAGCCAATACCATCGGGATATGCATCTCCAACAACTGCAGAGTCAGATACAGATTTCTCTCGATATTTGTTGCATCCACAATATTGATGATGCCATTCGGACGCTCCTGCAAAATAAATTTGCGCGTCACTAACTCCTCGTTACTATAAGGGCGAATCGAGTAGATTCCCGGTAGATCGACTACCGCATTGCCCTTCTCTCCGCGGATTTCACCCATCTTAGAGTCCACCGTCACACCCGGAAAATTACCTACATGCTGGTTCGATCCCGTCAACTGGTTAAACAAGGTAGTCTTTCCGCAATTCTGATTTCCCACTAAAGCGTATACCATTATCCTGTCCTTCTTTTATGTTATCTTATGGTATCCTTCCATCCATACACTTCCTGCATTCCGTACCTCTTATATACTTCATACATTTTACATATCTTACGCACTCTCCACTTCAATCTTGCCCGCATCTTCCTTGCGGATCGTCAGTGCGTAGCCGCGCAGGTGGATCTCAATCGGATCGCCCATCGGCGCAACCTTCTGTACCTTAACCATCGTCTTAGGGATCAGCCCCATATCCAACAGCCGGCAGCGCAGTTCGCCGTCCCCGCCCACCTTCGTAATCTTCACTTCTCTCCCGATTGCCGCCTGATCTAAAGTCATAATGCAAACACCCTCTTAAACGCATGATATGTCCTGCGCATTCCTTCTGCAAAATCCGTATATTCCATTCCCAGTTCCGCTTTGCTCTTTTCATTGGAGCACAGATGCGTCTCCTCCACTGTCGCCGGAAAAGGAACTGGAACCTGCTGTACCATGGCACTGTCCACCGTAATTGATATCTCCTGCAACCCTTCCACCACCTCTGGTTCTGCCGCTTCTTTCAGTGTCTCGAAGAAACGGTCGTAAGTTATCACTTCGTCTTGACATAAATTATAGGATTGACCGTAAGCCTTCTGATTTCCCAACACTCTTAAAATCGCCTGCGCCGCATCCTTCACATAAGTAAACTGGAATCTGCCTTCCGCGTCAAGAAAGCGCGGAATCACATGATTCATTAGCATCATCTGGATATAAGCGGACTCCCTTGGCGCATAGTTGTACGGTCCGTACAGAATCGCCGGACGCAGGATCGTATAAGGAATCTTCCTGCTTACGCACTCTTTCCTAAGTTCTTCCTCCGCCGCGACTTTACCAGCAATATATGCGCCCACATCCCCCGCGAATACTCTGTATTCCAACGCATGTTCTTCTGTCTTAACGCCTTCACCGCCATGCTCATAAACATCTACCGTACTAATCAAAATATATTGTCCAATCCGTCCCGACAAGTTCTCGATAACGCCCGCCACATCTCCCGGCCCATACGCGCAAAAATCAATGACCACATCATAATCTTCCCTACACGCACAAAATGTCTCTTTGTCATGCCTGTCACCCTTAATTTGAGAAACGCCAAATTCTTCCATAGAATACGTCCCCCGGTTCAACACAGTAATGTTATAATCGCTATGCTCCCTGACCGCTTCCATGACAAACACCCTGCCGTAGAAATAACTACCGCCTAACACAAGAATATTCATACTAGCCTTCTCCATATCCTTTCATCTTCTACACAAACGGATTAAAATACCTGCTCCCATCCCAGAACGTGACCACCAGATCGATCACCAGCACTGCCAACACCAATGCCACCACGATCCAGTCATTTTTCTTCATCTTACGCAGTCTGTACCATGTCCGCTTCTTATTCTTGCCAAATCCTCTCAGTTCCATGGCATTGCTGATCGTCTCGATACGGCTTAAGCTAGACAATACGAGCGGTAACAAAATCGCAACCGAGTTTTTCATCCGCGTAAGCAGTTTATCCTTGCCAGACAGATCGATTCCCCTCGCCTGCTGTGCCTGACTGATATTGTGGTATTCCCTCTGCACGTCCGGTATGTAACGCAGTGCCAGACTGACCGAATACCCAATGCGGTAACTAACGCCGATGCTCGCCAAAGACGCTGCAAATTCACTCGGATCAGTACAGGCAATGAACAAAAGCGCCACCGGAACGACACAGATGACTTTCATGGTCATATTGAGATGGTAAAACAACTGCTGTAACGTGATCGTATAGGGTCCCGCAATGGTGAAAAGCACTGTCCTGCTCCCATACAGCCCCACACCATACTCCGGCGAGAATAGATATACAAACAGATTGTTCATCAGCAGGAAAACCGCCGCCAGACCCAGCACAAAACGGATATCTTTAACCTTGATTCTGCTCACTTTGAAAATCACTATACTAAAGAGCAGCATACAGACGAGCACTCTTGTATCGTAAGTGACCATGGACGCGATACTCCATGCAAGAAAGAAGACAAGTTTGGTCGTCCCCGTCAGTTCATGCACAAGACTGTCCCGTTTAATGTAACTTAATATCGCAACCTTCGCCATCTCAACGCCCCTCCTTCTGCTCATAAGCAATGAAACATTCCGTAAAAGTCTGCGGATCATCGATGCCACACGCCATACTAAGCGTATACAGACTCGTCTCTTTCAAGTTCGCCGCCCGCACCAATTCCGGATCATTCAACACATGCGCCGCCGTAGTATCCGCCAGCATTTTCCCTTCGCTGAACACGATCGCCCTCGGCGTATACTCCAACATCAGATGCATATCGTGCGTGATCATCAGAATGGTATATCCATGATCATTCAATTCTCTTAAAAATTCCATAATTTCCGTGTAGTGATGATAATCTTGTCCCGCCGTCGGTTCATCCAATATGATCACCTGCGGACGCTGCACAAGAATACTCGCAATCGTCACACGCTTTTTCTGTCCGAACGAAAGCGCCGAGACCGGCCAGTTGCGGAAAGGATACAGCCCGCATACCCTAAGCGTCTCCTCAACCCTCTTCTTTCGCTCCTCTTCCGGCATGCCGCTCTGCACAAGCGCCATCTCCACCTCATCCCATATCATCGGCTTAGAGATCATCTGATTGGGATTCTGCATCACATAGCCGATGCTTGCAGCCCTCTCCTTAATCGTATCGCCGGAAAGGTTTCTGCCATTCATATAAATTGCGCCGGATATGGGCTGTTCGAATCCGCAGATTAGTTTCGCAAGCGTACTCTTACCCGCTCCATTACGCCCCACAATACTGACCATCTCTCCTTTATGTACGGTAAAATGAACACCTTGAAGTGTGCGTGCCTGCTCCGTATATCCGAAATCAAGGTTTTCTACCCGCAGCAATTCTTCCGCCTGTTCCCTGTCCTTAATATACGCTTTCTGCTTCTGATACCAGTTGCGCACCGCCTCCTTCTGTGCATCGGATAATATCAGACGCTCCACATGTTCCGGATGCATCTCTTCCGTGATCGGAATCCCCGCGTACCTAAGCGCCGTTAAGTACAGTGGCTCCCTGATGCCATGTTCCAGCAGGAAATTGCCTGCAAGCAATTTCTCCGTAGGCAGATCGACTATAATCTTCCCCTCGTCCATCAATACGATCCTATCCATCCTGCGCCACAATACATCCTCTAGCCGGTGTTCTATGATGATGACTGCCGCCCCTGTCTGTTCGTGCACCGTATCAATCAATTCAATCGTCATTCTTCCCGCTGCCGGGTCAAGGTTCGCTAAGGGTTCGTCAAACAAAAGGACTTTGACTTCCTCCACCATGACACCCGCCAAACTGACACGCTGCTTCTGCCCGCCAGACAATTCATGCGGCGCATATTCCAGATGATGATCAATGTCTACCAGTTTCGCGACCCTATCCACCAATTTTTTCATCTCATTCTGCGGTACACAGTCGTTCTCCGCCGCAAAAGCGATGTCCTCACCCACCGTCAGCCCGATAAACTGTCCGTCCGTATCCTGCAATACCGTACCCACCGTATGACTCAGTTCAAAAATACTGCCCTTGTCCGCTTCCTTGCCGTCCACAAGCAGTTTGCCGGTCTTTTCGCCCGGATAGGCAAAAGGAATCAGACCATTGATGCAGTTGCCGATTGTACTCTTGCCGCTTCCCGATGTCCCGGCGATCAGCACTTTTTCCCCCGGATAAATATCCAGGTTGATATGGTGAAGCGTCGGCTCCGCCTGCGCCATATATTGAAATCCGTAGTCCTGAAAAGAAATAATGGGAGTTGCCATATTTATGCTCCTTCTCGTGTGGTGTTTCTATTTTCGCAAAAAGAGCCGCCGCTTCACCAGCAGCAGCTCCAAGCCGTTACCTTCGTTAAATTAGTCCTCTTTGTTCAAAGAACCTCTCTTCACAACGGTCTTCGCATACGCTACCAGTAAAAGCGTGCCGACAATCCCCGTCGTGAGGATATTAGAAATGCCCGCAACGAGTCCCTGCGCAAAAAGTTTCTCGATCGGTTCTGAATAGATCAGAATATCAAGACACGGCGCAACAAGTCCCCATGCCAATAAATGCGCGATCGCCTGCGCGACATTAAAACGAACGATCTTCTTCGAGTCGATCCCCTCGTTGATGTCCATCTTCATGGTCACAAAACCAATCACTAGACCGACAAATGCAGAAGCGATAATCCAGCTCCACCACGGACCATAACTGGTAGCATCAATCAGTGTATGTCCCACAAATCCGATCAACAGACCAGCAATCGGACCAAACAGTGTTGCAAACACCGCCTGAATCGCATACTGCAAACTGATATTCGTATTCGGAACAGGTGTCGGGATCGCGATCTTGCCCAGCACGAAGAATAATGCGGCTCCGATACCGATTGCAACTACACTTTTCACAGATAGTTTCTTCATTAGAATTTCCTCCCTCTCTTAATTCATAAATCAAAAATAATTTGGTATGTATTAAAATAATACGAATACATTATAGACCGACAACTTACGCTATGTCAACAGACAGTGCCAATTTCTGTTTTTCTTCGTTTTGATATAGAAATACAAAAAATAATCTGCTATAATAAAACAAGTATTGTTTAACACGGGAGGTTACAGAATGAAAATGAAAATGAAAAATGATAAAGTTTTGCAAAGCATCGCCAAAATGGAACCGGTTGAAGGAAATAAAGATGCCTCGCAGATTCAGTCCAGATTAGCAGATGGCAGGGAGAAATTCAATCGCTTGGTAGGCGATGTCTGTTTCGCAGTTATGAAAATAAGCGCCCTTGACCTCGCCATGAGCGACAGCACCGACAAAATGTCAAATATCAGTACCAACGTCAAGGAAATATCCGAAATCGTCGTTCAGGCTTCCAGACTGACCGAGGAGAATATGAACGAAGTCGTAAATGCACATGAGGGCTTCACCGAGTCAATCACACAAGTATCCGCCGCCGCCGGCGAGATCATGGAAGATATGGAGTCGAGCAGCCGCGAAATTTCCACGATCGTAGAGGAATCGCAGGCAACGATCGATAAATCAAGCGAAATGAAAGATGATATGCACCAATTACTGGATATCATCAAGGGCATGAATGAAGTTATCAAAGGAATCAATTCCATCTCCTCCCAGACCAACATGCTCGCGCTGAATGCTTCCATCGAAGCAGCAAGAGCCGGGGAAGCGGGAAGAGGGTTTGCTGTGGTAGCCGAACAGATCCGAAGCCTTGCAGACGAGACGAAACAGCTCACCGCCAATATGGAAGAGTTTATCGCAGAGATCGAGTCTGCGGCTACCATGACTTCTAACAGCCTGGATCAGTCTGTATTGGAATTAGGCACCATGCGCGAAAATCTTGGCAAAGTGCTTGTAAACAATGAAAATAACGTTGCCAACATCGTCAACATCAACGATTCCATCACGACGATCGCTGCTACGAGCGAGGAGATTTTCAGCTCCGTTACCAACGTACAGGATCAGATGGGCAAGCTTCGTGAGGAATGCCATGCGTTAAATGACCAGTCCAACAATCTGGAATCGGTATCCAATAATCTGAAGCAGAACATGAGACCAGTGGAAGAGATCGAGAAGGGGCTGGATGACTCCGCGAAACTGATGGGCAAGATGAGCAATGACATATTCTATATGTTAGACAACCGCCAATTCATCACCAACGTACAGAACGCCATCATTGCTCACCAGAACTGGCTGAATACCCTCGGCAATATGGTCAAGAGCCAGACATGTCTGCCGCTCCAGACGGACGACACGAAATGCGCTTTCGGCCATTTCTACTATGCGATGACACCGCGCAACGCCCTAATCTCTCCGCTCTGGTCCGGACTTGCTGAGAAACACCGTCGTTTCCATGGATATGGCAAGAACGTGATCGCTGCGATCAAGTCACAGGATTTCTCGAAGGCTGAGAACGAATACCAACAGGCAGTGAAACTCTCCGAAGATCTGATCGCTGACTTTAGACAGATCATCGCTAACGCGGAATCCTTGGAGAAGGAAAATCTGCATGTTTTCGCTGAGTGATAGATATCCTTTTTCCTAGGAAAGACAAAAATCGAGCTACGCTCGATTGCGAGATTCGCTTCGCGAACTCGAAATTTGCGTAAGAATTTCCTATACCATAAAATGGGCTGCATACGGAACACCATCCGTTGTGCAGCCTTTCAATTTACCATTGACAAATTTACAATAACCACAGGAACTTCCTAAAGAATAAAATTATCTCTCAATTCTTAAAACTATGAATCGGCGCGGGAATCCTGCCGCCTCTATTTACAAAAGCATCACATCCGTAGCTGTTGACCGGCATGATCGGCGCATAGCCAAGAAGTCCACCAAACTCTACCGTCTCCCCTACTCCTTTGCCAATCACGGGGATAAGCCGCACCGCCGTCGTCTTCTGGTTGACCATACCGATCGCCATCTCATCTGCGATGATGCCAGAGATCGTCGTCTCCTTCGTGTCGCCCGGAATGGCGATCATGTCAAGTCCAACCGAACAGACACAGGTCATCGCCTCCAATTTCTCTAGCGTCAAGGCTCCCGACGCTGCCGCATCGATCATCCCCTTGTCTTCGCTGACCGGAATAAAAGCTCCGCTCAAGCCTCCCACATAGGAAGACGCCATCACGCCACCCTTCTTGACCTGGTCGTTTAGCAGCGCAAGAGCCGCCGTCGTGCCGGGCGCGCCGACCTGTTCCAATCCGATCTCGCACAGAATGTCCGCCACAGAATCCCCAATCGCCGGTGTCGGCGCGAGGGACAGATCGACTATCCCGAACGGGACATTTAAACGTTTCGATGCCTCTTTCGCCACAAGCTGCCCTACACGGGTTACTTTGAACGCTGTCTTCTTAATCGTCTCGCACAACACCTCGAAATTCTCGCCCCGCACCTTTTCCAGCGCAGTCTTGACGACCCCGGGACCGCTGACCCCCACGTTGATGATCTTATCCGCCTCCGTCACTCCGTGAAAAGCTCCTGCCATAAACGGGTTATCGTCCGGCGCATTGCAGAATACGACCAACTTTGCACAGCCGAGCGAATCGTTCTCTTTCGTCGCCTCCGCCGTCTGCCAAACGATCTCTCCCATCAGTCTGACAGCATCCATATTAATTCCAGTCTTGGTGGAACCGACATTGACCGAACTGCATACCCGCTCTGTCGATGCCAGTGCTTTCGGGATCGAACGGATCAACATCTCGTCCGCCGCCGTCATCCCTTTCGATACCAACGCGGAATAACCGCCAATAAAATTGACGCCAACCTCATGTGCCACCTTATCTAGTGTATGCGCAATCGAAATGAAATCCTCGGACGACTTGCATGCCGCACCACCCACCAGCGCAATCGGCGTCACCGATATTCTTTTATTCACGATGGGAATCCCGTACTCATCAGATATGTAATCTCCCGTCGCAACTAAACTCTTCGCCGCATCGTATATCTTCTGATAGATTTTTTCATTGACCAGCTTCAAGTCCGCATCGATGCAGTCCAACAGGCTGATTCCAAGCGTGATCGTCCGCACGTCCAGATTTTCTTTTTCTATCATTTCATTTGTTTCCGCCACTTCAAATATATTGATCATGTCCGCTCCTATCGTCTTTTGGTTTCTTCTCAGATTCTATGCATCTGGCTGAATATTTCTTCCTTCTGGCACTTGATGATAACGCCAATCTTTTCTCCAAGCTGCTCTAATTCTTTGACGATCATGCCAAAATCCTTGTCCGTACCGCTCATGTCCACGATCATCATCATGTTAAAATATCCTTGAACAATCGTCTGTGAGATATCCAGTATATTGATCTGGTTATCTGCCAGATAGGTACATACTCCTGCGATAATGCCCACGGTGTCTCTGCCTACGACTGTGATAATTGTTTTTTTCATAATATCCTCCATTGTCCTCTTCTATCGCGCATTTCTGCTATCGGTATGCTACCCGAAAAGCGTATGCGCACTGTACCTATATCTCTATCATCTGTGACACTTCGCTCCGTCTCGCGACATACAGAGGGAAATCATTACCATTGTAAGGCGTGTCCGACATTGTCACCTCGACCCTGACCGACTCGTAAGCCAGTTCCGGCAGATTGTTCTCTTGACTCAGATGTCCGAGTACAATCGCACGCATATGATCATGCAAAACCCTGCTCAAAAGTTTCCCCGCCGCCTCATTGGACAAATGCCCTCTCTCGCCTAAGATACGCTGTTTCAAATAATACGGATACGATCCCACCTGGAGCATATGGATATCGTGGTTCGCCTCCAGATAAAGTATATCCAGATCCCGCAGACATTCTACGGTATAATCGTTGTAGCATCCTAAGTCGGTAATGACAGCTATTTTCTGTTTGCCATGGCTGAGTTTGTACGCCACCGGTTCCGTCGCATCGTGGGATGTCCGTATCGGATAGAGCGTCATATCCTTAACCGTACATTTTTCATCCGCCCGTATGTACTGGAACAAGTCATTATCAATCTTTCCAAGCGACGGATTGTGCCGGATTGCCTCGACCGTTCCCGCAGTGGCGTAGATCGGTATACCGTATTTTCTTGACAAAACACCCAGCCCGTTGATATGGTCTGCGTGCTCATGAGTGATAAAAATACCATCGATCTCACTCATTTTTAAACCTAATTCTTTCAGTCCAGCTTCCGTCCTCTTGGCGCTGATTCCCACGTCCATCAAAAGATGCGTCGTATCAGAACCCACATAGACACAGTTCCCACTGCTTCCGCTGGCTATCGCGCATAGTCTCATTTGTTTTGTCTTTTCCTTATTTATTTAATATCATAAAAGTATTTACGTATTTACGAATTCAAGAATCACATTTTTACAACGATATCACCCAGTTTTCTAATTCTTCCAGTATATATCGATCACGTCACCATTGTGAACCTCTTCCATATATTTTGCGTCCCTGCCGTTTAGCTTCGTGGCTATACCACTGCCCTGAGGTTGGCTGAGATCGAAATCAATATATTGAAAAACATCCACAAAGATATAATGCGATTTGCCCGACATCTGAACCGGGGCATTGTTTACAGTCACATAAATCGACCTTACTATATTGGACACTGGGTCGGGAATTGAGGACTGGACGGAATCAGTGTTGACTGCTGCGCCAACCGCTCCTTCACCGCCTGTCGCCGTATTACTTACACCGACCGGCGTTGCACCGGCTTTATTTGTATTGCCTGCACCTGCTGACTGCGCGCTACCTGCTGCCCTGCCGCTTTCCTTTGCACTGTGGATTGTACTGCCTGCATCTGTCGCCGTACCGCCTGTATTGCCGGTTTCGCCGTCCTCAGACTCCGCCTCGTCCGACTCTTCATAATCGGAATCCTCATCACCTGAATCCTCATATTTTGAATCTTCATACCCGGAATCGTTGTATGCTGAATCCTCATAACCAGAATCCCCATATTCCGAATCCAAAGCTCCATTCTCAGACTCCTCCGCCTCAGATACTTCCGAGCCGCCTTCTGGCGTTTCCATCTGACCATTCTCATACCTGTCACGGTCGGATAGCTGCAATTCTTCCATCGTCCATATGACGGAAAAATTCTCATACACCTTGGTATCCATATTCGCCAGCTTATTATTCACATAGATATTCATCTCCTGATTGATGATCACGTCCATAAATTCCGCAATCTGGCGCACGGTATAGTAACTCAATATCTCGATGGAATCATTCTGCTGTATGCTGTAATATCCCGACTGAAGCTGTCCGTTGACACTGGCAAATTTCGGCAGATCAATCTTCTTATCATTGACTTCCACATGCATCGTCGAACCAAACTCCGGCAGTTGATTGATATCGAGTTTCGCCGCCTCGCCCGCCGTCGATTCCTTGACCCTAATCTGGTCGTTGGCATGGACCGGCGTATAAATGTCCGCTTCGTTACCATTGACTGTGATGGTCGCCGCCTCGCCAAGCATACCTCTAGTGATGCGCGGCTTGCCGTTGACCGTATAATTCAGTTCTTTTCCCCGCTTCGGGAAAAGTCCGTCATTCGGGAACTCCGCTTGCATTGCCGCGTCTACGACCGCCACTTTGTTATTATCATAAATCTTGATGCGCTGTTCGTTAAAATATACGAAAATAAAATTATTGCTCTGTTCGTAGTAACTCAGGCAGATACCGATCGGTGTCACCATGAGGGAATCCCTTCTGGCATCCTCATCCAGAAATTCGATATTCATCATGACCTCTTTCCCACGAACCGCGACTCTCTCTTTCTGAATACCGAGCTTCTCCGCAAGGGCATCCGTATAGCCCGGCAGCATTCCGCCTCCGCCCACAACAAACACCGCGCTGACAGATTTATCACCATTCAATTCTTTGATCTTATCCGCCACCTGTCCGGTCATATTGGAAATCGCATCTTTTGTGACTTCCTCGATCTTGGCCGTCGAGATCGTCTGCGACAATCCCATGATATCCCGATATTCAATATTCTCTTTGACACCCGTCTCTCTCTTAATCTGCTCCGCCGTCGCGAAATCTACCAGACAATGTTTCGCAACGACTTCCGTCAGACTGTCACCCGCAATGGGAATCATACCGTAAGCAATGATACTTCCGTCTTTGGTCACGGAAATATCGGATGTTCCCGCTCCCACATCGACCAGCGCAATATTTAACATGCGGTACATCTCCGGAATCGCCACCTGAATTGCCGCAATCGGCTCCAAAGTCAGGTTCACCACTTCCAGTCCCGCACCTCCGACAGCCTTATATAGTCCATCCACCACGTCCTCCGGCAGAAAGGTCGCAATGATGTCCGCCCCGATGGTTTTCGCCTTATGCCCTTCCAAGTTTATCATTACATAATCATTCATATAATAACGAACTACCGAATATCCGACGCAATAGAATTTGATTCCGGTATCGTTATTTTCTAGAAATTCCTCATATGCCTTCTCCACACCCATGGAGTCTAAGGCATAGATATCCTCGCCGTTCACTTCCCGGTCGCCGCTCAGCTCCGAATCCACCCGGACCGTCACCGTCCGAAGAACACGTCCCGCCGCCGCAATGCAGACATCTTTTAACTCTCTTCCAATTCGTCCTTCCAGCTCGTTTTTGACCTCGGCGATTGTCTCACCCACTTTGTAAATATCGTGGATCTGACCGTCCAGCATAGCCCTCGTCCCATGTTCCCTGATGCTTTGCGCGACTACATAAAATTTCTCACCGACACGATAGCCCACCGTTCCTACGATGCTCCTCGTCCCGATATCTAATCCAAATACTAATTGTCCAGGAAATTTGATGGTTTCTGACACAACTCTTCCCCCAATTTCTTATTAATCTGCTCAAAAGCGCTCTGTAATGTCTCGCTGTTATCAATCACTACGGAACAATGCCTGCGAAAAACTTCCTCCGAAAGCTGCTCCTTCATGATACTGTCAATCTTTTCATCCGTATAACCCCTAGATGACTTTAGTCTGTCCCGCCTAACCTGCTCGTCCGCATAGATGTACCACATCTCATCCACGATCCCGCCATATCCGTTTTCAATTAAGAGTGCCGCTTCGATGAATAAATAATCAAGCCCTCCCGCCTCTTTTTCCTCCGCGATCGCCCGATTGATATCATCCCTGACCGCCGGATGGACGATCTCATTGATCCTTGCCAAGAGATCCTGGTCATTGAAAATCGCCGCCGCCATTGCACTCCTGTCGATCCTGCCATCTTCCGTCAGTATCTTTCGTCCCAACAGCGCAACGATCTGTTCATAGCAAACTTGGCCCGGCTCTTCCAGTTCGTGCGCCACCCTGTCCGCCACGATAACGCGACAGTTTGTATGTTCCTTAAGATACTCAAGTATCTGCGTCTTGCCGGAACCGACGCCGCCGGTGATTCCTATGATTTTCACTTTCCTAAGCACATCCCTTTCCGAGTCGGTTATTCGACTGTCGCAAATAACCAACTTAGCGCATTCTATTTCGCCTCATACCAGTCACTGCCCGTATGCAGATCAATCTCTAACTTGACAGCCAGATTTGCCGCATTCTGCATCTCTTCCGTGAGGATGGCGCGCACCTGCTCTTCCTCACCGATAAGCGTCTCAATCAGCAATTCGTCATGCACCTGCAGGATCAGTCTAGACCGAAGTCCTTCCCGGTGCATCCTCTCCCATACCCGGATCATGGCGATCTTCATAATATCTGCCGCCGTCCCCTGAATCGGTGAATTCATGGCGACGCGCTCCCCAAAAGAACGTTGCATGAAATTATTAGAAGATAACTCCGGAATCGGTCGCCTGCGCCCATACATGGTCGTGACATAGCCGTTTTGCTTTGCCTTCTCCACCATGTTATCCAGAAATTTCTTGACATCGGGATACGTCTCGAAATACTGCTCGATATACTCCGCCGCTTCCTTCTTCGAGATACTTAAATCCTGGCTCAAGCCGAAAGAGCTGATACCGTACACGATGCCGAAATTGACCGCCTTGGCATTGCGCCTCTGCAAGCTCGTAACCTCCTCAAAAGGCGTGTGGAACACTTTGGATGCCGTGATACGGTGAATGTCCTCATCCATTTTGTACGCCTCGATTAGCTGCTTGTCATCGGACATATGTGCCAACACTCTCAACTCAATCTGCGAGTAGTCCGCATCCATAAAAAGATAACCTTCCATCGGGATAAATACCTTACGGATTCTTCTACCAAGTTCCACTCGCATAGGAATATTCTGCAGATTCGGCTCCGTGGAACTGATGCGCCCGGTGGCCGTGATCGTCTGATTGAACGTCGAATGTATCCTACCGCCCTCATCAATGTATGCCGCTAGCCCGTCCGCATAAGTGGATTTCAGCTTCGCTAATCCCCGGTATTCCAAGACATCGGATACAATCGGATAGTCCGGTGCAAGTTTCTCCAGAACGTCCGCCGCCGTGGAATATCCCGTCTTGGTCTTCTTGCCGCCCTTGATACCCATTTTGTCAAAAAGGACTTCCCCCAATTGTTTGGGCGAATTGATATTGAACTCACAGCCTGCTTGTCTGTAAACCGATTGTTCCAATTCCGTAATTCTGCCGACCAGCGCTTCCCCGTATGCCTTCAACTCATCCGGCTTTACCAGCACGCCGTACTGCTCCATCTCATAGAGTACCTTGGTCAGCGGCATCTCAATCTGGTACATCAGATCGTACATTCCCTGCTCTTTCAGCTTTGTTCTTAAAAGCGGTGCCGCCATGATACACACATATGCATTGAAACAGGCAAACTCTACAAACTCTCTCGGACTCGTCTCATAGGTGTCCGCGTAGGACGACTTACCGCATACCTGATTCCTGTCCGGTATGGCAAGTCCTAAATATTCATTTGCGACATCTTCCACCGCATAGTCATTTTTGAGCGGATTAAGCAGATATGCCGCCAACAGTATATCAAAATAACGCTCCTCCCGGTAGGGCTTCATCACATCACCCTGCAAAGCGCCTGCATCTTGTGCTCTCTCAATCTGCCCGTATGCCCTTTTGATATCAAATATATTAAGTTTACATAACTTATCGTCATTCAGCCCCGCGATTTTGTCCGTGAGATACTCTTTGGTCACAAGCCCCTGACAGGGGATGAATCGCACCTTCTCCTTGCTTACGGCAATCGCCACACCCACAAATCCTTCTGTGCCTGTCTTGTCCAAGTAAACGGCTAGCCCGACCTCGTAAGTCCCCTCACTCTGTTCTGCCAACGCCCTACATTCTCCAAACAAAGCCTCCACTTCCACAAACTCCGTAATCTCATCGAAATACTGTGTCTGTGAATTGGTGGCAGTCACATCCTTCTCAAATCTCGTAAGCAGATTTTTAAATTCCAACTGCTTGCATAGTATATATGCTTCTTCCGTATAAAAATTTCCGACTGCGGCATCTTCAAACCGGTAATCGATCTCACTATTCACATGGATCGTCGCGAGTGTTTTACTTAAATCTGCAAGTTCCTTGTTGGCGATCAGCGACTCTCTGATCGCTTTCTTCGTGACTTCTTCCACATGCGCATAGATGTTATCAAGTGAACCAAACTGCACCATCAATTCCGTGGCAGTCTTCTCCCCCACCTTGGGAACACCGGGAATATTATCCGCCGTATCGCCCATGAGAGCTTTGAGATCGATAAACTGAATCGGATTGACCCGATATTTCTCCTCCACGTCCTTTGCATAGTAGTCTTCGATTTCCGTCCTGCCGCCTTTTGTCTTGGGAATCCTAATCTTAATGTGGTCGCTTGCCACCTGCAAAAGATCCCTGTCCCCCGATACAAGCGCCACTTCCATCCCTTCGCGCTCGCCCCTTTTGGCAAGCGTCCCTAAGATATCATCTGCCTCAAGCCCCGCTTTCTCCATGATACAAATTCCCATTGCCTCAAGCATCTGTTTCATAACCGGCACCTGTTCCCTAAGTTCCTGCGGCATAGGTTTTCTCGTGCCTTTGTAATCCTGGTAAATCTCATGACGGAAAGTCGGCGCATGTACGTCAAACGCTACCGTCAGATAATCCGGCTGTTCTTCTTCCAAAATCTTGAACATGATATTGAGGAAACCATACACCGCATTGGTGTGAAGCCCCTGCCCGTTCGTCAGATCGGGCACCCCGTAAAAAGCCCTGTTCAATATACTGTGTCCATCTATCAATACAAGTTTCTGCCCCATACCAATAAATACCTTTCGCAATTCGTCAAATATTGTTTCTATTCTATCAAGTGCCCATATAGAATTTATTATATACCATAACTACGACTTTTGAAAACCCTATGCCGAAAAAAATCGCCGCCCGAAAGCGACGATTTAAGAAATACTTTATATCATATACTTGTTTCTAAATATTAAAATCGGAACACCACGCACAGCGCAATGATGATCGCCGCCGCTACTGCCGCCTCAAGACATACCAACGTATACCATAGCATCCGATGTATGCTTATGCGGTGCTCAGCGCCTTCCAGCTTCATGAGAAGTTCTTCCTGCAAATTGAAATTATTTCCATTCTCAAGCCGCTCCAAACCTTCTGTAACCAAAAACTGGATCGATAGCTCTTCCTTGCATTCGGGACAACTCTCCACATGATTCATGAACTCTTCCAGCCTGCTGCCGTCCAGTTCATCTTGTAAAAAAGAAGGAATCTTCTTTTCTGTCTCTTTACAGTCCATACTACTCCTTATTTATGTGACTTCGAGTTGTTCTTCTCCTCCGGCACATCCTGCTTCTGCTCTTTCTGTTCTTCCGACTTGTCGGGCAGATAACCCGCCATCTGTCCCAAAGAAGCCGTCATCGTACATCTGCCATCGAAACATGCTCCTTCGTCGATCACAATCGAACTTGCCGTGATATTTCCGGCAATCTTGCCTGTGGACAAAAGTTCCAATTTCCCACTGACAACGATATCCCCGTCAACCTTGCCAGAAATAATGACGCTCTGGGCATTAATGTTGCCTTTCACCTGACCTTCGGCACTGAGAATCAATTTTTTTTCACATGTACAGTTCCCGTTGACAACACCGTCTATCCGAACTGTCTCAGGAGACGACAGATCACCGTCAAAAACAGTTCCCACCCCGATCAGTGTGCCTACCTTTGTCTTTGCATCATCCATGTAAGAATCATTTTTCCCTTTTCCCAACATAATATCATTCTCCTTTTATCCTTTTGCTTCAAATACAATCAAAGGATCTATCGGTTCATCTTCCAAAATGACCTGATAGTCCAGTTGTTCATTCTGTGCACCAATCACAGCCAAGGTGTCTCCGATCTGAACCTGATCTCCCTCCGCGTGTATCGATTCCGCGTCCTGTACAAACATGTAGCGCGTCCTGTATCCGTTTCCGTGCTCAATCTCAATAATCAGCGGATACTCCTCATCGGAGGATACCTCAGCAATCGTACCCGTGCCGGACGCAACGATATTCCCCTCTTCCCGTGTCTCGATAGAGATATAAGGATGATCCTGTGAATATTTCGTTGCTACAATGCCAGATTCCGTGTACGGATAGCGGCTTGGGAAGGAATCATCATCCGCAATGCCTTCCGCGGATTCCGCTTCCTTATCCTCTGTCCCCAGATTTGATTTTGCCGCCGCAAGCAATGCTTTGTTCTCCGATGTCAGTGCATTATTCTGCTTTGTGAGATCTTCTTTCTCTTCCTCTAATTGCTGTATCATTGCCTGCTGTGCCGTAATCTGCTCGTTCAGTTCCATCTCATTTTCATTTTTATTCTTATTCACACCTGCAGCCCTGCTTACATTGTTCTGCCCCGTCAGATAATGATAGGCGAACCAGCCGAACGTGACACACAGAAGGAGCACAAATGCCATGAGCAGTTTCAGACATGACTTTGTGACATGAAACTGCCTGCTATTGTGTCCCGTATTGGAGACCAATAGAACAGAGAAAGATTCCTTTCGCTTGTGTTTACGAGGTTTCATAGGCATCTCCATTCCACCGCCAAACCCGGCGGTATCAATTATTCATCTACTCTGAACCGTTCGTAATTTCTGTTTCCTCCGCTGGCGCTTCCGGTGCCGGCGCTGGTGTCTGTACAGCCGTTGCCACACCATTCTTGTTGACTTCGTAAGTTACGCCGTCAACCTCTACTGTTACATTCTTCTGAAGCGCGCCGGAACCATCATAATAATATGTATTGCCGTCCGGTCTGAGTACTAATCCTGTCTGCATAACCGCATTTTCATCAAAAAAGTATTCAACGCCTTCAATCGTCACATCTTCACGCAGTGCGTGTCCGTCCTTGGTCGCCAGAAAATATCTGCCTGACTCATCCTCAAACCAACATCCCTTCTGCACGAAGCCGTTTTCATCTAAATGGTATTTCTTATCCTCCCAATTCGCCCAGCACGAACGCTGCATCCTGTAATTCGCGTAGAATACCTTCTGATCCCCTCGTGATGCAAATCCGTCCGCAACAATCAGCGAAGAGTAATCCTTAAACTGATAGTTCATGTCCACCCTGGTCGGAATGCCCGCCACACTGCCGTGCGAAGTATTCTGCCAGAAAGACGCACCGTTGTATTCCAGATTATCCGCATACTGTGCTACCCATTTATCATACCTTATATCACCGATCTTGTTCAAGAACATATTCTTATTGGAATAAACTACCGGATAATATCCCTGTGCCTCAATCGCTGAACAGAAAGTATTGATAATCTCTTGAAGCTGCGCCTGCGACATGTTCTTATGGCATGCATCCTCCACATCATATACGACCGGATAGCTGACCGTATAGTTGCTCATCCACTGCAAAACAAGGTTTGCCTCATTCTGTGCCTGTTCCGCATTGGTAGCATAGGAGTACAGGTAAACGCCCGTCTTAAGCCCCGCCGCATTCGCGCCTCTCATATTGGCATCGAAGTAAGGGTCAACACCCGAATTGGTACTACCTGCCTTCACAAAAGCAAAACTTACGCCCGAAGAGGGTACCTGGCTCCAATCGATCGACAGATTATGCTTCGATACGTCGATTCCTCTCGCGATGGAACTCCCCGCGCCTACCGCCTGCACTTGACTTACCGGTATCACTGCCATGACTCCTGCGAGAAGCAGGGC
>JAMPGN010000299.1 GCA_023663915.1 Eubacterium sp. | reverse complement strand
ATAAGTTCAGAAAAATGTTCTAAATTATGCTTCATGGCTTCGGTGTATTTTTCAATACTGCCGAACTGTTGAATGGCAAGTTTTGCCACCTCGGCTTCATCATCTCTGATTTTTTGGATAAACATATCAAAATTCTCGACACTTCCCCAGTGTTTGATAACATCCTCCGCACTATTATTTTTAAAATCTTCCAATGCTTTGATGTAATCAGATAAGTCAAATTCTTTGAAACTCATACATTGTTCTCCTTTCTCTAAGTGGCTAAGGAGCTGTATCAGTCTGTCTGTCCGATTGCGTTTTAGCAGAAACAGCTCTTTTTGCTTTTTAAAAGCCGTAATCCTGTCAAAGTCTGGCTTTTGTAAGATTTCCTTGATTTCTTTCAGCTTAAAGCCCAATTCCTTAAAAAATAATATTTGCTGCAGCCTTTGTAATGCTTCATCATCATATAGACGATAGCCGGACTGTGTTAGTCTGCTTGGCTTTAGCAGTCCGATTTCGTCATAATATTGTAACGTGCGTGGGCTTATCCCTGTTAATTCTGCAACTTGGCTAATTGTTCTCATGATTTTCAACTCCTTACCATAATCAGAAAACAGAATAGGATTCGCCGGCTGATACCGTACTGTTTTCATAAGAAAAGCATACTGTATCACGTTACGTGAGAGTCAATACTTTTTTTAAAATTTTTATCATTCATTATCGGGCTGTCATGGAGCATAATGGGGCATAGCGATGCTGTGCCTTGTAGTTATGGTGGAAAGTAGGGCGTGAAAGTGCTATAATCAAATAGGGAAATCAGAGTATGGAAAGAGAATAGGGTATGGCATCGAAATCAGAGCAATTAGAACAGCTTTTTGTCGAATGGGAATATGCACAGGAAAATGAGCCGAATTTTTCGTGGGAACGAACGCAAGGCGGTAAAAATATTACAAAAAGCCATTTCCGGCGGGATGGGATTATTGATGAATCTGTTTTCTCTAAGGAAAAAAGAAAAGTGCTTTTTATTTCAAATGAAGCTAATGATGATGAATATTCTGCCAGGTTTACGATAAAACCAAACAACATAGATGATTATCAGAAATATTATGAAACCGGTTATGATGATTGGCTGGGGAAAATGAGAGAGCGGACTTCTGCCATATATAAAATCGTTGCAGAAATTGGAATAAATGAAATGTCAGATTCAGATGCGGCAATCCATTATGCAGTCATGGATTTGAATAAAAGAGGCGGAGGAGCTGATGTTAAAGGTGCATTGCATATTCAGGAGTACTGCAAATACTATAAAGAGTTTATCAAGAAAGAAATCAAAATCATAAATCCGGATATAGTTGTATGGTTAGGGACAAAAACCTATGATATGAATCTGCATATTAACTATTTGGATGCAAAACAGATTGCGGGTAAAATATATTTTCTCATAAATGATAAACAAATTCCCATACTTAGGATGTGGCATACATCATATTATCAAGGAAGGATAGAGCCGTTACAGGGATATACAAATAGGATTATCGGCAAATTATGCGCCAAATGCAGGGAGGAAATGGAGCGGTATAATCTGATTTGACCGCAATGGAACAGCCACACAGTGCCAAGGCATATAATTTTTCACTTGCTGATTAGAGTGGTTATGTCAGTGCTTGTGCTGGGAGATGTCTTTGCATTTAGAGGTTATCGCAGTATAGGATATGAAATCATAGACAGGACAGGAGTAAAAATGTTTCACATCAAAAACTACCGATTCGGATTTGACATATGGGGTCTGCTTCTTTTTCTGGCAATCATGTGTCCGAATTTCATATGGTTTGCAGTGCCGGCGCCGAACGATATCTTAAGAAGCGAATCCGTTACCCAAACCGTTGATATGGCAGCGCAGATTTCCCAAGTAATCATGGTTGCCTCGCTCTGCGTGCTGATCAATACATCGCACAGGAAACCAATGAACAGAAAGTTCAGCGTTGCAGTTGCCATATTTTGTGCACTTTATTTTCTAGGCTGGATTTTTTATTATACAGGTGCAGTAAATGGGGTGGTTATTCTCGATCTATGTGTCGCGCCGTGCATGGCATTTCTTCTATTTGCCGCAGCAAGAAAAAATATTGTGGCATTGGTTTCGACGGGAATCTTTATGGTTTGCCATCTGATATTTGGAGTGATAAATTATATTTTGTAACACAATCTTTGATGCCTATAAAGGTTCGGGTGTCAAAAGTTCTATCGTATAAGTTGTGCAATCTGCCAACCGAAGTTTATCGAAAGAGCTTTTGATACCCGAATCTGGAAAGGAAGCAAACATGATACGCGAAGCAGCCGAAAACGACTTACAGGAAATCTTAGAATTATACTTATACCTGCATGAGAAGTCCGTCCCCGCAAGGTCGGGGCATCTGGAAGACACATGGCGGCAGATCATACAGGACGAAAACCACCATCTTATTGTGAAGGAAATGGACGGCAAGATCGTATCCTCATGCGTCTGCGTCATCATTCCCAATCTGACAAGGGATGTGCGTCCGTATGCGTTTGTTGAGAATGTTGTCACCCATGTGGACTACCGGGGCAAAGGTTATGCTACGGAATGTCTGAACTATGCAAAAGAAATCGCACAAAAGCAGAACTGCTACAAAATGATGCTTCTGACAGGTTCTAAAGAACAGAAAACCTTGGATTTTTACAAAAATGCAGGATACAACAGTACCGATAAGACGGCGTTTATTCAGTGGCTCGAACTGTAAATCAGTGAATGCATATTCCGGTATTCATTGGGCGAACAGCCGTATTGTGCCCGGAACTTCCGGTAGAAATAACTGCTATTCTCATAGCCGATCCGCTCTAGGATAAGTTCGATGGATAATGTCGTGTTCTCCAGCAGATAAACAGCCTGCTGGAGTTTTCTTTTCTGGAGAAGTTCTTTGAAATTGGAGCCGGTGTGTTTTTTCAGAAGGCGGCTGATATAATAGTCGGGATAACCGCTGGAATCAGCGATACTCTGCATACTGCCGTCGCGATAATTGTTTTCGATGTAATTCAGAATAGAAAAAAGAAGGTTCAGTTCTATAGAGTCCGGCACGTCCCGGTTGATCAGCTCCGCATAGCGTGACAGATTCAGGAAAATAAGCCCCATGGAGACTTGCAGGATCGTATGGGAGGAGGCGGTCTTGTCCACCAGCGTCCAGATCATATTTTCGATCAGATTTTCTACGGGAAGGATCTCTTTTGCCTGAATATAAATATAGTCGGCGGCAGAATTGGTTTCGGAGAGGCTGGAAATGATAAAATCGACGAGAATATTTTCCTTATCGATCATGCCGATGGGATAACGGAAAAATTCTGGCAGGATAATAAAATTGACAGTGATGTCATTTTCTTCGGCGGGAAGGATCTCATGCGCTGCGTGCTGGTTCAGGAACAAAATATCTCCTGAAGACATAGAAACCCGTTTCGTACCATTGATGATTGTCACCAACTGCCCCTGCACGACATAGAGCATTTCAATATAATTATGGCGGTGGCTTGGAAAATAGGTGAAACGGGTATGAGGGCGTATGTCGATCAGCTTTCCTTTGGCAAGGAGTTTGCGGCTGTCTACCACAAACTCATGGTCAGACGTGTATAGATTTTTCTGCACTTCAAGATTCCCATTTAAAATTGCCTGTTCTTCCTCGGTGATCTTTCCAAGATAGTCGATGATTTTCTTTTGCATGGCAAATTTCCTTCCTGCTTTATTACGAATACATGTAGAGGTGAATTGTTTTTATACTACGTGGTTTAGATGTCAAAAGTTCTATTGTATCAGTTGTGAAGGCAGATTGCACAAAAAGTTCTCTTGTGTCGGGTTTCGTCGAATGG
>JAMPGN010000298.1 GCA_023663915.1 Eubacterium sp. | reverse complement strand
TGATGCTTACGCTTGTATTCCTGCGTTTTATTGGTGAGAAATACGATGACGGAATCGAAAAACTCCGTCAGACTTTGATAGAACAGGGGCTTGACCCTGAGGATGAGAATATCAAGGTAGCATTCTTTGAAGATGCTACTTTTACCGATGGAACATACAATTTACCGCCGGAAGCCAGATGGTCAACGACGATCATTAATACCCCTGCGCCTGCGCTTAATGTTGCGCTTGACACGGCTCTTCACAGCATTGCAATAGGCTCTCCGGATTTGCGGGGATGTTTTATAGAAGGTACATTTACCACGCGCAACCTCGCGCCGAATGATATCAAGAAGCTGGTTGACGAGGTAAATAAAATCAGCCATAAAGCATTTGGGGAAGAAAAAGACCTGATCGGTCGTGTTTACGAATATTTTCTAAAAGAATTTGCGGTCAATGCAACCAAAGAAGAGGGAGAATTTTACACGCCGCACGATGTTGTACAGTTGATTGCGACGATGATCGAACCGTATGACGGTACTTTATATGATCCTTGCTGTGGTTCGGGCGGTATGTTTATACAAAGCGCGGAACTCGTCAAATCCAGACAAGGCGATATTAACCAGATCAATATTTACGGGCAGGAAAAAGATGCGGCTACGTATCGTCTTGCCAAAATGAATCTTGTACTCCGTGGGCTTAGCCACAATCTTGGTGAAACAAATGATTCGTCCTTTACCCATGATTTACATAATGGATTATCCTTCAACTATATCATGGCGAATCCGCCTTTCAACCTTAAGGGCTGGTATGATGATAACCTGAAAAATGACCGCCGCTGGACGGATTATCAGACACCACCCGAGAGCAATGCAAATTATGCCTGGATCTTGCATATGCTTTCCCACTTGAAGAAAGCAAATGGCGTTGCGGGATTCCTTCTTGCGAACGGTGCATTGAATGACAGCGATACCTTGGAAATCCGTAAAAAGCTGATTCAGAAGGATAAGGTGGAAGCGATTGTGGTACTTCCGAGAGAACTGTTTATTACGACGGATATCAGCGTCACACTCTGGATTTTAAATCAGAATAAAAAGGGTGGCAGCTATCACGGCAGAAAACTCCGTAACCGTGAACATGAAATACTTTTTATGGATTTACGTCAGTGGAAGGAAAATCCTGTCAAAGGTGAAAACAAAAAGAAAGTACGCTTGGTAACAGAGCAGATTGAAAGGGCGGCAGGCATATACCATACATGGCAAAGTGAGGGGACAGACGGAACGAAATACGAAGTGCCGGAATTTTATCGAAGTGTAGGTATGGAAGAAATGGAACGAAAAGGCTGGACGCTTGCACCAAGTAAATATATTGAATTTATCGACCATGATTTAGAGATTGACTACGAAAAAGAAATGACCCGTATTCAGGCAGAAATGAAGGAAGTTATGAAGCAGGAAAAGGAATCCCAGCAGATGCTGGAAGAGGCATTTAGGGGGATTGGTTATGGCATTAACGAAATATAAGCTTGGACAATTAATCGAACTTGTTTTAAGTACCAATTCAGAATTGAAATATGGCACCAATGATGTAAGAGGTATGACAATCACGAAAGAAATAATACCTACGAAGGCGAATGTAACCGAAACAGACTTATCAAAATTTTTGGTGGTAAGACCCGCTGAATTTATTTATAACCCAAGAACACATGGAAAGAGAATTGGTTTTGGCTACAACAATTCATCTGATACATTCATTATTAGTTGGAACAATATAGCGTTCAAAATAAAACCATCTATGAAAAGTGTGGTATTGGCTGACTATTTATTTTTACATTTTAAACGCGATGAGTGGGATCGGGAAGCATGTTTTCAATCATGGGGAAGCTCAACAGAAGTATTTTCATGGGAGACTTTATGTGACATGGAAGTTGACCTGCCACCCCTTCCAATCCAGCAAAAATATGTCAATGTTTACAATGCAATGCTTGAGAATCAGCAAAGTTATGAGCGTGGGCTGGATGATTTGAAACTTTCATTTGAAATGCTAATCGATGAGTATAAATATAAAGCTGGCAAGAAAACAGTCGGTTCAATTTTTAAAGAAATAGACTGCCGTAATGTAGATGGTTTCGTAACGGATGTTCAGGGTGTTAATATAACAAAACAGTTTATGCCGTCTGTAGCAAATACTTATGATGTTAATTTATCGAAATATAAGATAGTCCGAAAAGGGCAGTTTGTTTTTTCCGGTATGCAGACGGGAAGAGATGAATGTATTAGAATAGCATTATTTAGTAAAGATGAACCGATTATTATCTCTCCCGCATATACAGTTTTGGAAATGAAGGACGATGCTGTCCTTGCTGAATATGTGATGATGTGGTTTTTGCGCAAAGAGGTTGACCGTCTTGGTTGGTTTATGAGTGATGCAAGTATTAGAACCAATTTAGATATGGAGCGTTTTTATGAAATGGAAATACCAACACCAGAATTGAAGGTTCAGAAAGCAATCGTAGAAATTTACACTGTATACAATGTGCGAAGAGATATTAACGAAAAACTCAAATCCCAAATAAAAGATATCTGCCCCATCTTAATAAAAGGTTCTATCGAAGAAGCGAGAAAGACAAAGGAGAGGCAGCAACATTGGGAATGCGGGTAGCAATGCTTTCCAAAACGGCGAGATGCGATTGAAAAAAAGAGATAATCCGTGATATGATATTTAACGAAAAGATGGGTGATTTGATGGATATGGAAAATCAGATGGAATTGAAACGCAAAGAAACACTAGAAGCAATAGATAAATTGTGTCTCTTGGATGATAATCTGATGATACTGGCATTTGACAGAAACATTGAGGCTGCGGAACTGCTGCTAAACGTTATCCTGCAGCGGAATGATTTAAAAGTGTTGGAAGTAATGGCACAGAGAGAATATAAAAATCCAATGTCTGGTGGACGTTCCATAACCATAGATATTTATGCCATGGATGAAGATGGGAAAGTTTATGACATCGAAGTTCAACGTGAATCCACAGGCGCAGATGTCCATAGGGCTAGGTTTCACAGTAGTATGATTGATACAAAAATGTTGAAAACACAGCAAAATTTTAAGGAGATCCATGATTCTTATGTAATATTTATAACAGAAAGAGACGTTTTGGGTGCAGGTTTTTCCTTATACCATATTAACAGGGTCGTTGAAGAAACCGGCGTATACTTTGGTGACGGCTCCCATATTATATATGTGAATGGCAGCTATAAGGATGACAATGATCCAGTTGGAAAACTGATGCATGACTTTAGATGTGTAAGCTCTGTCGATATGTTTTATCCAGAGTTGGCAGAACAAGTAAAATTTTTCAAAGAAACAAAAGGAGGTCGGGAAATTATGTGTCAGGTATTTGAAGATTTAGCAGAAAAAAGAGTTTTAGATGAAAAGGCAAATTTAATAAAAAACCTTATGGAAACCATGAAATGGACGGCAGAACAAGCAATGGAAGCAATGAAGATTTCAGAAACAGATAAGAAACTTCTTGTGAAAGAGGAAGATTTCTTATGACGGAGCCGCTTACCGAGCACAGCTTTTGGCTGATAAGGAGATGCGGGAGAAGACAGGAAAAACTGCGGCGCGATACCCGGTAGTAACACTGGTATTGTATTTTGGATATGACAGGCAGTGGAAAAAACCAAGAACATTGTATGAATGTCTGGATGTTCCGGAAGAGTTAAAGCCGTTTGTGAATGGCTATCGCATGAATTTATATGAAATCGCATATCTTACTGATGAACAAGTACAGATGTTTACCAGTGATTTTAAGATTGTAGCGGATTATTTTGTGCAGATGCGCAAGAATAAGAATTATACCGCATCGAATACTACGATAAAACATGT
>JAMPGN010000297.1 GCA_023663915.1 Eubacterium sp. | reverse complement strand
TGTAAAGTGTTGGCGCAAGGCGGCAGAACAAGGGGATGAGGTGAAAAAGAGACTTGAAGAAGAAAAGCACTGCTTTCTTCGAGGCGGGAAGCTGGTATCATCGGGTTAAGATATTAAAGGAAGATGGTACGACCAGCTACAGTAAGAAGGGTGGATTTGCGACTGCGGAAGAAGCCGAGAAGAGTTATAAGCAGTATGAAGAAGAATACGCCAGGGCGTATCGAAATTATCATGCGCCGTCTTCTGCTGATATGGAATTTAGTGATTATTTGATATATTGGCTGGAAGAAATCTATACGCCGCGTATTGAGAATACAACAAAGATGCTGGCAGCGTATACATTGTATGATCTGATCCTTCCGAATATCAATCAGAGTATTAAGCTGCGGTACATAAGTGTGGAGTATCTGGATGCGCTGTTGGAGAAAGCATCTAAAACGTGTGAGTCAGCAGGGAATAAATGCAGGGAACTGCTGAATGGCGCATTAAAAGATGCTGTGGTGCAGGGTTATATTACAAATAACCCTGTGCCTGCTACCAAACCTTATAAAAGGAAGAAACCTACAGTTATCGTGCTAAATAAGGAAGAAATACGTATCTTTTTGGAAAAAGCATCTGAAAATAGCTGGTATCTGGAGATCTTGCTCGGATTGTTTATGGGACTGCGGAAGGGAGAAATTGCAGGATTGAAGTATAGCGATTTTAATCTGGAGCAAAAAACAGTAACCATTTTTAGGCAGATCACATCTAACCCGATCGTTCCAAAGGGTCAGGGAAAGATAGGCGAGTATCAGGTCGTGGAAAAGCCGCCGAAGACGCCGAACAGTTACCGCACACTCCGGGTCCCGGATGTGATCCTGGAAAAACTGGCTGAAAGGAAAGCACAGAACGATCTTAGAAAGAAACAGTTAGGGGCTTTCTATATTGACAGGGATTATGTTTCCTGCACGGAAAATGGCTTGCCGCATGCAACGGCGTCTTTCAATACGGCGTTGACAAAACTTTGTAGGAGATCAGGACTGCCGCATCTGACTGTCCATAGCCTGCGGCATATGTATGCCAGTATCTTGATAGAACAGGGCGTTCCCTTGGTAAAGATATCTGCGCTGCTTGGACATTCCAGCCTCAGCACTACATTTGAATATTACTGCGAGGTTATGGATGAAACCGAGAAAATACGGAGTTTCTTGAACAATAATTTTCTGCCGGAGGAAGCGTAAAGTTATGTTAGATCTAAAGATGCAAAATTATGTGGATTGGGATGTAAAAGCGGTCATAAAGCTGCTTGACCGGAATAATTATGCTTATCGTGTCGTTCTGAAATATCAGGACGGCACGAAGCATATACAGCAAAAATCAGGCTTTCAGACCAAAAAGGAAGCCGAAGACGCCAGAAAACGTACTATTGGTGAATTGTGCAATGGAACCTATGTGGTGAACAGTAATGTGAAGCTAAAGGATTTCTTGGAATACTGGCTTGAATATGATATCAGACCGAGAGCCAGGAGCTATAATACCTACGCTTCTTATTCGCAGACAGCGAAACACCATATCATCCCATACCTTGGGAGAAAGAAGCTGACCGAAATAAACAGGGGAGATATCCAAAGGCTGTATCAGGAGCGCACAGAGTTTTCTATTCATATTGCGAGACAGGTAAAAACAGTCTTGAACGTCTCCCTTCGTTATGCTGTGGAGCATAAATTGATTCCGATAAATCCGGCAGCAGGTGTGGATCTGCCTAAGTCAGTTCTGCAAAAGCCATATCATACCAGAAACATTGATTCCCAGAAAACCCTGACGATGGAGCAGATACAGATCTTATTGGATGCGAGCAAGGAGACGCCTATCCATATGCAGATCCTGTTTAATGTACTCATGGGGTTGAGAAGACAGGAGATCAACGGGTTAAAGTATTCGGATGTGGATTATATAAACCGCACCTTATCCGTGGAACGCCAATTAGGGAAAGAGTTGGACAGGACGCCCAATAGTATCGACAATGAGCCAAGGACAAAGAGGGAGCTTCCTTTGAAATCATCATCCAGCAGGAGGGTTCTGCCTATTCCGGATTATGTATTTGAAGCGATTCTGGAAGAACGGAAGATATATGTAAGAAACAGAAGCCGTAGAAAAGAGCGGTTTTCAGATCTCGATTATATATGCTGCTCAAGTGACGGAAAGCCGCGCAGCAAAGATTTTCATTGGAAGCATTATAAAAAGCTTCTGAAAGATACCGGTCTGCCTGATATCAGATGGCATGATCTGAGGAGTACCTATTGTACGCTTCTTTTAAAAAGTGATTTCAGCCCGAAAGCGGTGTCAAAGCTGATGGGGCATGCAAAGGAACTGATCACGGTAGATGTATATGGTGATAATTCCAATATTACACCGGAAGAGATTCCTGAACTGCAGGCGTATATGGATGAGGTGCTGCCGGACAGATCGGTGCAGCAAGGAGCAGCAAATGATGTATCAGACGTAGTTGTTGATGTGGGACTGTACTTGTCTGAACAAAAATCGGACTAAGCCGAATTATAGGCAGATGCGGATAAAGAGTTTCGCAGAAAAGCAGAAAAAGAACAAGTGTTCTAAAATATGCTGTACAAATCTGAATTGATGTGATATAATCAAAACTGCTTTTACATTGACAGAAGAACACAGCTATTCATTGTTCATTGATGGCTCTTTGTGTTACTATGTCCACGTTAGATTTATTACGGTTTATTGAATCCGAAAAAATGAAATTGGTGAACAGAATTCGTCGAAACGCTGTTTTTGGAAAATCGGAAGATGTGCTTCGACGAATTTTGACCCAATAGGCGAACTTTTTTGATATGGATTTCGGAGGTGGTCTTTGTGCAGAATGCACAAAATATCTTCAAATTACACAGCGAATACCAGCCCACCGGCGACCAGCCCCAGGCGATAGCGGCTTTAGTAGAAGGTTTCAAAAAAGGCAACCAATTCCAGACTTTACTAGGGGTTACGGGAAGCGGCAAAACTTTTACGATGGCAAACATCATCCAGGCGTTGAACAAACCGACTTTGGTCATAGCGCACAATAAGACCCTCGCCGGACAGCTCTACGGCGAGTTCAAGGAGTTTTTCCCTGAAAATGCGGTGGAGTATTTTGTGTCCTACTATGATTATTATCAGCCGGAGGCATATATTCCCTCCTCCGATACCTATATAGCAAAGGATTCTGCCATCAATGATGAGATTGATAAGCTGCGTCTCTCCGCCACGGCTTCTTTGACAGAGCGGCGGGATGTGGTGGTAGTTGCCAGTGTTTCCTGTATTTATGGCTTGGGAAGTCCCGAAGAGTATGCGGGCATGAGTATGTCTCTGCGTCCGGGGATGACAAAGGACAGGGATGCGGTGATACGCGGTCTGATCGAAATGCAGTACAGCCGAAACGATATGGATCTGGACCGCTGCTGTTTTCGGGTGCGTGGCGATGTGCTGGAGATCTATCCGGCGCAGGGCGGCGACTATTTGATTCGCGTGGAATTTTTCGGAGATGAGATTGACAGGATTGCGGAGACGGATCCGCTGACGGGACAAGTGCACGCGACGCTGGAACATGTGATGATCTATCCGGCTTCCCATTATGTGGTGCCGCAGGAAAAGATCAACCGAGCCTGTAAGGTGATCGAAGCGGAAATGGAAGAGCGGGTGAAATATTTTAAGAGCGAGGACAGACTGTTAGAGGCGCAGCGCATTTCCGAACGGACGAATTTTGACGTGGAGATGCTGCGGGAGACAGGTTTTTGCTCCGGTATCGAGAATTATTCCCGCCATTTAAATGGAATGGCGGAGGGAGAACCGCCCTTTACGCTGCTTGATTATTTTCAGGATGATTTTCTGATCATTATAGATGA
>JAMPGN010000296.1 GCA_023663915.1 Eubacterium sp. | reverse complement strand
CCCGACCTTTTGGTCCGTAGCCAAACGCTCTATCCAGCTGAGCTAAACGCACATAACACAAAAGTTTTACAACAAAAATCATTATATAGATTTTCCACGCAAATGTCAATAGGCGGATTGATATTTTCATCGATTTTCATCGATCGCTCTCCGCCCTTACATAAGCGCCTGCACGACCATCAAAATCACGAAAAACTCACAGTATAGAAACATCCCCACATTGATAATCGATATCTCAAACCGGTTTCCTTTTCTGAGTGTAATCATACCGGGGGACGTCTTAAATTTCGACAGATTCACGAGCAGCAATACACCGCCGGCGATCACCAGACCATAGATGAACAGCATATAAAACGCATAAATCACCATACTGGAAAATGGCATATTGAACAGATCCCCACTGAAATCAAGATTCTGGAGCATCAGCCCGCCTAACACGCTCCCGATGAAATTCACAATCATGTGCAGCCCGATCGTATACTTGACATTCCCCGTTTTTACATAAATAAACGCGAAGAAGCAGCCAATGAAAGTGGCATAGAAAAACTGGTTAAAATTTCCATGGAACAGTCCAAACATCATGCCGGACATTATGATTGCCATTCCCTGTCCGTATTTCACCACCCTGTCACAGATGATCTTGCGGAACAGATACTCCTCAAATATGGGCGCAAGAATGACGATATAGATCGCCGATATCCAGATATTTCCATTGCCTACTATGTCCACAAGCGAGTTATCTACCGGATCACCTTTTAGAAACCCGATCCCCATCGTGACTCCCAGCCCGATAATATTCCCAAGCATCAAAAGCGCATATGCCATGAGAAAAGCCAGCATAAAATGTGTCGGTTTCATCTTATGCTTCTCAATCGTCTGTCCCTTGTTACCAGCCGTTAAAATCAAAAAAGTAATCGGGTAGCCTATCGCATACATCGGAATCATCGTCGAAGCTAACAGAATATCCGTATTATCGATCCATTCCGGATGAATTGACATCAGAATAAACTGTCCCGCAAACTGTACGCCATAGATCACCAGTGCGCTCACCACCATGCGCAGTCCCAAGCCGGAAAACTCTTTTTTACATGTTTTTGCATCCATGCCTGCCATTACCTCGTCTTATCATCTCTCATGTACCCACAAAAAACAATATCCGTACTGCGGCATACTGCCTCTTTTTGTAAATAACACTTTAACTATTATATGCCTCTTTCTCCATGTGCACAAGTAATAATCATAGGATTCATCCCTTTTACGATATTTCTGTCTTACAAACCATCATGATTTCGATTGGATGAATACATAGTCTGTTTCCGACGATAAATCTTCCCTGTAAGCATAGCGCAGCCTGTCAAATTCTTTGATCTTCACAGGATTATCAATCTGATTCTCCGCCATGAACCGCACCATCTCGCCCCGTGCCATCTTCGCATAAGTTCCTTTCTGAACGATCTTATGGTTGATCAGTTCGCCAAACACACACGTAATGTAAGTATCCTGTGCAGTCAGATATTTTTCGATACATTTTGAGTATTCCTTAGACGCAAGATTGACGATCACACCCTCCTCATCCTTTACACTGCCATACAGCTTGCCGCCCCACAACTCATATAAATCCTTGCAGCCAGCTATAGAGGCTTTCGCCTGCATCTCCAGCCGATATGGCACGACACCGTCCATCGGTCTCAATATCCCATAAAAAGCAGAAAGTATCCGCAAATGCTCCTGTACATAATCAAGCTGACTGTATTCAAATACCGTCGGCGCCATGTACTGATAGGCAATACCCTCATAAGAAATGATCGCCGGAGAAAGAATGATCTTCATCCGATTTCACCTGACATTTTCTCCGGATCGTCCGGTGCTTTCGTTCCAACTTCTAACATCCTGCTCCTCCTCTGTTATGTCTGTTTCTGAGCTTTCATTTGGCATCTTAGTAGAATCTGATATTTTCAGACTCACGCTTGTTGTCATTCTACCAATGCTCGTTGTCATAACAAGCACTCTGGAACCGTCGGATCTGACAACTATGTCCGTATCTGTAGCGCTCTCCTCGCTTTTCTTCTCGTTATCCTCAATTTCTGTTGCATCCCTTGGGTCAACCTTTTTTCCATTGCTAATATTGCTCTTGCATTGCTCTTCTTTTAACTCAAACGCTAAGCCGTTAAACGAACGCCCCGCTCTGCTGCTGCCATGCTGCCATACGCTACCGTATGTATTGATATTACGACCAATATTTCCAATTTCCATCTTATATCCGCTCCTTTTCCATCGTCTGACCTATCCTTTTCGATACGGTTCTACCAAGAATACGAATCAGAGTTTAAAAAAGTTTCAAAACGGTATTTATAAAAGTTTATCCAGCTCTTCCTTCAATTTAGCCTTCAAGCATTCCAACTCCTCACCAGTAGGATTATACTTTTGATCTGTCAATTCTTGACCAAGCTGATAAACAGGACCCGGAACAGGGGTGTCACCATTTCTTCTCGGATGGATATGCCAATGCATATGTAAACCGCGCCCGACGCCTAGCAGGGAATAATTCAATTTATCCGGCTGAAATGCATTATAAACAGCTTCCGCCACGATCGCCATCTCATGAAGAAATTCGTCTCTATAATGTGGTTCTAACTGATGCAGCTCATATGCATGCTGTTTGCATAGAAATAAGCTATACCCTCTTATCCTTTGCTGGTCTCCTATGACAACATATCCTGTATTGAGTTCACGGACAAAATATGGGTTTTTATTTTCTTTTATCAATGCAATTCTTTCACAGATCAAACAATCATCCGTGCTCATTTTTCCTCTCCTTTCGCTACAAATATATGAACAAAATCATACTCTGACCTTACCAAAATCACAGCAAAATGCAATATTTATCTTTTACTCTGAATAAATCCGAGTATTTCTCTATTCCTGCCATATTCCAATATATATTCAACAACATTGTTTTTTCGAAGCGCCTTTTGTATCAATGCTTTATCCAATCGTCCAAATACATCTATTGCATTTCGTTTTGTCAATGCATTGATTTCCTTTAAAAGCAGGGTATCCTGTCTTTTCCGTTCTGCATCTTCCGGTGGATAACCGATACCAAATTCGCCTTCAAACAACTTTTCTAAAGTACACTGTAAATTGATTTCACCAGCCCAGCCAAAATTTAACCCTAAAGGAATGGAAACGGAATTACCGTTATTAATCCTTCCAAATAAAAATGCATCTTGTGGATTTTCCACATATCCGCAGATTACACCTGGGAGACTGTTGCAGGCAAGCATCATTCCCTGCCCCGAAGAGCATCCTGTCACAACAAAATCAATCGATTCACTCGACAAAAGCATACTAATCATCACTGCAATTTCTATATAGGAAAAATGGCAGGATTCACCCTCATAGCATCCAAAGTTAATCACTTCATGTCCATGTCTTTCTGCCGCGCTCACAGTACCACGGTATAATAATTCATTTTTCCCCGTTTGGGAAGTCGCTTGAATCACTCCGATTTTCATATCATATCTACCCACTAACTTTCGATTTGTGAACAAAATTATATCTTTCCATAACCAAAACCATATGACCTAAAAAGAGCAGATCTTGTTTACAAGATTATAAGTAATTCCTAAGAGATGCCCTGTATTTCAGAAAGCTTGTCATGAACTCGAAATAGGCATAAAAATTTCCTATAAGATAAAAAGAAATACAGCGTTTCCGCTGTATTTCCCTCTCAAAAAATAATGCCGGCGACCGGAATCGAACCGGTACGGGAGATTAGTCCCGCAGGATTTTAAGTCCTGTGCGTCTGCCAGTTCCGCCACGCCGGCAGATTACATCAAATGGAGTAATCCATTGGTAATCAGTGGGGCCTATAGGGCTCGAACCTATGACCCTCTGCTTGTAAGGCAGATGCTCT
>JAMPGN010000295.1 GCA_023663915.1 Eubacterium sp. | reverse complement strand
TCAATCTCCTTCACAAGACAACTGCGTGAACTTTTTGTGCAATCTGCCAGCCAAAAGTTTATCGAAAGAGGTTTTGATACTCGAATCGTTGTGGGAAATTGCTCTGCAATTTACCGTCTTATTATGGCATCTTACTTTGTCTGTGCAGCGTCTTGCGTCATTTTGGGTTTTCTGGATAGTTGGATTTCGTTATGATAAATAGGTCAGTCGGGTAACAATGAGCGAATGACAATAAATGGATAACAATAAGCGAATAGTAATAGGCAAATCATAATATGTGGATAGCATTAGGCGGATATTAATGTTACGGGTGATGATATTGTTACGGTTTTATCGTGAAATCTAACCTTTCGGATAGCCAAAAAAGCGCAAACTATTCCTATAACAAGCTTTATGTTATTTGTTTAGGGAATTATAAGGGAGGGGCAGCTATGGAGACGGCAGTTGATGTGACGCATCTCAAGAAATATTTTAAAGAGGTAAAAGCCGTGGATGATATCAGTTTTCGGATTCAGAGAGGGGATTTGTTTGGCTTTCTTGGAATCAACGGGGCGGGGAAGTCTACCACGATCAATATGTTATGCACGCTTTTTCCGCCAACAGACGGACAGGTGCAGCTATGCGGGTACAGGCTGGGCAGGGAGAATGAGAAAATACGCAGATCGATCGGCGTGGTCTGTCAGAATAACAGTCTGGACGATCGGTTGAGCGTCAGGGAGAATCTGATGGTGTGGGGGAAGCTGTATGAGAAGGACAATGGTAAACTCAAGAAGAGGGCAGATGATGTCTGTGAGATCATGAGCCTCAAAGAGATTATCGGCAGGCGATATGCGAAATTGTCGGGCGGACAGAAGAGACGGTGTGAGATCGCGGCGGCGCTTCTGCACGCGCCGGAAATACTTTTTCTGGACGAACCGACGACGGGGCTTGATCCGGCGACCCGCAGGCTTGTGTGGGAGAGTGTGGAAAGGCTGCGGAAGGAACTGAATATGACGGTGTTTCTGACGACGCACTATATGGAGGAGGCGGCACGGGCGACGAACATTGCCATTATGGATGGCGGACGGCTGAAGGAGCAGGGAACGCCGTTTCAACTAAAAGAGCGGTATGCGAAAGATAGGCTGCGTATGGTACCGACGGAGGGCAGAAGGCAGGAAATGCTCCGCATATTGGAGCAAAAGAAATTGGCTTATCAGATAAAAGAATCTGATATCATTCTGACAGTGGATGACAGTATGCATGCCTTGCCGGTTCTCGAAGATTGTAAAGGAGTACTGGGCGGTTTCGAGATGGTACAGGGGACGATGGATGATGTTTTTTTAAATGTGACAGGCAGAGCATTGGAAAATCGAGAGAATTGCTAGAAGGACAAAAGAGGGTGGAGGGTTTTATGAAAGAAATATATGTTTTGGTGATAAGAAATGTGAAAATATTCGTAAGGGACAGGGCGGCGGTCCTTTTTTCGATATTGTCTATGCTCATCGTGTTGATGCTGATGGCGGTATTTTTGGGGAACATGAATACGGACAATACGGTTGAACTGTTGGAACAGTATGGCGGTGTGCGCGATGCCGCGCTTGACAGGGAAAACGCGAAGTCGCTGATTAGTATGTGGACTCTGGCGGGAGTGCTTCTTGTCAACTGCGTGACGGTACCGATGACCGTTATGGGAAATATGGTCACGGACGAGGCGGAAGGCAGACTTGCGGCGTTTTATGTCGCTCCGGTGAAACGCGGTAAGATTGCGCTGGGATATATCTTGTCTTCCTGGATGATCGGAATACTACTGTGTCTGCTTACGCTTATGCTGGGGGAAGGATATCTGGCCGTAAGCGGTGTCGAAATGCTTGGAGCATCGGAGTTATTTAAACTTGCGGGAATGATTTTGCTGAATACATTTCTATATGCGGCGTTGGCTTACCTGCTGGCGCTTTTCGTGCACAGTCCCGGTGCATGGAGCGGTATGCTGACGGTCATCGGCACGCTGGTCGGGTTTGTGGGCGCAATTTATCTGCCGGTCGGTATGTTGCCGGAAAAGATTGTGTCGGTCTTAAAGGCTTTACCAGTATTGCACGGTGCGTCCATGATGCGCAGCGTGTGCACCAAAGACGCGTTGGCGGCGGCGTTTGTCGGATTACCTGCGCAGGTGGCGGAGGTCTATCAGTCTGAGATGGGAATCACGCTTTCTTGGGATGAAAAGATCATTTCCGATTTTACTTCGGTGTTATTTGTGGTAGGATTAAGTGCGGCGGTTACGGTGGCGGCGATGATTGTAAGCAGATACCGTGCAGGACGGGATCGATAACTAGGAAACTGCAACCGCGCGAGGATGGAATGGCGACAGATGTAGTTATGCGAACAGGAGTCCGGAAGGCAAAACGGGAGGTTCACCATGAAAATAACGATACAGGATATTTCTCCCGGAGAAGAGGAGGAGATCATCATCCGGTGTAGGGAACTAGATGAGATGATGCTTAGGATCGTAAACGAACTGAAAGCAGGGCGCGGCAGATTTACGGTCATGCAGGACGATAAGATCAGGCAGATCAGTGCGGAGGAAATCTATTACATTGAAGCAGTGGACAACAGGGTCTATCTTTATCTGCAGAAGGAAGTGCTAGAGACGAAGAAGAAACTCTATGAGATCGAGGAAGGGTATGCCAATACGGATTTTTTCAGGGCATCGAAATCCGTGATTTTAAATCTGTCCAAAGTAAAGCATTTTGCGCCGGAGTTTGGCGGACGGTTCGAAGCGACGATGATGAATGGGGAGAAAGTTCTGATTTCCCGTGCCTATGTCCCGCATCTTAAGAAGAGACTCGGAATGTAAGGGAGGAGAGGGCATGCGGCATATATATATGAAAAAAATAAAAGAGATCCTCATGACTTTCTGTATGGTCACTACGGGAGTCACTTTTGCGACGCTTGTCTATGTCAAGGTATTCTACGATATGGAAGGCGTTACGGCAAATATTTTGTGGCAGATTTTGCTCGTTTCTTTTCTGTGTAGTCTGGGTAATCTGATTCATCCGATGCATGAGGTCGGCAGGCGGAGATTTTGGATCGATCTTTTTGTGCATTATCTATATATTAATGTAGTGGTGCTTGGGGCGGGAAGGCGCTTTGAGTGGTTTGATATCCGTGTTGCGAGTATGGCTGTGGGTATGATGCTTCTAATCCTGATTATTTTCGTGCTCGTTTCGGCGGTCATATGGGCGACGGAAATAAAGGAATCCCGGCGGATGAATGAAAAACTTCTGGAATATCAGAACAGGAAAACAGATTTAAAAGCGAAGGGCACAGCGGAAAGATTGGATACGGGAATGACGGAGGGCGGCAGGACAGCGCAGACCCATGTGGAGAAAATTTAGTAGTTGACAAACCGTATTCTCATAGGTATAATTGTTTGAGTGTGGATAGGAGTCAACTATGTTCGTGAACTTAACTGATGTTTTTACAAAGGAAGGCAAGACAGTCAAGATTCAGGCACAGACAGACTTAGAACAGGTCAGGATAGGCGATGCCGTATTTCCGGTGAAGGATAAATCCCCGGTTGATCTGACTTTTACCAATATTGGTAAGGGAAGGGCGCGGATTACCGGCAATGCCAAGATCACTTTTTCCATGAACTGTGACAGATGTTTAAAGCCTGTGGATAGGACGCTTGCACTTCCATTTGACAGGGAAGCGTTCGCGCCGGACAAGATGGAATCCGTACCTGACGAGGAAGAAGGGCAGGAGTTTATGGATGGCTATCAGTTCCATGTGGAAGACCTATTACTCAATGAAATCGTAATTAACTGGCCTATGAAAGTCTTGTGCAAACCTGACTGTAAGGGAATCTGTCGTCAGTGTGGCAAAGACTTGAATACGGGAACATGCGACTGTGATACCTTTGTTCCTGATCCAAGGATGGCGGTAATCAAAGATATTTTTAACGGGAATAAGGAGGTGTAACGATGTCTATTTGTCCGAAAAACAAATCTTCTAAAGGTAGAAGAGATAAGAGAAGAGCAAACTGGAAAATGAGTGCTCCTACAT
>JAMPGN010000294.1 GCA_023663915.1 Eubacterium sp. | reverse complement strand
CCAGTATTCCCCGTATGTGTACTATAACGAGCATTGTATCGTATTCAATTCCAAACATATCCCGATGAAGATCGAGCACGATACATTCTGCAAACTGTTTGATTTCGTCAAACAATTTCCGCACTACTTTGTCGGCTCGAATGCCGATTTGCCGATCGTGGGCGGTTCAATCTTAAGCCATGACCATTTCCAAGGCGGGCATTACGAGTTTGCCATGGCGAGAGCGGACGTGGAGAGGACTTTTACGGTGAAAGGATTTGAGGACGTGGAGACGGGAATCGTAAACTGGCCTATGTCCGTGATCCGTATTGCGTCACAAGATCCTGATAGGCTGGTTGCTCTCGCGGATGTGATCTTGAATGCGTGGAGAGGGTATAGTGACGAGTCAGTATTTATCTTTGCTGAGACGGATGGGGAACCTCATAATACGATCACGCCGATTGCCAGGAAAAGAGGAGACAAATTTGAGCTGGATCTGGTGCTCCGCAACAATATTACCACCGAGGAGCATCCGCTGGGTGTGTATCATCCACATGCGAAACTGCACCACATCAAGAAAGAAAACATCGGCCTGATCGAGGTGATGGGACTGGCGGTACTGCCTGCCAGATTAAAGGATGAGATGGAGCGGCTTGCGGAGGCGATTCTTTCTGGCGCGGATATCCGTAAAGACGAAGCGCTTGAGAAACATGCCGACTGGGTAGAAGAGTTCCTTCCGAAATATCACGCGATTACACAGGATAATGTTATGGATATTCTTCATAAAGAGATCGGGGATGTGTTTATGCAGGTTTTGGAAGATGCCGGAGTGTATAAGAGAAGCGAGGAAGGGCAGGCGGCGTTTGACAGGTTTGCGGGGAGTCTGAATCAATCATAAGAGTGGGGCAGACGGAGTTTGAGTGATGAAATGGATTTGAAGAACCTTGCTGATGTTCAGATATGGAAACTGAATAGCGGCAAGGTTTTTTGGTTAGAACATACATTCGACAAATTTTACTTGCTTTTATTTGTGGCTGATAATATAATTAGGGAAAAATCAGGTATAGATTATTTCCTAGGAGTAATGCGGATGAAACAGATCCATATAAGAGTTGATGATGAGTTATATAATGAACTGAGCTTCTGCTCTATCATGATGGAGCAGACAATGCAGGATTGTGTGCGAGAGGCTGTTGCATATTATGTTACCAACATACGAAAGAAACAACATGGGATTGAAAATCGGCAATTCACGTTTATTGATTTGTTTGCAGGAATAGGGGGCATGAGAATTGCCTTTGAAAAGTCTGGCGGACACTGTGTTTATTCAAACGAATGGAATAAATACAGTCAACAGACATATTTTGCTAATTTCGGAGAGCAGCCGGAAGGTGATATTACACAGGTGCCTGCATTTTCTATACCGGATCATGATATTCTGGTTGCTGGTTTTCCATGCCAGCCATTTTCTATTGCTGGTGTTTCAAAGAAGAATAGCCTTGGAAGGGCAACGGGATTTGAAGACAAAACCCAAGGAACGCTTTTTTTCGATGTATGCCGTATATTAAAAGAAAAAAGACCGAAAGCATTTATGTTGGAAAATGTAAAAAATCTATGCAGTCATGATAAAGGCAGAACCTTTAAGGTGATTTTAGAATCGCTGGAAGAATTAAACTACCATGTATTTTATGATGTATTAGATGGACAAAATTATGTTCCGCAGCATAGGGAACGTATTTTAATAGTAGGATTTGACCGTGAAAAATATGGAAAAGATATTCATTTTGATTTTAACTTAACACCTAAATGCCCGAAACCTGTTATACGTGATATTTTGGAAGAAGATGTTGACGGAAAATATACTTTGTCAGACAAACTCTGGACATATCTTCAGAATTATGCTGCAAAGCATAAGGCGGCGGGAAATGGATTCGGATATGGGATTGCATCGTTAGATGGTGTATCAAGAACAATCAGTGCAAGATATTATAAAGATGGTTCAGAAATACTGATTGAGCAGGAGGGAAAGAATCCGAGGAGGCTTACGCCTCGTGAATGCGCCAGATTACAGGGATTCCCAGATGATTTTAAAATTCCGGTATCCGATACGCAGGCATATAAACAGTTTGGAAATTCTGTTGTAGTGCCATTGATGGAAAATGTGGCAAAACTGATCGTAAAGAAAATCGAAGAAATGGATTTGGCAGAGGGAAAAGAGTTGCAAAGGATGGTGATTTAGATGACGATGGGATATGTAGGACAGGCGGTGAAGTCTGTTCTTGACAGTGACAAAGGATTTTGCAAATTTCTCTCTGCAAATGATACAGGGGTAACAGGCGGTCACCAGTCTGGGATCTTGATTTCAAAATCGGCAGTGGAAATGATGTTTAGCAGACGGGAACTTGGACAGGAAGTCATTCCGAAAAAAACAGTAAAAATCAAATGGCAGGATGATTTTGAAACGGAAAGTTGTTTTACATATTATGAGAGCAAAAATGAGTTGAGAATTACACGATTCGGCAGAGGTTTTCCATTTCTGCAGCCGGAACAGACCGGATCGTTGTTTGTATTGACAAAACAGACGGATATTGATTACAGAGGTTTTTTTCTGGAAACAGACGGGGAAATAGAAGAATTTCTTGAAACATTTGGTATCAGTCCAACAGAAACCAACAGCCTTATTGATGTTCAAAAAGTATCTGCAGTGACGCAGGAAGAACTGGCTGTACAGGAATTTATCAATGGTCTTCACGTGGATTTTCCCACGTCGGATGTGATGTCGGCGGCAGCTAGGGCGATAGAGCAAAAGGTATATGACCATGCAGAATATATTTGTTCTAATCCGGATGAGAAAATTATCAGTTGGACGAATATGGAATATACACTTTTCAGGGCGTTGGAATATGCAAGATATGGTGAGATTATTACAAAAGGATTTCAGTCAGTGGATGAGTTTATCCGGGTTGCCAATGTTGTGCTGAACCGCAGAAAAAGCCGTGCGGGGAAAAGCTTTGAACATCATTTAGCGGCAATATTTGATGGAAACTGCATTGAGTATTCGGCACAGGCAGTTACGGAAGGAAATAAAAAGCCGGATTTTCTGTTCCCTTCACAAGAAGCATACCATGATTACGGTCTTTCCACTGATTATATTGTTTCACTGGCGGCTAAGACTACCTGTAAAGACAGATGGAGGCAGGTGTTGAGTGAAGCAGACCGGCTGCGTGACAGACCAAAGTATCTATGCACACTTCAACAGGGAATATCCAAGGCGCAGCTGGATGAAATGTGGGAGCAAAATGTTATATTGGTGGTACCGAAGCCCTATATAGCGACATATCCCAAAGATCGCAGGAACAGGATATGGACATTAGCCCAGTTTGTGCAATATGTAGAAATGATTGAAGGCATTACATGAAATGAGGCGGAACCTTTCGATTCCGCCCTTAGACGTGTCCGGCCGTAAAACTCCGTCACGTAGATCAGATACGACAGAAAAAGCATATTTTCTATTTGCAGGGATGATCTGTCAATCTGTTAGAATTGCAATATTATTTATTATGAAAAAATATGACAAGCGACGCAGTATAAGTGCACAAAACATACGACGTTTGTAGGATATAAACATAGATGTGATACTTAACGAAACGTTAATTCATGTTTTTAACTTTTATCGCCACGGTCAAGTATACTGTCAAAAAGACTGAAAAAATCCTTCTGTTGTTTTGGAGTCATTTTCTGATAGAGGGAGATAAGATGCTGATATTTCTTAAGATGATGCATATTGTCTGCCAGTAATGAATCTGCACTCAGACGCTCTTCGGAAAGATACAGGATATAATCTGTAGAGACATGAAAGAAATTTGATAAGCTGATTAGAAGCATTGCATCGGGAATAGCTGATCCGTTTTCAAGTTTGCTCAATGTAGTTTGATTGATTCCTAAGTTTTTAGCGAGAGTCTGTTGTGTTAAATTTTTTTCCAAACGAAGTTCCTTGATTCTTGTTTTCATCTGTGTATCCTTGTTGTTATTTTAGGCTATTTCTCTTTTAAAAATATTCCAATTTTTAATAAGATTATTCTGAATGGAATATTTTGGAAAAATGATGTGCAAAAAAGGTAAAAAGAGTGAAATA
>JAMPGN010000293.1 GCA_023663915.1 Eubacterium sp. | reverse complement strand
GTTTCCGCCGTGAGAGGGCGGCGTCTTAACCGCTTGACCAACGAGCCATCTGTTTAACACTTGCTTATTCTATTATATTTCAGCAAAGAATGCAAGTACTTTTTTATTTTTCCTCAAATTTTTTATAGAAAATTCCTATGCTCATTTCGAGTTCGCGACGAGTTTTCTTAAGATGCAGGGCATCTCTTAGGAATACTCATAATCTCGCAAACGAGCGCAGCTCGTTTTTCTATAGTACCTTACTTAAGAAATCAATCGTTCTTGCCTCCTTCGGATGATCGAGCACTTCACCGGGCGTACCTTCTTCCACAATATAACCGCCCTCCATAAAGATCACGCGGCTTGCCACCTCGCGCGCAAACCCAATCTCATGGGTTACGACAACCATCGTCATACCTTCTCTGGCAAGTTCTTTCATAACCGCTAACACTTCACCCACCATCTCCGGATCAAGCGCACTGGTCGGCTCATCAAAAAGCATGATATCCGGATTCATCTCAAGTGCCCTTGCGATCGCCACACGTTGCTTCTGCCCGCCGGACAACTGGCTCGGATATGCCTCCGCCTTGTCTGCAAGCCCTACACGCTCCAAAAGTTTCAGTGCCTTGTCTTTCGCCTCCACCTTGGATAACGTCTTAAGGTGCACCGGTGCAAGCGTCATGTTTTTGAGGACTGTCAGATGATTAAACAAGTTGAAATGCTGGAATACCATACCGATATTCTCGCGCACTTTGTTGATATCCGTATGTTTATCCGTCACGTCATGACCGTCTATGATAATCTGACCCGATGTTACCTTTTCTAATTGATTCAAGCATCTGAGAAATGTGGATTTGCCGCTGCCGGAAGGTCCGATCAGCACTACGACCTCGCCCTCTGTGACTTCCATATTGATATCTTTGAGCACTTCCAACGAACCGAAATTTTTTTTCAGATTTTTCACTGTGATCTTGTTCTGTCCGGAAACACTGCTGTCATGGTTTTTCTTATCTGCCACGGTTGATCCTCCTCTCGACCTGCTTGGATATCTTGCTTAATGTAATAATCACCGCCATATACATGACGCCGATGATCGCCCACGTCTGTAAACATTTCATAGTGTTGCCCATGATCGTTTTCCCAACATTGGTCAACTCCGGAATCGCAATGACAGACAAAATCGAAGTATCTTTCAAGGTAATGATAAACTGGTTGATGATGGAAGGGATCATGGTGCGGATCGCCTGTGGCACAACAATAAGCGCCATGCCTGCACCGTAAGACAATCCAAGGCTTCTGCCTGCCTCCATCTGTCCTCGGTCTACACTCTGGATACCTGCCCGAATGATCTCAGCCATATATGCACCGCAGTTTAAAGACAAAGTGATCGTACCAGCTACCAGCGGTCCCATCTTGAAATCCGAAAATCCCAGGCTGTGGATTCCCTGCGGTATACCGAAATAAATAAAGTAGGCAAGTACAAGAAGCGGCACACCGCGCACTGCGTCCACATAAACAGTTCCGATAAAATTAAGCACTCTGTTATGTCCCACATTCATCAGTCCGAAAATCATACCGATTATCATGGCAAACACTAAAGAAAGCAATGTAAGGAGCACCGTCTGTCCCAGCGCCTTAATCAGCATCGTACCATATGTCTGAATTATCATTACCATAGAGCAGTTTTCTCCAATCTATTCTGTGTCCCGGACGGCATGACCGCCGCCCGGAATGTAAACCAAATTAGTTGCCTAAATATTTCTCAAGGATCTCGTCATACTTGCCGTTTGCTCTAATATTCGCAAGACCTGCATTGAACATATCAAGAAATTCCTGATTATTCTCATTCATGATCGCCAGCCCGTAAGGAGCGCCCTCGCTCTCCATGCCTTCCGGAATCGTGAGCGCAAGATCGCCAACTTTGATGGAATCAGCCATGATCGGCGTATCCTCCACACATGCCACAGAGTTACCAAGAATCACATCCTGGTACATCGTCGGTGAATCTTCAAATACCGATGTTGTGAAGCCATACTCATCCTTTAAACTATTTGCAAAATCCATACCTGCGGTTCCGTTCTTGACCGCTACATTCTTACCTGCCAGATCTTCAAATCCCTTGAGATCGCTTCCCGCTGCAAAAACGAATGTCTGTGTTGCATCATAATATCCGTCAGAGAAAATCCAGCCGGAATCAATACGTTCCTGCTTAATGGTTGCGCCGGCGATAATCGCATCCGCCTGACCGGACTGCACTGCCGCTACTGCCGCATCCCATCCAAGGCTCTTGAGTTCATACTGAAATCCCTGATCTTCTGCGATCGCTGCAAGAATATCTACATCGATTCCTACAAAGTCACCGTTCTCATCGGTAAACTCAAAGGGACGGAATACCGTATCAGTGGCAACTACCCATACCTTGTCACTTCCAGAATCAGTGTCGGCTGCTTCACTCTCGGCATTGTCTGATGCATTGTCCTCTGTTGCTGCAGCCGCATCAGATGTCCCTGCGCTCTCGTTTGTCTGTTCCGCTCCATTATCAGAACCGCATGCTACCATACTAAAAGCCATGCATCCGATCAGAGCTGCTGCTAATAATTTCTTCATAATATCCTCTCCTTTACTGTGGCTTACGCCTTATTAACAGGAAGGACGGTGTAATCATGATCAGCTACACCGTCCTTGATGCCCATTCTTAAGTATATGGGCTTTTTCCTCTCTTGTCAAGATATATTGTATACAACGATACAATTCCGTTATGATACTAATGCTTTGACCTTTTTCATGTCTGACTCTAACACCCCTACTCTGATTGACAAATTCTCAACCTCGCTACTGGGTTGCATAGCATCATGAAGATTTCTAGACAGATCAAGATGTCCTTCCGCTACCCGTTGGATATTGACCCGAATCTCATTTTCAAGAATCAGATGAACCTCCACGACCTTATGCTCTAATGTTTGCATGTCATCTTTTATATTCTGCACTTCGCCTTTTAGAGTTTGTACATCTTCTTTGACCTCTTCCATGTCTTCCCTTAGGCTCTGTACCTCAACTTTTAGATTCTGTATATCTTCTTTGACCTCTTCCACGTCCTCCTTTAAACTCTGTACCTCAGCTTTTAGATTCTGTACGTCTTCTTTGACCTCTTTCATGTCTTCCCTTAGGCTCTGTACCTCAGCTTTTAGATTCTGTACATCTTCTTTGACCTCTTCCACGTCCTCCTTTAAGCTCTGTACCTCAGCATTTAAGCTTCGCACTTCCTCTTTAACTTCCCTCATTTCCAATAAAATCAAATCAAGTTTTTCATTTTCGCTCATACTATTACCCCTTCTTTAATTGATACAATGAAGTTCCCGCTATTCACCAAATATTCTGGCATTCATTTCACGCCTACCATACTGGCTAATTAACTTCCATTGTACCATAAAGAAAGTGGAATTTCAATCTATATTTCGCATTAATAATAAACGTTATTTCGTTTATTTACAATTCCGCCGCTGCGCTCAAGATCAGTCCCACCGCCTTATCAATTCCAATCTTCTCCGTATTCAGCGTCAGATCAAAATTGCGGGAATCTCCATAAGTACAATGCGTGTAGTGCTCGCAGTACCTCTTTCTTGCCTTGTCCACGGCTTTCACATCGTTCGCCACCTGATTTGCAGGGATCTGATCCATCATTGCCGTCATACGTTTCACGCGCCACTGGAACCCCGCATGAATGAACACGTTCAGGCAATGATCGAACTCTTTTAAAATATAATCGCCGTTACGCCCTACAATCACACAACTCTCCTTATTTGCCAGATCACGAATCGCATCCCGCTGTGCCTGCCATAGCTCCTCATCCAGCGGTTTATTATAGAAATCAAACAAACTCTGCGCAAACCCAAAAGTCTTCGGCACGCGCTCATCCCACCGGCGCACCTGTTCGGGACTCAGCGTCTTCCCCGCGATAACCGTCTTAAAGATAATATCCTTGTCATAATATTCTATGCCAAGCTCCTTTGCAACCCGCTTGCCGATCTCGCCGCCACCAGCGCCAAACTCTCTTCCTATCGTGATAATTTTCCTCATAAAGACCGCCTCCCTCACATGCAGCTATATTCCGTGATGCACTGTAACCATTCAAACTCCTTCTCGGTTACGAAACATCTCTTTTATCTCTATATTGTACCA
>JAMPGN010000292.1 GCA_023663915.1 Eubacterium sp. | reverse complement strand
AATATCACATAAAATAATATCTGCGTCTTGAAAATAATAACAATCTTGAAACTGGATACATTTTTTTATGTTTTCATAGCCAACACTTATTAACGGATCACTATCAAACCCCTCATCATCAATTACATAAACTTTTATTTTAGATCTATCAACTGTATAAGAGAAATCTCCAATACAATCTTTCACTTGAGAGATCGTACATAATTCATTATATGTGAAATTCATAGCATCTCTTTTTTTTATCCATCCGAACATAATAGATTGCTCCTTACTAAATACCCAGTATTATTATACAAACGACTCATTTTACTTATTGGTTAAGATATACATGATGTCGCTTATATACGTCATGCACCGACAACATAATTTTGTGTATAAACAAAGAACTGTATATCTTCATAAATTTATCATTGAATTCATTATACGATATTCAGTCCAAAAAGTACAGCTGGAATTCCTAAGTCTTATCAAGCGTAAAAAGTTTGTAATATGAAACGATTCTGAACAGTAAGCCAACAAAGGGGATGGCTGGCGCAAGCCAGCGCAGGGGAAGCGTAGCGTCCCCTGTGATGATTGGAGCGGAGCGGAAATCATCTGCCCCCTGCAAGGGCTCCCGGCAGGGCGCAACGGCACCACCACAAAGTGGTGTATAGTTGCGCCCTCTTTCAGAGGGGATAAGTTACTCTGTATCCTCCTTCCCGTTTTCTGCTAAGATTTTCTCTATGGCCTGTCTGATATCGCTCCTGTGGAACAGTATCTTTAAGATGGCATTGATCTGTCCGTCCGTCACAGTTTCCGGATGGGGAAGATAGCTTTCTAACATCGCCCCTCTGGTGCAGAGACGGTGCGTCCGCTCTTTCTGCGTCAACGTCTTTATCTGGTGTTCCAGAATCTTCTCCTGATGTTGCACCCGCCGCAGTTTCGCTTCGGTCTTTTCCAATTCCGCATTGAGTTCTTCCAGTTTTTCATTCACCGCATATCGCCTCCGTCCTTGGGATGAGCACATATATTTTATTGGGCTTCCCGATGCCCTGTCTGACGCGCACGACCAGCCCGGCTTCTTCTAATTCTTTCAAAGAACGCTTGACCGTCATCTGGCTTTTGGAAAGCGCTTCTGACAATTCCGTGATCGAGAAGCAGATAAATAAGATCCCGTTCATATCCTCCATGCCGTCCGTCACTACAGCATCCAGCATACGGGCATACATGATTTTTGCGGTGCTGCTGACCGGGAGGCGGAGCATTGTTTTTGGCAGCGGCATACTCGGCGGCAGCGGCGTGTCTGCGGTCATAAATTCAACTTCCATTCGGTAGGTTTCCTCCTGTCGTTTGTTTAGGTTTCTAAAAAATAAACCGACATTTTCCACCGATCAGCCATAAGGCTTTATACTAAAATCAAGTGTGCAGAATGCACATTTGATCCTGCCGTTTTGTCCTGCTGTCGTTCCTGCCTCCGTTCTTCGGCGGCGTTTTGCTCCCCTTGGTACGCTCGTTGCAGTCAGGGTTCCTCCATTTCCCTGCCGGAAGTCGTCGCGTCACATCGCCGGGGTGCATATCCCATACAGGCCGGTCATTCGATTGGATGATCCATCGATGAACTGACCCTATGATAGAACATTTTTGGTCCCCGCCCCGTATTTCCACAAATCAGGAATAAAGCCCAAAATCGAAAAAATTCCACGTTCGTGGAACCGGCATGATATAACCGCCGCAGGACCGGCATCTTGCGGTCAAAAAATTGCTGTGCAATTCTTTCCGGAATGTTTTACTGTTATCGCTCTTGTGATCGTGATACAATGGATTTGGTTGGAGCAGGCACCGGGAAGGATGGCAGCTATGAAACAGGGGATGACAGTGCAGGAGCGTTTAAAGGATTTAAGGGTGGAGCGGCATTTGAAGTTAGAGGAACTGGCGACGGCTACGGGCATTTCAAAATCGGCGCTGGGGAGTTATGAGAATGACGAGTACAAGGAAATCAGCCACGGGTGCCTTGTAACGCTGGCGAAATTTTACGACGTGTCCACTGATTACCTTCTCTGCCTGACAGAGAACAGGGAACACCCAGACACGGAACTTGCCGAACTTCATATAAGTGATGATATGGTCGAACTCTTAAAAAGCGGGCGGATCAATAACCGACTGCTGTGTGAGATCGCCACGCATGAGGACTTCGCCACCTTGATGACAGACACCGAGATTTATGTGGACGGCATCGCCACCATGCACTTCCAAGACTTAAACAGCGTCCTTGAAGTGGTGCGCTCGGAAGTCATCGCCCGCTACCAGCCAAAAAAAGAAGACACGACCTTAAAAACATTGCAGGCGGCGCAGATACAGGAAGAAGATTACTTCTGCCAAGTGACGCACCGTACCTGGGACGCCATTCTCCATGATATCCGGGAATCGCACAAGGATGATACGGACAGTGCGCCGGATACTTCCAATGCCTTACAAGTGATAAAGAACGCTCAGAAGGCGCTACGGGTGCCGGGGACTTTCCTTGACGTGTTCTGTGCCACTATATGTATGCAGTTAGGCGTTCGATATGAAAAACTCACGGAGCAGGAACGAAAAATTTTGAAAAATGTTTTAAAAAAAGCCCCTGCCTATAAAAATTCTCCATTGAACAGCCAAAAGCGGAAATAAAAAATGCTACTACTTGGATACTCCATGCAACGGCATTGAGCGATTGTATATACGGTTTTCAAATGGCATAACAAATCTTTATAATACAGACAAAGGCAGAACCAGAAAAAGGCTCTTTATACGCAACCAGAACTCCTATTGACAAAATCTATATCAGTTTTTTAGTTTAGAAACCCTTCACTCTGCTTCATAAACCATAAAAACTACGGAACCATTAACTTCAAGGATTTTCAGACTGAAAGTATGCTTTTTCCCCAAGATGAATGACCTTACTAACAATTATTTAATCAACTTTTCAACCTCATCCGGAGAATAATTAATATATGCTTCACTCCATCCAAAAGATTCCGCAAATTCTGCATCTAACCAATAACTCGATAAAAGCGCAGATAGATTCCCGCTTTCTGCATTTTCTTTACAATCATCCATATCCATATATTCAATAACTTTTCCTTTTTCGTCACAAGCAAAAATGTAACTACTTTCCGTTATTCCGCCGATTTTATTAGTTGAGCCGAAATGAATATATACCATAACATCTTTTCTAGGATCTCCATATTCATCTACATCACTTTCAGAATTATAATTTTCATCCAGTGTATAGTCCTTGCAAAAGCAATCATAAATTATTATAGAATCAGGAGCCAGCAAAATTGATTGTAATTTTTTATAACAATTTTCTATGGACTTTTCACTCAACGATTTACTACTAGACATCTTTGCTATTAAAATTGTAAATGCTATTATAATTAAAATGATAATCACTAGTATCTTCAAATTCAGCTTATGGGATCGTTTAACTGGACATCCACAATATGGACATTCTGCCGCATCAATAGATATCTCCTTCCCACAGTCTGAACAATACTTTTTTTGTTCTTCCGGCAAAACCATTCCACAATGAATACATTTCTTTGCCTTATCTGAAATTTCTTTTTCGCATTCAGGACATTTGATCATAGCCACAATATTAATCCTCCCATAAAATATTTTCTTTCGTAATGCTCCCTACAAAGATGTCGATTTACACATGTTTACATGAATCAAAATATTGTGTCACAAGCCGAACATACATTCAATATATCTTGCTTATCATCAGACACAATATTCTATATTGGCAGAGTATCCATATCATTCAGTATCTCAAATCACCGACCTTGAGTTCGTTCTTCGCCATATTTATCCCTTTTCACCTAACGTTTCTGTGAATGGTATTTCTGTGAATTATATTTCTGTTATCCATTATATAGAATAGTTAGTAAAAAGTAAAGGAGAATTTCTTATGGATTATGGTAATTTGCATTTACGAATAACTGAAATATTACACGAAAAAGGAATCAGCAAGAATAAAATTTGCAAAGACCTTGATATTCCAAGGACTAATTTTAACAAATATTGCCGTGACGGTGTTACCCGTTTTGATACTGGGTTAATCTGTAAATTATGCTGGTATCTTAACATATCAGCAGGCGATTTGATTGAATACAAACGTCCTGAAAATTAATAGACTTTCAGGAATA
>JAMPGN010000291.1 GCA_023663915.1 Eubacterium sp. | reverse complement strand
GCAACTGTATCACCGTATGTAATATGGAAAATATCGATCCGGTAGGCGTACATACGGGTGACAGTATCGTGGTAGCGCCGTCTCAGACATTGGGTGACAAAGAGTATCAGATGCTCAGAAGTTCAGCGCTCAACATCATCAATGAGCTGGGTATCACGGGTGGCTGTAATGTGCAATTTGCACTGCATCCCACCAGTTTTGAATACTGTGTGATCGAGGTCAATCCCCGTGTGAGCCGTTCTTCGGCATTAGCAAGTAAGGCGACAGGCTATCCGATCGCCAAAGTTGCCGCGAAGATTGCGCTCGGATACACCTTGGATGAGATTAAGAACGCCATCACAGGCAAGACTTACGCGAGTTTTGAGCCGACGCTCGACTATTGCGTTGTCAAGATTCCGAGACTTCCTTTTGATAAATTTATTACGGCAAAACGAACGCTCACCACGCAGATGAAAGCTACCGGCGAGGTCATGAGCATCGGAAATAACTTTGAGGGCGCGCTGATGAAGGCGATCCGTTCCCTCGAACAGCATGTGGATTGTCTGCGAAGCTACGACTTTTCAGAGCTTTCTATAGAGGAATTAAAAGAGCGGCTGGAAGTTGTGGATGATCAGAGAATCTATATGATTGCCGAAGCGATCCGCAAGGGCATCGACTACGACACGATACACGAAATCACCATGATTGATCATTGGTTTATTGATAAAATTGCGATCTTAACGGAGATGGAGGCCGCGCTGGAACAAGGACCGCTGACCGTGGAACTCTTAAAAGAGGCAAAGCGAATCGAATTTCCCGATTGCGTGATCGCGAGACTGACCGGCAGGACGGAAGAAGAGATCAAGAAGATGCGTTATGATAACGGGATCGTGGCGGCGTTTAAGATGGTAGATACCTGCGCAGCGGAATTTGCGGCGAGTACACCCTACTATTATTCGGTATTCGGTTCCGAGACGGAAGTGGCAGAGACCCATCCGAAGAAAAAAGTGCTTGTGCTCGGTTCCGGACCAATCCGTATCGGACAGGGAATCGAATTTGACTACTGCTCTGTGCACGCTACATGGGCTTTTGCAAAAGAGGGCTATGAGACGATCATCATCAACAACAATCCGGAGACGGTCAGTACGGATTTTGATATCGCAGATAAACTTTATTTTGAACCACTGACACCGGAAGATGTGGAAAATATCGTCCATGTGGAGAAACCCGACGGCGCGGTCGTGCAGTTTGGCGGACAGACGGCAATTAAACTGACCGAGAGCCTCATGAAAATGGGCGTTCCGATTCTCGGCACGAAAGCGGAAGATGTGGACGCGGCGGAAGACCGGGAGCTTTTTGATAAAATACTGGAGGAGACGCAGATTCCAAGAGCCGCGGGCGGCACGGTGTACACTGCAAAGGAAGCAAAGGAAGTGGCGAACCGATTGGGTTATCCCGTGCTTGTGCGTCCTTCCTATGTGCTGGGCGGGCAGGGGATGCAGATCGCCTTGTCCGATCAGGAGATCGAAGAATTTATGGCGGTCATCAACCGCTACGAGCAGGATCACCCGATTCTGGTCGATAAATATCTGCAGGGAAAAGAGCTGGAAGTGGACGCGGTGTGCGACGGAACGGATATTCTGATTCCGGGCATCATGGAGCATATCGAGCGGACGGGCGTGCATTCCGGCGACAGTATTTCCGTCTATCCGGCGCCTACGGTCAGCGACAAGGTCAAAGAGACCATTGCGGAGTATTCTAGAAGGCTGGCAAAGGCACTTCATGTGATCGGGCTGATCAACATTCAGTTTATTGCCATGGGTGATGAGGTGTATGTGATCGAGGTCAACCCTCGTTCTTCCCGCACCGTGCCCTATATCAGCAAAGTGACGGGCATTCCCATTGTTGATCTGGCGACCGAAGTAATCATCGGTAAAAAGATACGCGATTTAGGCTATGAACCCGGTTTACAGCCTGCGGCGGATTATTTTGCTATCAAGATGCCGGTATTCTCTTTTGAAAAAATCCGTGGGGCGGAGATTAGTCTAGGGCCAGAGATGAAGTCCACCGGGGAATGCCTCGGCATTGCAAGAACTTTTAATGAAGCGCTCTACAAAGCGTTTCTTGGCGCAGGTGTCAATTTGCCGAAGCATAAGCAGATGATTATCACCGTCAAAGACGCAGATAAAGGCGAGGCAATCGAGGTGGCGCGCCGTTTTGAGAAGCTAGGCTACATTATCTATGCGACCAGAAGCACGGCGGCGGCGCTCAATGAAGCGGGAGTCAAGGCAAGAAAAGTCAATAAGATCCATCAGGAATCCCCAACGGTTATGGATTTGATCTTGGGTCATAAGATTGATCTGGTTATCGATACGCCTACACAGGGACGGGATAAGAACCGGGACGGTTTTCTGATACGCCGGACGGCGATCGAGACGGGCGTCAACTGTATCACGGCGATGGACACCGCAGTGGCTCTGGTTTCAAGCCTTGAGAATGCGGCGAAAGAAGGGGAAATGAGCTTGATTGATATTGCTGGGATTGCGAGAAGATGAATATGAATCGAATCAGAAACTACCAAAAAGAATTAGACCAGATCATAGAGAAACTCGGCACGGATGAAAATCACGCGCCGAGACTTTTTCTGCATAGCTGCTGTGCGCCTTGCAGCAGTTATGTGCTGGAATACCTGCGCAAATATTTCAACATCACGGTATTTTACTATAATCCCAATATCACCGAGGATGAAGAATATCATAAACGGGTGGTAGAACAGAAAAGGCTGATCGCTGCCTACAATGAATTAGCGGCGGCAGAAAGCGGTTACTCGATCGAAATCATAGAAGGCGACTATACACCAGAACGTTTCTACGAGATTGCGAAAGGTTTGGAACAGTGTCCCGAAGGCGGTGAGCGGTGCTTCGCCTGCTACGCGCTTAGGCTTCGGGAGACTGCGAAGCGGGCGAAGGCGGGAGAATACGACTACTTTACGACAACTTTGTCAATCAGTCCGCTCAAGAATGCCGCGAAGCTAAATGAGATCGGTGAGACGCTTGCGAAAGAATATGACATTGCATGGCTTCCCTCGGATTTCAAGAAAAAAGACGGCTACAAACGATCGATTGAACTGTCCAAAGAGTATGATCTGTACAGGCAGGATTACTGCGGTTGTGTGTATTCGCGTCGGCGCTAGGGGAAGTAACCGTCCATTTATGGGACTTGTGCCCCTCTTGACACGTTATTTTACGTGATGGTATGATAATCAGCGGAATATCAATGCTTTAAATATGGAAGAGTTATTTCCGTCACACGGTCGAAAGCATCCATAAATGGATAAAGAAGAATGTGTAGAATGTTTATGGCGACAAGAAGAAAGTTGGAAGAAAAGTTTCAACAATGCAGAAAGGCATGGAGACAACAATGCAGAAAATATTAGATTTGATTTCGGAAGAAATGAAAAAAGCGTTTGCGGCGGCAGGATATGATACGCAGCTTGGCAGGGTTACGTTATCCAACAGACCCGATCTGTGCGAGTATCAGTGTAACGGCGCAATGGCAGGCGCGAAAAAATATCACAAAGCGCCGATCATGATTGCGCAGGAAGTGGCAGAGAAGTTACAGGAGAGCAGTGTGCTTGCGGAAGTGTCCGCCGTGGCTCCAGGATTTTTGAACATGAAGGTGAAAGAGTCCTTCGTGAAAGATTATCTGCAAGAAATGCGGGATAGTGAGAAATTTGGATTAGAAATGCCCGGCCAGGTCAAGAAGATTATCATTGACTATGGCGGTCCCAATGTGGCGAAGCCGCTCCATGTGGGGCATCTGCGTTCTGCGATCATCGGTGAGAGCATCAAAAGAATCTGTCGCTATGCGGGACATGATGTGATCGGTGATATCCATCTGGGTGACTGGGGGCTTCAGATGGGACTCATCATCACGGAACTGCAGGCCAGGCAGCCCGATCTGATCTATTTTGATGATTCCTATGAGGGAGAGTACCCCACAGACGCACCTTTTTCGATATCGGAACTGGAAGAGATTTATCCTACGGCGAGCGCGAAGTCTAAGGAAGACGAAGCATACAAGGCAAGGGCGATGGAAGCTACCTATAAACTGCAAAATGGCGTGCGCGGTTATCGCGCGCTCTGGAATCATATCATCAGTGTGTCGGTGGCGGATCTTAAGAAAAATTATGAGAATTTGAACGTGGAATTTGACCTCTGGAAAGGTGAGTCCGA
>JAMPGN010000290.1 GCA_023663915.1 Eubacterium sp. | reverse complement strand
AAATGACACAGTTTTCGCCCATTAACAAATGCTTTGGAATTGTTGTAACTTTATAAACTATTGCACAAATAGCTGAAACAAGGGCTTTTTTGTGCAAAATATATAAGAAAGTATAGAGAGACCGTGTATGAAAAAGTCGAGTATGATCCTTCGGACGTGATTATCGGGCGTATCGAACAGATTGAGGTGCAGATACAGGCGGAAATGGCGGAATTGAAGAAGCTGCTGGGAAAATAGACAAATTTGGGTTTGTGGGGATGTTGTATACGAAGAAGGAGGAGGAAAATATGGCAAATATTACCTGTACTTTCGAGAGCATAAAAAATGCTGTGGTGCCTATTGCAGCGAAATACCAAATAAAAAAAGTATATTTGTTTGGTTCATATGCAAGAGGAGATTATAGTGAAGAGAGTGATATAGATTTAAGAATTGAAAAAGGTAATCTGAGAGGTATGTTTGCATTATGTGGCTTTTATTCAGAAGTAGAAAAGGCTTTACAAAAAAATGTTGATATATTGACTACAGGAAGCTTGGAACCAGATTTTTTACGAAAAATCAGCGAGGATGAGGTTTTGATCTATGAAAGACAACCGTGATAAAGATGTATTGAAGCATATTATAAAGTATTGTGAGGAAATTGAACACACGACATGTGTGATGGGAAATGATTTTGCTGATTTTAATCATAACTCTATTTATCAAAATGCTATAGCGTTATGTATTCTTCAAATTGGAGAGCTTACAACACATTTCTCGGAACCGTAGATTTTTATCATCAAGAGAATGATTATGTTGCCGTTGTGAAAGATGGTGCGGGAATTGGGAGAACGATGTTTCTACCATCAAAGTCGTCTGTTATTGGGACATTGCAGTATATTATTCCAAATGAAAGAGTTCTTCCCCAATATTTATACTATGCGGTAAAACATATGGATTTAGCAAGATATTATACCGGAGCAACTATTCCCCACATTTATTATAAAGATTATAAAAATGAGCTATTTTGGTTGCCAGATATATCCAGACAGCAAGAAATAGTCTGTATTCTTGAAAAAATTGAGGAGATAATCGAAGAAAAGGAGCAAGAATTGGAAGATTTGGATGCTTTAATCAAATTGAAACTTGTCATACAAAAATCTTTAGATGAAACACAGACATTGATGGATTCCTTAATGTAGGAGTATTTTGACCAAGAACAATTAGCAATGGAAGGAGAGACAACTATGATGTATCCATTTATGACTTTAGAAGACCATACGGAGATTGTTCATTCAGAACAGTTGGAAAATGGAGAGGTGAAGGTTTATGTGGAAACACCAGATGGGAAGGACTGCTTTCACAATATGACCTGTTATCTGCCATCTTATCGTACAGAGGTTAATGGTTATTCAGAGGAGGAAGTGGATTATTTTATGGATATCATTAAATCAACAGCGCACTTAATCATTGCGTTTTCAAAAGAGGGAGGATTCATGAATGCCTTAGGGGTTTAGAATGGAAACTTGTCAAACGAGATACTCTTTCAAACACAGGAAAGGAAATCTCATATGTTGCTTAAAAATAAACGCAACAGTACAAAATTCACCTTAGAAATGTCGCCGTTCATACAAATAGCAATATCAAAAGAGATGACATGGGAATGGCGAAGCGTATTATGGAAATAGTGGCGGATATTAGGCGCAATTCGGAGGAGACGGCATGATTTAGATGGAAGTCTTGCTAAAAGGTGATATAATCAAATTATGAAAGGACGTGTGGCTGATGGCAGAGCGAATGACTTGGAAACAGATACAGAAGAAATATCCAGACACACGAATCCAGAGGGACACTTGCAACTGATCTATCAAATGGATGCGGTGGAAGTATAATGCTTCGTTTCATGCAACTTGTCTGATTCGTGAAGCATTTGAGTTAAAGGCGGAAAGAAAAAGATTTTTACAGCAAAACGAAGCGGTATTAGATCAATGGTTTTAAGGGGATAGAGGAAGTGTCCTGCATAGAGCAGGATGCTTTTTTTGACTGTTGTAACCTTTTTATGCTTATTGGAATCTAATCAGTATAACACATGTGCAAAAGATTTAGCCGGATACCGCTGCTGCAGAGGCGTGACCGCGGAACAATGAGACAGGAAAGGCATGGTTATAGAGATGAAAAACACAGTAAGCCTGAAATTGGTCGAAAAGGCGGCAAAAGGAAATAAAGAGGCTTTTGGGGAACTGATTATCATGCATCAGGAATATCTGTACAAATTGGCGTATCTATATACGAAAAATGAGCAGGACGCTTTGGATGCAGTGCAGGAATGCGCCATGCGTGCGATGATCTCCATGGATAAACTTCGCGAGCCGCAGTACTTTAAAACATGGATCACACGTATATTGATCAACAGTATATACAAGGCACAGAAAAAGTGTAGGCACGACAGTCCTTTTGAGGCGTATCATGAGGCAATGTCAGAACAGCCGTTATCGATAGAAGAAAAGACGGATTTATATGATGCGATCGATTTACTTCCGACGACATATAAAACGGTAGTTATTTTACAGTATTTCGAGGGGATGAAGCTCAAAGATATCGCACAGGTCATGAACGTTCCGGAAGGAAGCGTGAAAGCATATCTGTTTCGCGCAAGGGAAATGTTGAGAAACCGCCTTGAAGACGACGAGGAACGCCATAGGAGAGCCAAATCAAGCAATACCAAATAGCGCAATATTGAAAAATAAAATATCACACGTTACTTAAAACAACTGTAATAGGAAAGGAAAATGGTATAGAGAATGAAAAGTGAAAGATATGACAGGATTGCGATTCCCGATGATTTGGCAAAGCGCATACGCGACGGGATACGACAGGGTGAAAAAATATATGTGTGCAATAAGCGAAGAAAAGTTCTGCTTAGGGCTGCATCAGTCGCCGCCGTGTTGCTTGTCTGTGTGGGCGTCTTTGCATCACAGCCAGCGCTGGCGGCGAAGATACCGGTGATCTGTAATATTTTCAAATTTTTGCAGGAAGACTACTCCTATCAAGGCGATCTGGATTCGGTTGCACAGAAGTTCGAGGAATCGGAAAATAGGGACACCGGATCACAGATCGGGGCAGAGCGTGCAGAGGAACAAAACAGTGGTTCAGCTACAGGAGACGGAGGAACGCAGGAAAGTGCGGGTGAAAAAGACAGTCGCGCGGCGGACTCCGATTATACCAAGACGGTGGACGGGGTCACAGTATCGATTTCTGAGGCATACTGTTCGGTGGAAGCAATCTATTTATCGCTTATGATTACGAGTGATGCGCCTTTTGAACCCACGATGGTAAATGTGGATGGTCAATCCGTGGTTTATCTGAAAGGAACCGCAGATTATTCTTTCAGACCGCAGGGAATGGGGGAAGCGGAAGGTTATGCCAACGGCGGAACGGGTTCGTTGGAAGGTAAATTCATAGACGGGCACACTTATGCGGGCATTTACCGTATCGATATTCTGGATATGGTCGGAAATAACGATACTTTGAAAGAGAAATACAGGCTGCTTGACGCTTTTGATATGAATTTTACGATCGATCAGATCATCGGAGATAAGGCGGAGCCGGAGCCTCTTGACTATCGGGGCAAGACCGAAGAGGAGCTTGCGGCGATGTCAGACGAAGAGTGGAGGGCGTTCATGGATGAGATCACGCCGCCTGACCGGAATCAATTTCCGAACAAATATGAAAACTGGTGGTTTGACGGACCTTTTGCATTTGCCCTGCATATCGAGAAAGATAACGAGAGCGCAAAGGTGGTCACAGTGGACGAAATCAACGAGAGCGGAGCGGGGCTGCATCAAGTCGTGAAGACGAAATTTGAAATCACGGTGGAGGAAAAATGCACGGAGGAACGTGCCGTAAGAGGTGTATTTAATGTGGTGCTCGACGCGGACGGAAAGCTCCTTCCAAATGGAAGCAGTTCTTATGCAGATACTTTTGCGATAGGCGGCAGGGATGTGTCCAAGGTATATGTGTATGTCTGTGACTATGCAGAGTATATGGACGAGATCAAGGGATACCGCAACGATGTAAATTTCAAGGAAATTCTGGATAAAAGGGCGTTGTATGGGAAGGAGATTGTGTTTTAAGTCATGCTGCAAATTTTTATGTAATAGGATTCGGATGTCAAAAGCTCTTTCGATAAACTTTAGCTGGCAGATTGCACAAAAAGTTCACGCAGTTGTCTTGTGAAGGAGACTGA
>JAMPGN010000028.1 GCA_023663915.1 Eubacterium sp. | reverse complement strand
GCGACACGAAAAACAGGCAAAAACATATATGTATCGGCATTCTGGCGCACGTAGACGCCGGCAAGACGACTCTGGCGGAAAGTATCTTATATGAAAGCGGCAGTATCCGCAGGCTGGGGCGTGTGGACCACAAAGACGCGTTTTTCGATACCGACAAACAGGAGCGGGACCGCGGCATCACCATTTTTTCCAAGCAGGCGCGGTTTCGGTGGCATGATATGAATGTCACACTGCTTGACACACCGGGGCATGTGGATTTTTCGGCGGAGATGGAGCGGACATTGCAGGCGCTTGACTACGCGGTGCTTGTGGTAAGCGGCGCGGACGGTGTGCAGGGGCATGTGACAACGTTGTGGAGGCTTCTGGAACGGTATCATGTGCCTGTTTTTCTTTTTATCAATAAAATGGACCAGCCGGATACCGATGCAAAGAAGCTTCTCGCGGAAGTGAGGGAACGGCTGGATACGCGGTGCGTGGCGTTCACGGAGCGGTGCGCGGCGTTCTATGAGGATATCGCGGTCTGCGACGAGGAATTGCTTGAGAGGTATCTGGAAGCGGAGAGTACAGACAGTGAGGGGGATACCGGGGCATCAGAGAAGGGAAAAGGTACGACGGACAGAGAATTGATTGACGATGAAACGATTGTTTCACTCATCGCACAGCGCAAAGTATTCCCGTGTTTTTTTGGCTCGGCGCTAAAGGTGGAGGGCGTGACAGAACTGCTTGACGGGCTGAATACCTATACGAAGATGCCGCGATACGGGTCAGAGTTTGGCGCACGGGTCTATAAGATCTCCAGGGACGCGCAGGGAAACCGTCTGACCCATGTAAAGATCACGGGCGGAACGCTCAAGGTGAAGCAGACAATACGCATAAACGGCGGCAGGGAGCATAACCTAAAGAAAGACCAAGGCGGCAATATCGACAATGCGGATACTACAGTGGAAAGGAACGTGACCGAAGAAAAAATAGACCAGATCCGCATTTATTCCGGGGAAAAATATACGTTAGTACAGGAAGTGAAGGCAGGGGATGTCTGTGCCTTGACGGGACCGGCGGCGACTTTTTGTGGGGAAGGGCTGGGAGTAGAGAAAGAAAATACGATTCCGCTGTTAGAACCTGTCATGACATACCGTATTGTATTGCCCGAAGGGTGCGACGTGCACCAGATGTATAGTAAGTTATGTCAACTAGAAGAGGAAGAGCCGCAGCTTCATGTGGTATGGAAAGAACAGGTCGGCGAGATACAGGTCCAGTTGATGGGAGAGGTGCAGATCGAGATACTGCGCAATATGATTGCGGACCGGTTTGGCGTGGAAGTGACTTTCGATGAGGGCAGTATCGTCTACAAGGAGACGATCGCGTCCGCGGTGGAAGGAGTCGGGCACTATGAACCTTTGCGGCATTATGCGGAGGTGCATCTGCTCTTAGAGCCGGGGGAACCGGACAGTGGGCTGCAGTTTCATGCAAGATGCAGTGAGGACGTGCTGGATCGAAACTGGCAGCGGCTGATACTGACGCATCTGGAGGAAAAAGAACATCTCGGCGTGCTGACGGGTTCGCCGATCACGGATATGCAGATCACTCTCGTAGCTGGGCGGGCGCATCTGAAACATACCGAGGGCGGCGATTTCCGACAGGCGACCTACCGGGCGGTCAGGCAGGGATTGTGCAAGGCGCAGAATGTCCTGCTTGAGCCGGTCTATGCTTTCCGGTTAGAACTTCCGGCAGCCATGATCGGGCGTGGTATGACCGATCTGCAGGGAAAGGCGGGGAAGTTCGGCGCACCCGAAATAGTGGGCGAGTATGCATATCTTACGGGGACTGCGCCTGTGTCCAAGATGGCGGGATACCAGGCGGAAGTGTTGGCATATTCGGGCGGCAGGGGAAGGCTGTACACGGAATTAAAAGGATATGCGCCTTGTCATGACGCGGAAGCCGTGATCGAAAGAATCGGCTACGAGGCGGAGCGCGATATGGACAACCCGTGCAGCTCCGTGTTCTGTGCACACGGGGCTGGATTTGTGGTAGAATGGGATCGAGTGGAAGAGTACATGCATCTGGAACAGGCGGTGTCGGAGCGCGAATTATCGCAGTCAGGCGGGTCGGATGATGGTCTGGAATGGAAAGATCATGATCCCGACAATCGAAGAACGGGCTATGCGGATGGGACAGGCAGCAGGCATACGAGAATCAGCGCACAGGACAGAAGCGTGGCATCGGACGTGATTGGACAGGACGAGATTGACGAGATCATGAAGCGCACCTACGGCGCAAAGGAGAGAAAAAAACAGGGCTGGTCGAAGACCATACGGGCAAAGAAGGCGGATGACCCCTATGCGGCTGACAGACATACAGACCGTGTACAGGCGGAAAATAATACGCCTAACCGTGAGAAAAAGGACGCTCAGCAGGAAGATTATCTGCTGGTAGACGGCTACAATATCATTTTTGCATGGGATTCCTTGAGCGGGCTGGCACAGACGAACCTTGACAGTGCAAGGGGAAAACTGATGGACATCTTAAGTAATTACCAGGGCTATCGCAAAATGCGGCTGATACTGGTGTTTGATGCCTACAAGGTGAAAGGCAGTCCCGGCAGCGCAGTGCGCTACCATAATATTGACGTGGTGTATACCAAGGAGGCGGAGACCGCCGACCAGTATATTGAGAAGGTGACACATAAGATTGGCAGGAAACACCGCGTGCGCGTGGCGACATCTGACGGGCTTGAGCAGCTTATCATCATGGGAGCCGGGGCGATTCGTGTATCTGCGCGGGAACTTCGGGAGGAAGTGATGGCGGCGGGGGAAGAGCTGCGGCAGATGTTTCTGGAGAATACCCCGAAATCCGCAGGGGAAAAGACCTATCTTCTCGAAGATGCGTCAGACGAGGTCGCTTCTTATGTGGATCAGATAAAGAAGGGAATAGATAATGACGGAGCAAAAGACAGAGCAGGCAGCAATAGAACCAAAGACAGAACCTATAACGAGTAAAATGACAGACAAGATTACGGGCGGGGCATCCGATCAGAGCATAAAAAGAGAGGTACAGGCAGAGAGCAAAGGACGCGACGGCACAAGTGAGAAGAAAGAGAAACTTCCCAGCGATATTCCCCAAAAAGTCTGGAATCTTTATGTGAGTGCCTTTTTGCAGTTTCCGCAGGATGAACAGCGCAGGTTAGTCAAAAGCTGTGAGCGCCAGATCGGGCAGTTGGAGCGGCGTATTGCGCGCAAGAAAGGGCAGGAAAACCACCAGATTCTGGCAGATATGAAAGACTTGCACAGGCGTGCGGCAACGATCGGCTACACGGTGGCGAATCGGGACGTTAAACTGCGGAAAAAATATAAACATGCCTTAAAGATGCTGATTCGGCTGGATATTACCTTTTTAAATAAAATGACCAGCGGGGTCAATCCGGAAGATATTGCGCAGATGCCAAAGACGGCTGAACTTTTGCGGAAGAAATCGTTGTATGAGATCTATAAAGATGAGTACATGCAATACCTCGTGGGACAGAGGATCGAGGAGCTGATGGAGGCGGAGCCGGAGAAGCAGTATCCGGAGGCAAGGGGTATGAAGCGTCATTTCATCCTGCATGTCGGACCGACCAACAGTGGCAAGACCTATCAGGCATTGCAGAGATTGAAACAGGCTTACCACGGAATTTATTTGGGACCGCTGCGCCTTCTGGCGTTGGAAGTCTATGACCGCATGATGACGGCGGGTATTCCTTGCAGCATGATCACCGGCGAGGAGGCGATACGCACGCCGGGAAGTTTCGTGCAGGCATCCACGGTGGAGATATTGGACATCCGTGAAGTCTATGATATCGCCGTGATCGATGAGGCACAGATGATGACGGACGAGAACCGGGGAAGTTTCTGGACGCGGGCGATCTTAGGTATCCGCGCCGAGGAGATCCATGTATGCTGCTCCGGCACGGCGGAAAATTTATTGACCAGAATGGTTAAAAGGTGCGGCGATACTTTTGAGATCGTGCACCATGAGAGGAATACGAAGTTAGAGTTTCTTCCGAAACGTTATGATATGAGCAAGGACGTGGAGCCGGGTGACGCGCTGATTGCCTTTTCCAAAAAAAACGTGCTGGCGATCGCGGCGACGTTAGAAGGCAGAGGGATCAAGGCGAGCGTGATATACGGCAACCTGCCGCCCCAGACAAGACAGGAGCAGGTTCGGCTGTTTACCGAAGGAGTCAATCAGGTCGTGGTAGCGACGGATGCCATCGGCATGGGAATTAATCTTCCTATACGAAGAATTGTGTTTATGAACAGCATGAAGTTTGACGGCACCGACAAGCGCAGGCTGGAAGCGGAGGAAATTCGTCAGATCGCGGGGCGTGCTGGCAGATATGGCTACTATGATATCGGTTATGTCCAGTCGGCGGTGGATACGGAGTATATTGGAAGGAAACTCGAAGAGCCCTTGCGTCCGATCAAGAGGGCGCGGATCGGATTTCCGGAAGTCCTGCTGGATATCGACATGGAATTGGACGAGATCATTGAGGCATGGGAGAAGACGAAGAATCTGCCGATGTATGATAAGATTTCGATGGCGGAGGGCGTCAAGAAATACCGCTATCTGAAAAATTACCGCAAGAAACTCTCCTATATGGAAGACCGGAAATTTGTGTTGTCCCTCATCACCTGTCCGTTTGATGTCAAAGACCGGGAAGTGCTGCGGCTCTGGCTGCGGTACTGCGAGAGACCGACGGAGTCTCATAACTGCCCGATGCTGCCGCAGGATTTTTCATTGGAAGGGCTGGAATCCTATTATAAGCAGTTGGATTTGTACACGCAGTTTTCCGGCAGGATGAATTGGGATGTGGATAGGGAAGAAGTGGCAGTCAACCGAGAGTGGGCGCAGCATGAGATCGGCGAGATGCTCAAGGAAGATAAAGGACAGTTTGAAAAGAAATGCCGCATCTGCGGCACGATCCTGCCGTGGGATTATGCCTATCCGGTTTGCCAGGAATGCTACCATGCGCAAGGGGAGGAAGATGATCACGTTTTGCGTTCCATGCACCGATATCCGCATGAGCATGGGTATCGATGAAGAATCGACTGGTTTCATCTGTTAATATGGAAAGGAGTATGAGGATACAGTGATATACACCTACTATATTGATGTGACACAATTTGATCATGAGGAGCTTTTTCAGGAAAAACTCAATCTGCTGTCGCCCTACCGACAACAGAAGATCGCGCTTCTCAAACATGAAAAGGATAAGAACAGAAGCCTTGGTGCGGGAGTAGCCTTAGATCATGCGCTGGAAACCTACGGGCTTAAGGAGAAAAGCGTCGAGTATGAGTTCGGTGAGTGGGGGAAACCTTCGTTGAAATACCAGCCGACAATCCACTTTTCGTTGTCCCATTCGGGAAATTATGCGATATGCAGTATCGGGGATAAGCCGATGGGGAATGATATCGAGCTAATCAAGCCGGGACGTCTCAAGGTTGCCGACCGGTTTTTTGCCAAAGAAGAGCTGGACTGGATGTACGCGGTTTCGGACGAGAAGGAGATCACACAGCGGATGTTCCGCATCTGGACGATGAAAGAAAGTTTCCTCAAAGCCACCGGCAAAGGCATATCCCTGCCGCTCGGTGATTTTGCGGTTGTGGTGGATGAAGAGAAGGACAGGATACATGTGAAGCATACGTTTAACGCCAAATACTATCATTTAAAGGAGTATCGGGAGATCACCGGATACCGGGTGGCGGTCTGCTGCGAGGAGAGCCGAGACGTGGCGTACAGCATGATTCCGATTATATTTTAGGTAGAAAGTAATCGAATAGGAATATATTTTTGTAAAAATATCCATACTATCTCTTGAGAGATTTTTTGGGAACGCGACAGGATATCGCGAAAACAGGAAAAGGAGATAGCAGGATGTTAGGAAAGCAGAGTTTTCAGTTTGTCAATAAACCGTATCTGGTCAGCAGCGGCGCGATTGTCGGCAGCAAAGAGGCGCAGGGACCGATGGGGCAGTTGTTTGATAAGGTGTGTTATGACGATAAATTTGGTGCAGATACCTGGGAGGAGGCGGAGAGCAGCCTGCAGAAAGAGGCACTTGAGATTGCTTTGCAGAAAGGCGGACTGCAGAAACAGGATATCCAGATCGTCTATGCCGGTGATCTGCTTGGACAATCCATTGCCAGCAGTTTCGGCTTGGCGGGATATCAGTCTCCCCATGTGGGGCTTTACGGTGCATGTTCCACCTGCGGACTATCCCTTGCCATGGGGTGCATGGCAATAGCGGGGGCTTTTGTGGAGAAGGCGGCGTGCATCACATCGAGCCATTTTGCCAGTGCGGAGAAAGAGTTTCGTTTTCCGCTCGCCTATGGAAACCAGCGTCCGAAGTCAGCGACATGGACCGTGACCGGAAGCGGGGCGTTCATCCTTTCGGCGCAACCGGGTAAGCAGGTTCGGGCGGTCATTTCGGGGGCGACGATCGGTAAAATCATGGATTATGGGCTGAAAGATTCCATGAATATGGGGGCGTGTATGGCGCCTGCCGCGGCGGATACCATCCGGCAGAATTTGGAGGACTTTGGCAGGACTCCGAAAGATTATGACAGGATTGTCACGGGCGATCTCGGAACGGTGGGACAGAAACTTCTTTTTGATCTGCTGTCGGAGAAACAGATTGATATCACAAAACAGCATATGGACTGCGGCATCGAGATTTATGACAGCGAGAGGCAGGATACGAACGCCGGCGGTTCGGGATGCGGGTGCAGTGCGGTAGTGCTGTCGGCTTATATCCTCAAGAAGATCGAGGAAGGAGTCTGGAAAAGAGTGTTGTTTGTGCCTACGGGGGCGCTGCTCAGCAAGACCAGTTTCAATGAAGGGCAGACGATTCCGGGGATTGCACATGGAGTTGTGCTGGAGCATTATGAAGGGTAATTATCTAAATAAAAAGTGTAAAGCCCTTGAAATTCAATGGACTTTACACTTTGGTTATGCGTGATATATTTGATTCTATGGTGTTTAACCGCGGTAAAATTAGATTTTCCTGTGTCAGTTCAATCTTTTTTACCCTGTTTTTTATATCTTGAATATCTTCCTTAATGGGATCAAGCATATTGGATATTGCTAACAATAATTCATTATCTGTCATAAATCTGTGCCTCCTGTATAGAGAAGTATACTACAATCACAATGTAAAGTCTATTCAATTATCAACGAATTATGAAAGTACATCACAGTCTGTCATAAAAATAGGGGTATCGGCTATCCGAAAGGAACAGAGCAATTCAGGTGGAAGACGGAAGATATATTATGAAGATCGAGAGGGAACATTTTGTGCAATCTGCCATGCTAATTTTTTTTGATACATTTTTGGACAACCAGATTTAAAATATTAATGGAAAGGAAAGAGTACAATGAAAGCATTATTTATCGGTGGGACAGGTACAACTGGCACGGCAATCTCTGCTAAACTTCTGAGAGAAGGGCATGAATTGTGGCTGGTCAACCGTGGATCGCGTAACAGTGCGTTGCTGGAAGGGATGCATGTTATCCTGGCGGATATCTGGAATGGGATTACCGTCTGTTTGTCGGCAGGACAAAACAGTTCATCTACATCAGTTCGGCTTCGGCATATCAGAAACCGCTCTCCGATTACCGGATTGGCGAGGGAACACCTCTGGTGAATCCGTATTGGGAGTATTCGCGCAACAAGATAGCAGGCGAGGAACTTTTGATGAAATGGTATCGGGAAGAAGGTTTTCTGGTCACGATTGGGCGGCAAGTGTTTCCTGCGTTTCTCTATACAAAGAAGGAGATACACAATAAACTTTTTTAAACGTCTTACTCAGATAAGAAGAACTGTTAAAACCGCATAATTCCGCGATGATATCTATAGTCAGTTCTGTATCCATAAGATATTCCTTTGCCTTCTGCAGCCTTATCTCGGTTAAAATCTGATTGAATGTTTTTCCCGTTTTTTCTTTCATGATCCGGCAAATATATTGTTTACTGAAATGAATGATCTCAGTGGCTTCGGCAAGAGTCGCCGTCTGATAATTTGCTTGTAACCACGTTAGAATCTTCTGGTAATGTAAGTCGGCTGCAGTGGTTTCCACAGAGGATTCCATGACATTTTGTTCATCTTCCATAATGGTTAAAAAGAACAGATTCAAATAATTCTTCATGATCTGATTGCTGTAACGTCCATTCTTGATATACTCCGCAAACATTTTCAGTGCGAAATCGTTCAATATGCTTTGATTGGAAGTATGGATGATAAGATGGGACATGGAATGGTCAGGCATAAGGGATTTCATGATAAAGTTTGTTATAACCGGATGTCCTTGAAAAATAGTCTTATATTCTGTTGCAATAAATGATTTCCGAAAATCAAAATAAATGGCAATGCTTGCAGGTTTGGTGACAAGGGAATAGTAAACATTGCAAGGCAGCAGAACAAAATCCCCGCGTTGAAGATTTAAGTTTAAGGAGTCTAATCCTAATTCACCTTCTCCTTCTAGAATATAAATCCCTGTGAAATAAGTGCATTTATGGACGAGCGGATTCGGAAAATTAAAACATTTATGGATACTGAAATCATAACCGGAAAGAATAATCAGAGAATCCGATATCTCTTGCAGGTTATTCAAACGTTTAGGGACTCTTATATTTGCCCTTGCAGAAGTGGGAGAAAAATAAAAGTCCGACAAATTATGTATCTGGATAAAAGAATTATTGAAAAAATCGAAATAAGTCTGATATTGTATAAAATCCATGGGCGACTTGGAATACTCGACATAAGAGAGTTCCAAATTGCTGAGATTCTGTAGTATATTGTACATCTGGTTACTATCATAGTTTTTCATCTGTTTCATCCTTTTATTAAGTAAATCTGCATCAAATTTCGATCAGAAATATGCATTTCCCTTAGATATAAGAAAATTAAATTAAATAAAGCATAGCACAAGACGCTGTAAGATTCAAATGTTTTGTTTCATATTGTACAAATCATTAGGAATACAGTATATGTATTTTGCAGAGGGAATCCGATAAAATGCTATTAACGATTTAGGAAATGAGCGAAAGGAGATCGTAAAATGGAATTTATGATTCACAAAAACCCGCCGTTGACCCGGTTAAACAAGCATTGGCAGTATTGTGTGGGGAGCGGGCATGCAACGCTGGCACTGCGGGCTGATTATTTGAAACAACTGAAACAGGTACATGAGGAGCTTGGAATCAAACGTGTGCGTTTTCATGGTATTTTTAATGATGATATGCAGGTGTATATGAAGTTCTCTGATATCATGCCCCTGCCAAACGCCGAGAAACTGGAACAGGTTTCTTTCCGAAAAATAGGCATGGTCTATGACAACATTATTGCCTGTGGCATGAAGCCGTATGTTGAGATGTCATTTATGCCGAAACATCTTGCCGCTTCTGACGCAAAATGCGGTTTCTACTATGGAGGTTCGATTGCACCGCCTAGAGACGAGGAAGAATGGAAAGGGTTCATCAAAAAATTTGTGAATTACCTCATAAAGCGTTACGGAAAGGAAGAAGTAGAAAGCTGGCCTTTTGAAGTGTGGAATGAGCCGGATGTGTCCGTATTTTGGGCGGGAACAAAAGCACAGTATTACCGTTTATATGAGATAACGGCGAAAGCGGTAAAAGAGGTGGATGAAAATATCAAGGTCGGCGGTCCTGCCGCATCCGGAAGCAAATGGGTCGGGAGTTTCATGAAATATTGTGAAGAGCATCAGATACCGGTTGATTTTATTTCCAGCCACCAATATGCAGGTGATCCGATCGGCGGCGTGGAGGCGACCACTGATCTGGAAGCTGATAAAAATGCGGAGGCAGAGAGCATGAATCCGGAGCTAATGATGCACTTGCTTGACGGCTTGGAATCCGGAACAGTGCTGGATGGTATGCGGCGTGTCATGCCGGATAAATCGGAGATGGAGGATATTTCCAATCAGGGATTCCGGCAGAATGCAAAGATTGTGAAGAAGCAGGCGAAAGGACTGCCGGTTTACTATTCGGAATGGAATGAGAATGCGATTTTTTCATCTTACACCAATGATACGCGTAAAGTCGCATCCTATCTTGTCAAAACAGCTTTGGATGTGGAAAAGGATATCCATGGTTCTTCGATATGGTGTTTCTCAGATATTTTTGAAGAATTTTCAGAATTTCAGCAGGAATTTCATGGTGGATTCGGGCTGATGACCCATAGCGGGATTCCGAAGCCGCAGTATTACGCGATGAAAATGCTGGCTGATGCATGTGAAAACAGAATCGATTTAGGAGAAGAGGCGACGGCTGGGGAGATCGGGATTGCGGCATTTATGGATTCAGAAAAAATGCAGGTACTTTTATTCCGCCAGAAGATGAAAAATCTGGATCTGCCGAAAGAAAAGGCGGATGTCAAGATTGAACTGGACTGGAAACCGGAATCTGTCATCTTGGAAAGGATTGACGAAGAGCATTGCAACCCGTTGAAGGAATGGGAGAGTATGGGAAGTCCGACAGACTTGCTTCCGGATGAACTGGAAAACATTCTGGACAAGACAAAAATGCAGCAGGAGAAGCTGGAATATGGTTATGAAGGCGGGGAAGTGGAATTTTCCGTTGAGCTGGGAGTGAATGATGTGTATTTCATTACCCTGAAAAAATAGAAAGGAAAATAAAAATGGAAGAAAAGAAGTGGTTAAAAAAGGGGATAGGCTATGCCTGTATACAGGCAGGTTCTATCATGAATGATTTACTGATTACATATTTAACATTTTATGCTACAAACAGCCTGTTCCTGACAGCAATGTCTATCGGTCTGCTCATGTGTTTCTGATTCTTATGTTTAGTACCCCAAACCTGCCGAATGTGGGCAAGATGATCTGGATTTTTGTAGCATATAATCTCGATTCGAGTCTGTGTGGAACATTGTTTAATGTCTCCAAAGAGACCCTTCTGAGAAGAAGTGTTCTGGGAGAAAATGCAAAAGCAAAAGTATCCTCATTGACCGGTTTCAGCATGACGATTGTCGGAATGGTAGTGGCTGTGGTGCTTCCGATCATGATTGCGAATGGCGGAGGGGCACATACATGGACGTTTATTTCTGGAACACTTGGAGCAGCCGGGATTATTTTTCTTATCATTGCTTTTATATTAATGAAGGAATATACCGATGAGGAGTTGATTGCAGCAGGTGTTTATACCAAAAAGGCAGAGCAAAAGGAAAAGATCAACGTACTTACACAGTTAAAGACAATATTCCAGAACAAGTATTTTATCATCTATATGGGGATGTATGCACTTTATGCTTTGGTTATGGGCTTCTCTAATGTTGTGGGAACGTATTATTTCAATACCAATATTGGAAACATAGAAATTATGTCGATTATATCATTGTCGGGTCTGGCTTCCATGCCGTTGTTTTTAGTATATCCCAAAATGATCGAAAAACTTGGTGCAAGAAAATTCGGGATGCTGTGTATGATTATCGGCGTCTGCGGATATTTGCTGAGAGGAGCCGCCGGAGCGAATATACCGCTTTTATTCATAGGGAATTTACTTGCAAGTTTTACCATGACGGCTTTTAGTATCTGTCATCCGATTTATTTGATCCAGTGCATGGATTTCAGTGTATTAAAGACGGGGATGCGGATAGAAACGTTTTATTCTTCCTTCACAAATGCCTTGATGAAGATCTTTATGGGCTTGTCCAGTCTGATTCTGGGAGTTATTCTGGCGATTGGAAAATATGATGGGAGCCTTGAAGTACAGCCACAGTCAGCGCATACTGCGATTGCCTTTGCATATAATACATTTCCTATGATCTGTGCAATACTGATTTTCATTTTCTTTATGTTTTTTAAGGTTGCTGATGAAAATGAAAAGTTGAGGGCGAAATAAAAAAATGATTTTTGCCGACCTATCCGGCTGACTGCTGGATAGGTCTGATTTTGCTTAAGAATCCCTTTCTACAATTTTCAGTACAATTATAACAGTGTTCTAAATTTTTAAGAAGTGAATATTTTCTATTTTCGCACCATTCTTTATCCAGGCATTCGCCAGAATTACAGCCAGAACAATGTTCATTTTCTGAACACAAGCAACAGGCTATGGTCTGGATTGATTTATGGACTGGATACCTCCCGTGAAATCTGCATGTGCTCATTCTTCACTGATATCCAATCTGGTTATTCCACTCATAATCTTACCTCCAACTGTTTTTGATTTTTGTTGCTTAACGCTGCGTTATGCATATTTGCAAACCTTTTCATTTCTTCCATAATCGCATTTATTATTTTCTCATCAATTAAAATCCCCTTTTCCCACCACCAGTTTTTAATTTCAAAGCACTTATTCTTACTTATGGGAACAGCTTCAAAACGTGCGACAAAGTTATCATTGTACAAAACGGGAAGGACATAATACCCGTATTTCCGTTTTGATACTGGCGTATATACCTCCCAACTGTATGAAAAATCAAATATATTTTCTGCCATTTTTCTGTCCCATATCATGTTGTCAAGCGGAGCGATAAATCTGGCGTAATCGCATATTCTTTCACTTTTTAGGGATTGGAGAAAATCTTCACAACAATAAAATTCTTCTGTAATCCCCTCCACATGGATAACTTTAAGTTCCCCTTTTTCTATCAGTCGGGTTATTGTGCTTTTTCGCAGTTCATTATCCCATAAATAATTACCCTGCCATGCGCCGCCCCGCTTTCCCCACAAAATACCTACGCCCGCAATTCGCCTTTTTACATACCAGTCCAAAAATTGTTCTATCGTCATAAAACGAAAGCCCGAAAAATAGTCTTTTGGTATTACACGTTCAGTCAAATCGAACTGTTTTTGTGTTCCAATCTTTTTGGCAACGCATAATTCCCCCTTTGTATACAGATAATCCAACGCCGCACTGGATAGTTTTTTATGTCCCCACCGGCTTTCTCTTATCTCGCCAATGGAAATATCTTTTGTTCCCGTTAAACCATTTGCAGAAACAAACTCCTTTACTTCCTGCAATATATTCAATGCTTCTGTCTGCCCTCTGTACGATATAGTACGCTCTGCTGATTGCGTCTGCATATGCCTGACATATCCAAACTTTTCAAAGTCCTCTGTAACATAAATGCACATTTCCTTATCAAATCCGTCTGTAAGAAAATGCTCCGTATAAAGCAAGTTCTCCAGCATTTCACTTCGGTAATCCGCAATTCGTGCCTGCAGCACCAAATCAGCGTTGCGTCCGACTACATTTAATGGATCATACTGAATGGAACGCAGCTTCCTCATCAGTTTTTTTATTCCGTCTGTTCCATACAATTTTTCTGAATGGTCTATATTCTGATAATGCGCCAGCCCTCTGCGTATCTGCTGCTTTGTATACTTTTCCATGCTTACCCCCTATAAATACTCAACACTTCTTCACAGGTATGTGAAATTTTGTCTATAATGCCCTGCGGCCCTAAATCACGTTCATTTCCTAAATGCCTGTCCAATATATAGGTATCTAATATTTCATATCCGCCATTAACACCATAAGCGGATGTTTTTCCGTATTTCAATAAAGGTAATATGATGCCCACTAAACGGTCAATCTTCATAAATTTTCCTTTCTCCTAAATCATATCATTTTAACTATGACACCATTATGTCATAGTTTTTGAAAAAAATAAATGGAATGATGAGTGAGATTTCGTCCGTCGCCGGTTATCGTTTTATTGTTATTCGTTCTTGCTTCTTTATTAGCCATAAACATTGATTATAGGCTTGTAACATGGTATATTTTTCCGGCAACATGGGTAAAACTAAAAGGAGTCTGCATATGAAAATGTAAGCATGTAGTGACAATTTTGCTTGGAATGTGATAGACTTATTTTGTGCAGAATGTAATGATAGTTCGTGGATGTAGGAGTGTGGTGGAAAACAGATGGAAGACGGAAGAGTTGTTGTAAAAAGAGAACCGGTTTCTGATGAGATGAATATTCTTGTTTCGGGAATGCTTCATAAAGGAGAGAAGACCTTTGTGAGGGTATCCTTTCTTAGGGGGAAAGACTGGGCGGAAGGGATCGTTCCGGACGGTGTGATCGAGAAGTCGGAAGGGTTTACGAATGAAGAGATCGGTAAGCTGGAGGATTATCTTGAGGGGGATAAGGATACGATACTTAGGCAGGCAAAAGGGATTAATCCGCTTAGGAATATGTTTGGGATTTAGCAAAATGAAAAATAATGGAAAGGAAGGAGTGCAATGAAAGCATTATTTATTGGCGGAACAGGTACGATCAGTACGGCGATCTCTGCCAAGCTTCTGAGAGAAGGGCATGAGCTGTGGCTGGTCAACCGTGGATCGCGTAATGGTGTGTTGCCGGAAGGGGCGCATGTTATCACGGCGGATATCGGGGACGAGGAAGATGTGCGGCGGAAACTGGAGGGGAAGAATTTTGATGTGGTGGCGGATTTTATTGCCTTTACGCCACAACATTTAGAGCGGGATCACCGTCTGTTTCGCGGAAGGACGAAACAGTTTATCTATATCAGTTCGGCATCGGCATATCAGAAGCCGCTCTCCGATTACCGGATTGACGAGGGAACGCCTCTGGCGAACCCGTATTGGGAATATTCACGCAACAAGATTGCAGGCGAGGAACTTTTGATGAAATGGTATCGGGAAGAAGGTTTTCCGGTCACGATCGTGCGTCCGAGTCATACATACAGCGAACGCTCGGTGCCGCTTGGAGTGCACGGTACAGGCGGCAGTTACCAGGTGATAAAACGGATGTTAGAAGGGAAAAAAGTCATCATACAGGGGGACGGAACATCTCTTTGGACGATGACGCACAATACGGATTTTGCCAAAGGATTTGTCGGTCTGATGGGAAATATCCATGCCATCGGTGAGGCGGTGCAGATCACGAGCGATGAGACATTGACGTGGAATCAGATTTATCAGGCGATTGCGGATGCGCTCGGTGTAAAGCTGAATGCGTGTTATGTGTCCAGTGAGTTTCTTGCTTCATGCAGCCCGTCTGAGTGGGATCTGCGGGGATCGCTTCTGGGAGATAAGGCAAACAGCGTGGTTTTCGACAATGCCAAATTAAAGCGGCTTGTGCCGGATTATGTGGCAACAGTCCGTTTTGACCAAGGCGTGCGCATGGCGGTGGACTATGTGCTTGTGCATCCTGAATGCCAGAAGGAAGATCCTGCGTTCTATGCCTGGTGCGACCGGGTGGTCGCGGCGCAGGAGGAAGCGCTTGCGAAAGTGCGGGGCTGATCGATGTGAGCAGAAAATAAAAAGAAACAGAATCGTGGAAGCGCCGGGGAAGGTGGAACAATCCGGCAATGAAACAATATGTGAAGTATATAATGTACAGGAAAAAGGAGAGCAGGATGCGGGAAATGGAGTTTAAGATGGAGCGTCCCGGATTGCTGAAGGAAGGGGATCATGTCACGGTAACGGAGGGCGTGCTTCCAAGTAATTATTACTATACGATTGACCCGTCCCTTGCCATGTCGGGCAATGTTCCTTTCAGGGAACGTATGCTGGAACGTGAAGGAGTCGTGACGGAAATTACCCACAACGCGAGAGGATTCTATGTGCGGGCGCGGTTTGGGGAGTAGTCATGCGAATTTTGTTCGGGTAGCAGAAGCGCTTATTAGGAAAAAGAAGAAAAAAAAGGAAAGAAGAAAAAAGAAAGCGAGGAATGAGTTATGTTAACTAAAATATCGACAGATAAGGCTCCGGCAGCGATCGGGCCGTATTCACAGGGCATTATCGCAGGAGATTTTCTGTTTGCGTCGGGGCAGATTCCGATCGATCCGGCAACCGGTGATATTGCTGGTAAAGATATCACGGAGCAGGCGCAACAGGTCATGAAAAATGTAGGAGCGATCTTAACGGAGGCTGGGGTAGATTATGCCAAAGTGGTGAAAACCACCTGTTTTCTTGCCGAGATGGCGGATTTTGCGGCTTTTAATGCGGTATATGAGAAATACTTTACCGAGAAACCCGCCAGAAGCTGCGTTGCTGTGAAGCAGCTTCCCAAGGATGTATTGTGCGAGGTGGAAGTGTTGGCGTATTTGGGGTAAGTCATAGATATTTGCGTGATAAGTTTACATAATTTCAAGATGTTAATTATGGCTTACCAATTTATAGATGTGGATTGAGGTTTACATAATGTATGAATAAAGACAATATCATACTCATAGGCATGCCCGGTGCAGGCAAGAGTACGGTAGGCGTAGTGCTTGCCAAGAAACTGGGCTATGCCTTTGTGGATTCCGATCTGGTCATCCAGAGCAGGGAAGGCAGATTATTACATGAAATCATATCGGCGCGAGGCGTGGAAGGTTTCTGGAAAGTGGAAGAAACGGTGAATGCTTCCATGGATGAGCACAGGACCGTGATCGCCACCGGGGGAAGCGCGGTGTATGGCAGCAGGGCAATGGAGCATTTTAAGCAGATCGGGACGATCGTTTATCTGAAATTGTCCTGTGGGGCGATTGCCGAGAGGCTGGGCGACTTGAGTGAGCGGGGCGTGACGCTTAGGGACGGTCAGGGATTGCAGGAACTTTACGAAGAGCGTGTTCCACTGTATGAGAGATACGCGGATGTCGTGGTGGATTGTGAAGAGAAGGCGATTCGGGAGATTGTGGAGGAGATTGCGGGAAAACATCAATTCTTCCATAGCCGCAAAAGGTAATAAAATATAAAATTTATCCGCATAATATTCCCAAATTTGCAGAGAATAACAACAAAAAGATCGGATGGTGAAAAGATGGATTATTTTAATGCTTTTTGGGTGGGCGGCGTGATCTGTGCGCTTGTGCAGATCCTGATGGAAAAGACAAAGCTGATGCCGGGACGTATCATGGTACTCCTCGTGTGCACGGGTGCGGTGATCAGCTTTTTCGGGTGGTATGAGCCTTTTATGGAATATGCGGGCGCAGGCGCGAGCGTGCCGTTGCTTGGATATGGAAATATTCTGATGAAAGGCGTCAAGGAAGCGGTGTCGGAAAATGGCTTTATCGGGCTTTTTCAAGGCGGATTCAAGACGGGTGCCGTGGGATGCTGTGCGGCGCTGGTGTTTGGGTATCTGGCGAGTCTGGTGTTTAAGCCGAAGATGAAAGGGTAGGTAAGCGGTGCATAGAATCTATTTCGTATATTTCGCGTGTTCCGCAAAAAGATAAAAAACAGATTGTAATTACGTTCAATATGTGTTATAGTAAGAAAAAGCATATTTTCTACTAAGACAGTTCAGCAACTTCTTTTATTCTAAGTTTCAGAAAATCCGTGCTTTGAATCCAATCAACATTTGTAAAAGCAGGGGATTCTGAAATGGTTCTCCTGCCAAGGTATCTTCTCCCTTTTAGGGAAAGCTGCCAGACATTTTAGGAGGACATCAGATGAGAGAAAAAGAAACAAATGCACAACGTAACTACAAGGACACTGTATTCCGGATGCTTTTTAAGGAAAAAGAAAATCTACTCAGTCTCTATAACGCACTGAACGGAACGGATTATACGGATGTAGACAGTTTGGAAATCACTTGTTTGTATCCCTGCACCGAAATTTGTAGTGTTTTATAACGGAACAGATCTCCAGCCGGAACGACGGATATTGCGGTTGTCGGATTCCTTTGAGAAAGAGCAGGAACAGCCAGCGCTGGAATTGACCGTAATAGTCTATAATATTAATTTGGGGTATAATGAGGAATTGTTAGAGGCATGCCGTATTTTAAAAGAATATGCGCAGTATGTAAAGCAGGTCAGGGATTTTGCAAAAGAAATGCTTTTTCCAGAGGCGGTCGAGCAGGCGGTAGATTATTGTATTAAGAACGGGATACTTTCTGACTTTTTATCAAGAAACCGTGCGGAGGCGATAGCGATGAGCATCTTTGAGTATGATGAAGAGAAGCATATGAAAAGCGAGCGGGAAGAAGCGGAAAACCGCGTTATTCAACTGATACAAAGACTTATGTCTGACGGGAGGGACGAAGACATGAAGCGTGCGCTTTCCGAACAGAAATACCGCGAACAACTTTACCATGAATACAGCTTATAGGACAGAAAACCTTTACTTCTAAACCAAGAAGTAAAGGTTTTTATTTTTGTGAAAATATTTGAAGACAATCGAAGATATGCTCCGTTATAATAGATAGAGTCGTGTGAGAAAGGGGGCAGAGCGTATCAACCGGGAAGAACAACTGTCAGCGCTGATTGATTCCTACCAACATCTTGTTTTTTCTATATGTTATAAGATGACATCGGATTACTTTGCCTCCGAAGATCTGACGCAGGACACATTCTTGTCAGCCTACGATCATCTGAAAGACTTCGACGGAAGACATGAAAAGGCGTGGTTATGCAGGATTGCAACCAACAAATGCCTCGATTATCTCCAGAGCGCAGGGCGAAGGAGCATTCCGACTCAAGATGTGGGTCTGGAACAGACCGGAAATCTATGTGAGACTCCGGAGAGTGTCTGTCTGGAAGAAGAAGTGCGGGAAACTCTGCTCGCGAGATGTATGGCGTTGAAACCGCCGTATGATGAGATTGCGAAGGCATATTATTACGATGAGCTAGAGCCTTCGGAGATTGCGATACAGAGAGGGATGAAGTTAAAGACGGTGCAGACGCAGATTTATCGTGCAAGGGCGATGCTGCGCAAGATGTATGGAAAGGAGAAGGGCGCATGATACGAAGTATAGAAGACGAGAAGAAAAAAATAAACCGACGGCGAAATGACGACTTCTCCGGAGGGATGACCGAAGAAGCGCTCATGGAACTGATACGGCAGGTGGAGACGGAAGAGATGCTGCATGCGCCGGGAAATCTTAAGGCAAATGTTTTTGAGCAGTTACGGCGTGAAAGGCAAACTGTGAAGAAAAGGCAGATTTTTACCTATCGTGTGAAAGTGCTGGCAGCTATGGCGGCGGCATTGGCGGTTCTGATCTTTATGCCGAGTGACCGCGCGGAGAATGTTCAGAAAGTTTCTATGCAACAGCAGACGGAATTAGAACAGATGGCGCAAAGACGCCAGCAGAGCAGGGATGATGACTGGGAGAAGTATCAGGCGGCACGCGAGCGTGGCGGCATGAGAGGATTTTTCCATGAAATCAATGAGGCAGTGGCACAATTTGGAGAAGGGCTGTATGAGAATATAGGCAGTCAATAACAGATCATAGAATATGGAGGGCAATAGAATGCAGGGAAGAAAAAGCAGGTTTTGGTTATTCATCTGGTCGCTCGTGCCTGGAGCAGGAGTGATGTATCTGGGATTCATGAAGATGGGACTCAGCCTGATGCTTGGGTTTATGGGACTGATCGCGGTTGCCGCGATTACGAATTTGGGAGTTTTAGCAATCTTTCCGATCGCGATGTGGTTTTACAGTTTTTTCTATTCAAACCATCTGGCATCGTTGGATGAGCAGGCTTTTCGCGCGGTGGAGGATCAGTATCTTTTTGGTTTAGGCGGTCTGGATAGCGTGGAAGAGTGGGATGGAAAGTTAAGCGGCAAAAAGAGAAATGTGGCAGCGGTTGTGCTCATTGTACTCGGAGCAGTCATGTTATGGAATGCGGTGTTTAACCTTCTGTGTGATATTTTCGGATGGGATAATCGTATCTTAAGTCAGATTTATTACTTTGTGCGTGATGATCTGCCGAGATTTGTGATTGGTATTGCTGTCATCTGGCTTGGCATTGTGATGATTCGAGGCAAGAAAGAGAATATTGTCGTGGAAGAGCAGGATTCGCATCCGGACAGTCGCATGGAGCAGGCAGGACAGGGAACTTTTATGACTCAAGATCAGTGGCAGGGTGATCAGGCAGAGCAGAACCAGCAGCAGAATCAAGGATGACCACTTGGAAAGGAGGAAGTGTTTATGGAGCAGGAAATAAATACAAACCAAGGAACAATGATACAAAAGGAAACAAGGAATGTCCCGTCCCGCCGAGTCGGTTCGGTAACTTTCGGGATCACTCTGGTGTGCTATGGAATCCTCTTTCTGGTGCACATCATCTTACCGGCATTGCGCTACAGTTTTATATTCAGATGTTGGCCGGTGATCTTTATTCTGCTTGGCTGTGAGATATTAGTGGAGAACCACAAGTGCAGGACGAAGGAATGGAAGATGGTGTATGATTTTCCGGCGGTGTTGATGCTGGGGATCATGCTGCTTTTTGCAATGGTCATGGCAGTATTCGATTTCGAGATGGTCTATGAAATGAATTACGGGACGTTTCATTTTTGATGGATATAGTGATGTTTAATTCGAGTCTGCGAAATCCAGCAACTTGGCGAGGGTTTATTTGCTACAATTCTTCGTAGGCGATTCTCTTCTGGGAGAGGAATTTTTTGACAGCCTGATCCCACAGGGTATCAGAAGTTTTGTCCATAAGAAACGTATGAAAGGCGGTGCCGGTCACAACAATAAGATCGGTGCCGTCATATTTTATATTCAAAACAAAAGCCTTTAGTTGCTGTAATGTTACGGACGTATCGCCTTTTGACAAGACAGACTCCGCCTGTTCCGGTTTTAAGTGCAGTACGAAACGGAAGGCGCAGGGGGTATGGGTGCCTTTGATTAAGTCAAAACAGATCGGGCGCATGGTCTGCCATGTGGAGAAATCGTAGGGACGGAGAGAAGCGTCTTCCCATTCTTCCGTTGTATAGAAATCACGGTTCTGGTGTCCGTCTATATGAAAAGTATTGTAGGTGCTGATCGATGCCTCTTCCAGGAGAAAAGAGTCGAAGTCCCCGCTTCCTAACAGCCTGCCCATAAAATGTTTGATGTTGGTTATTTTCAGTGCAATCATATCATTCTCCGTTTCTAAACTATATCGTTGATTATCAAATAAATGGATTTATTCGATACCATAAGGCAGAATACGAGTGATTCAGATAATGGTGAATAGAGTCCATGTCCAGTATACCATATAGAATAATAGAAAAGGAAGAGAAAGTAAAATAGATTTTGGTTTTTCTCTTTACAGCATCTAGGGACACATGTTATCATAAGTAGTACTTAAAACTAGATAGAGGGGTTATGGAGGCTTTATGAATTATAAAATTGTAGTAGACAGTTGTTGTGAATTACCTGTAAAATTAAAGAAGGATGATAGATTCCAGATTGTTCCGCTCGGATTGGAAGTAGGAGATTATGAGGTATGGGACGATGAAAATTTTAATCAGAAGGAGTTCCTGGAAAAAGTAGCGGCTTATCCGCAGTGCCCGAAATCTTCCTGTCCTTCACCCGATAAATTCATGGAGGCATGTTGCTGTGAGGCGCAAGAAGTTTATGTGGTGACGCTTTCTTCCCATCTGAGCGGGAGTTATAACAGCGCGGAACTCGGCAAAAACCTATATATCGAGAAATACGGAGAGAAAAAGATTCATGTGATTGATTCAGAGTCTGCAAGTTGCGGGGAGACACAGCTTGCTATGCGAATCATGCGTTATAAAGAGGCGGGGCTGCCCTATGAGGAGACAGTGGAGAAGATAGAGGTCTTTAAGCGCAGGATGCGGACTTATTTTGTGTTGGACAATCTGGAGACGCTTCGCAAAAACGGACGACTTACAGGCGTCAAGGCTCTAGTAGCGTCCACCCTCAATATCAAACCCGTCATGGTGGGAAACCAGGGCGTGATTAAGCAGAAAGGCCAGGCGATCGGCATCAACAAGGCGCTTGCCAAGATGGCGGACTGTATCTTAGCCGATGTGCCGCATCCGGAGAAAAGAACACTTATGATTACCCACTGTAACTGTCCGGAGCGTGCACAGTACATGCGCACCCTGATGGAAAAGAGGGCTGCTTACAAAAATGTGCTTGTCATGGACACAGCCGGCATCAGCAGCATGTATGCCAACGACGGCGGTGTTATCGTTACGTTGTAGTGATAGAAAACTTCTTGGCAAGGTCCGAGTTTGCGAAGCGTAAGCGAGCAAATCTCGCAAACGAGCGTCAGCTTGTAAACGAGCGTTAGCTCGTTTTGTTACATGATAAGAAATTCAATCGGTGACGTCGCCAGCGCGATCACGATCAGGATCTGTATGATCAGAATAGCGGGCATCCCGTACAGGAAGTACCAGTGCCTTGTTTTGTGATGAAACAAGTGCATTCCTGCGACGGAACCGATGCTGCCGCCGATTAAGGCGAGCACGAACAGAGTGGATTCGGGGATACGCCATGCGCGTTTCCTCGCTTTGTATTTGTCCACTCCCATGACAATGAAACTTATGCAGTTAATAGCGACTAAATATATGATGATTAATGTAATTGCGTTCATAAGAATAAGAATGTCCTTTTTGCGAGATATAATACGATGTCACTGGAATATATTGATTTCATGTGTTATTATCATAGCACATTGAATTAGGAAAAAAAAGAAGATTTTATGAAGGGATGGCATTTGGGGATGGAACAAAAGCAAAGAGTAGAGAGAATCTTTTTCGGTATTGCTGTTTTAAATATGGTGATTGTATACGTGATGCTGATCGTTTCCAAGGGAAATTTTTTGTATAAATTAACCTATGGTGAGAGTAATTTCTGTGATTTCTGGAGTCATATATATAGGCTTTTGACTAGTCCGAACATCTATGCAACAGATGCCGATGCAATCTTTCCGCCGCTGGCGTATCTTTTTTTAAAAATATTCGCTTATCCACTTTCCTTTAAAATGGGAGCAGAAACGGAGATCTGGGATTTATCCGAATCGGGTTATGGCATTCTCATGATTGTGATGTATCTGCTGCTGTTTGCATGGTTTTTGATGATTGCTGTCCATAATTACTATAAAGCAGGAACGTTCTTGAAAGAGTCGGTTTTGCTGTTCATTCTTTTATTTTCATATCTGACATGGGGATTCGCCATTGAAAGAGGAAATCTGGTGTTATATGCGATGGTTTTTTTGATGCTGGGGTTGGCGTTTAGAGACTCTTCCAACAAAGTTTTAAGGGAGATCTCTTTGATCTGCGTAGCAATCTCTGCAGGGTTTAAGCTCTATCCGGCATTATTTGGACTGATATGGATTGCGGAGAAAAGGTATAAAGAGGCTGGAAGATTAGTGCTGTATGGGCTGGCGGCTTTTTTTGTTCCGTTTCTTTTCGTGGACAGCTTTGCCAATTATCTGAGTACGTTTACACAATATCTGAATAAAAATGATTATTCACATGCGAGCGTATGGGGATTGGTTTTTAATATGTTTGGAAACAATTCGTATACGCAGATGCTTTGCAGGATCGTCGTTGCAGCAATCATTGTCTGGGCGGTATTTGCGTTGTTTATGGATGGCGTGAACTGGAAGACTCTCACGCTTCTTACGGCGACACAGACGATGATCCTTCCAGAGCAGTATATTTATACTTATGTTTTTATTATGATACCTCTGGTATGTTTTCTAAATGAAGCGGGCAGGAATAAGCTGGATTATCTGTATGCGGTTCTCTTTGCAGCGTTGTTTTCCGCGCCGCCGGTGGGGGGGGGCAGAGGCAGACTGAATTTTTGGATATGGATGATTCTGGCGCTTACCGTGTCGGTGAACGAGATTGTATTTTTTATTAGAAAAAGAAAAACCGGGCAGGCATTTTAAAATAAGACAATTTGCATTATAATATTATCAAAGTATTTTGTGCTTTATTTTTTTAAAAACTTGTAAAATGGTGTTTTCAGAAGAAACAGAGGAGGAAGCGTGATGAGTGGAGAAATAAGAGAAAGCGAAGGACTTTCCCTGCTGAAGAAAGGTCAGAAAGGAATTGTTCACGCTATATTTAGCCGTATGGGAATTATGCTTGTGCTGTTGGTCGTACAAGTCATGTTTATATTCAGCGTGTTTCGGTGGTTTGGAGAATTTTTACCACATATTATTGGTGGGACTGCATTGTTTACAGTGATAATGGTTTTATATTTACTTAACAGCCGGATGGACCCAACGGCCAAGATTACATGGCTGGTGGTCATTATGCTGCTGCCGGTGTTCGGCGCACTGTTTTATTGGTATATCCAGAGTGACATTGGCCACAAAGCAATGAAAAAGCGCGTTGATCAGCTTGTCGGTGAAACAAAGGATCTTATTCCCCAGTCCCCGGAGACATTGGAGCGGCTGGCATCGCAGGATACAGGTGCGGCATCTTTGGCCCGGTATATTGCCCAGCGTAGTGGTCCGGTCTATGAAAATACGTTGGTAACATACTTCCCTCTCGGAGAGGACAAGTTTGAGGAAATGCTCTGCCAGTTGGAACAGGCGAAGGAATTTATTTTCATGGAGTATTTCATCCTTGAAGAGGGGTTTATGTGGGGAAAGATACTGGAAATCCTGGCTCGGAAAGCTAAGGAAGGCGTAGAGGTACGGGTGATGTACGATGGCATGTGCGAATTTGCCCTGCTGCCTCACGATTATCCCAAACGGATGAAGCAGTTGGGTATCAAGTGTAAGGCATTTGCTCCGGTCTCTCCCTTTTTCTCTACTCATTATAATTACCGGGATCACCGCAAGATTCTGGTGATTGATGGACAAACAGCCTTTAACGGCGGCGTAAATTTGGCTGACGAATACATTAACCATACCGTAAAATATGGCCATTGGAAGGATACCGCTGTCATGCTCCAAGGCGAGGCTGTGAAAAGTTTTACGCTGATGTTTTTGCAAATGTGGAATATGAATGAAATGAAGCCTGAGTTTGACCGTTTCCTGAACGCTTCGCCCCGGAAGGGGGAAGGCTTTGTCATTCCTTATGGCGACCGGCCGTTGGATGATGACAAAGTGGGGGAACGAGTGTATATGGATATCCTGAATCGGGCCGGACAATATGTATATATTATGACTCCGTATCTTATTCTGGACGGTGAGATGGAAACTGCCTTGAAATTTTCCGCTGAACGGGGTGTGGATGTGCGACTGATCCTGCCGGGCATTCCGGACAAGCCTGCCGCCTATGCGTTGGCAAAGACTCATTATGCCGCACTGTTGGATTCTGGGATACAGATTTATGAGTATACGCCGGGCTTTGTACATGCTAAGGTATTTCTTGCGGATGACAGGGAGGCCGTGGTGGGAACCATCAATCTCGACTACCGCAGCCTGTATCATCACTTTGAATGTGCTACTTATATGAATCGTGTTCCGTGTATTTCGGAAATCAAAGCAGACTTTCATAAAACATTTCAGTCCTGCCGCCAAGTTACGAAAGAGACCATTTGGGAAGGAAAGGCAGGACTGAAAATGATGGGGGCTGTTCTGAAGGTGGTTGCGCCTTTGATGTGACAGAACGCATACTTCAATTTTCTATTTTCATGAAAATAACATCTTACCGACGACTTCGCCTAAATCAGTTTCACGCCGTTCTCCTGCATCTTCATGGCGCGTACTTTGCAGGATAAGCCGAACAGATTGACAAAACCTTCCGCGTCGTGGTGGTCGTACATGTCGCCTGTCGTAAAGGATGCGATGCTCTCGTTGTAGAGTGTGTACGGGGAAGTCGTACCGGCTTTGATGATGTTGCCTTTGTACAGCTTAAATTTCACTTCACCGGTCACATATCGCTGTGTGGACTCGATGAATGCCTGTACCGCCTCGCGGAGCGGTGTAAACCATTTGCCCTCGTATACGATCTGCGCAAATTTATTGCCGAGGTCTGCTTTGAGCGCGTATGTATCACGGTCAAGAATCAGCTCTTCAAGCTGCTGGTGTGCTTCATAGAGAATCGTTCCGCCGGGTGTCTCATATACGCCGCGGGATTTCATACCTACGACACGGTTTTCCACGATATCGACGATGCCGATGCCGTGTTTGCCGCCCAGCTCATTTAATGTGGCGATGATCTCAGCCACCTTCATCTGCTTGCCATTGACGGAAGTTGGGATACCTTTTTCAAAAGTCATGGTTACGTATTCGCCCTCGTCGGGAGCCTTTTCGGGTGTGGTGCCAAGTACAAGCAGATGCTCGTAATTCGGCTCGTTGGCAGGGTTCTCAAGCTCAAGTCCCTCGTGGCTGATATGCCATAAGTTACGGTCGCGGCTGTAGCTGGAATCCGCGGAGAAAGGAAGGTTGATACCGTGCTGACGGCAGTATTCAATCTCTTCTTCACGGGATTTTAACGTCCATTTCTCATTCCGCCATGCGGCAATGATCTTTAAATCCGGCGCAAGTGCCTTGATGCCAAGCTCGAAACGGATCTGATCGTTGCCTTTGCCGGTTGCGCCGTGGCAGATTGCGGTTGCGCCTTCTTTGCGGGCGATCTCGACTAACTTCTTGGCAATCACAGGTCTTGCCATGGATGTGCCGAGCAGATATTTGTTCTCATAAACGGCATGTGCCTGCACGCAGGGCATGATGAAATCGTTGCAAAATTCGTCGGTGAGGTCTTCGATGTAGAGTTTGGATGCGCCGCTCGACAACGCTCTCTCCTCAAGTCCGTCGAGCTCTTCCGCCTGCCCGCAGTTACCGCACACGCAGATCACTTCGTAATCAAAATTTTCTTTTAACCAAGGGATGATAGCCGTCGTATCAAGTCCGCCTGAGTAAGCAAGAACTATTTTTTCTTTCATGGTTGGGTCTCCTTTTATATTGAATCTTTTTTGTTCCTAAAACAATATACAACAGGACTGTACATAATGCAAGAGAAAATTAATGCATATTTATATGAATAATTTAGAAAAATATGCATAAAAAGAAAAAATACTTGAATATTATGCATGAATGATGTATTATTATGCAATCGTAGTAGATACAAATAGGTTTGCGTGGGATAGAAGAGCGTGGTATAGTGGAAAGAGATGTCTGCGGATAGATTTGGTCTGGTAAGGGATATGCGATGTAAGAGCATTAAAAAAGGCAGTGTGTGATATAGTAAGATTCGGGTGTCAAAAGGTCTATCGTGTAAGTTGTGAAGGCAGATTGCACAAAAAGTTCTCTTGTGTCGGGTTTCGTCGAATGGATTTTCTAAGCATTCCGATATAAGCTGTGACACCGGACGCAACCGCCCTCAACGCGCATCCATGCGCGATTCGGGCTTTTCGGGACATCCATGTCCCGAAATTGCTGTGTAACAGACGGAATACTAAGAAAATCTCAGTCTCCTTCACAAGACAACTGCGTGAACT
>JAMPGN010000289.1 GCA_023663915.1 Eubacterium sp. | reverse complement strand
ATTGGGGAAGGATAGGGGGAGTGGGAAGAGGTTTCTTTGATGATATAGGCTTCTTTTTATTCGATTTTACCCTGTTTTGGCGATTTTATGATGATAGGGATTGAAGAGGATTGGGGGAGTGGAAAGAAAGGAAGAGGACCTTGCAAGATGCGATTCCTACAAGGTCCTCTAATCATCTTTTCATTCGATTTTTCTTCTGAACTTAGGATAAATTATAATCTGCATTCAACAAAAATATTTTTTGCAAAAACAATGTTTACTATTCGAACTCAATCGTCCCCGGCGGTTTACTCGTTAAATCATACATCACACGATTTACACCCTTCACTTCATTCACAATCCGATTCATGACCTTCTGCAGCACATCCCATGGCAATTCTGCCGTCTCCGCAGTCATAAAATCGATCGTCCTGACTGCCCGCAGCGCCACGGCATAATCATAAGTCCTCTCGTCTCCCATAACGCCCACACTGCGCATATTGGTAAGCGCCGCAAAATACTGGTTGACCTCCCTGTCAAGTCCGGCTTTTGCGAGCTCCTCGCGGTAAATTGCGTCCGCATCCTGCACAATACGCACCTTCCCCGCCGTTACTTCGCCGATAATACGAATGCCCAGCCCCGGTCCGGGGAAGGGCTGCCGATACACCAGATATTCCGGAATCCCCAGTTCCAGCCCAACCTTTCGCACCTCGTCCTTGAACAGATCGCGAAGCGGCTCTATGATCTCCTTAAAATCTACATAATCGGGAAGACCGCCCACATTGTGGTGAGATTTGATGACTGCACTCTCGCCGCCTAAACCACTCTCCACCACATCGGGATAAATAGTGCCCTGCACAAGAAAATCTACTGCGCCGATCTTCTTCGCTTCTTCCTCAAAAACGCGGATAAATTCTTCTCCGATAATCTTTCTCTTCCGTTCCGGCTCTTCCACACCGGCAAGCTTTTGATAAAAACGCTCCTGCGCGTTCACACGGATAAAATGCAGATCATAATTGCCATTCGGTCCAAAGACCGCTTCCACTTCATCCCCTTCGTTTTTACGCAACAATCCATGATCCACAAAAACGCAAGTCAGCTGGCTGCCGACCGCCTTGGAAAGAAGAACTGCTGCCACCGAAGAATCCACTCCGCCGGAAAGTGCGCAGAGCACCCTGCCGCCGCCCACCTTATTACGAATAACTTCGATTGACTGCTGCACAAAGGAATCCATCTTCCAGTCGCCCGTACAGCCGCACACCTGATAGACAAAATTGGAGAGCATCTTCGTGCCTTCTACGGTGTGGAGCACTTCCGGATGAAACTGAATCGCATACAGATTTTTTTCAGGATTTTCCGCCGCCGCCACGGGACAGTCCGCAGTGTGCGCGCAAATCCGGAATCCCGGTGCAGTCTTGGAAATATAATCATTATGGCTCATCCAGCAGATGGTCTCCGAAGATACATTCTGAAAAAGTGCACTGTTTTGATCCACTGTGACTTCTATTTTACCATACTCTCTGACCGGCGCTTTTTCCACTTTACCGCCCAGCACCTGCATCATCAGCTGCGCGCCATAGCAAAGCCCCAGCACTGGAATCCCTAGCTCGAAAAGCGCCGGAGAGCAGGTCGCCGCTCCGGATTCATAACAGCTGTTCGGACCGCCCGTCAAAATAATGCCCTTGGGCTGCATCTCCTTTATTTTCGCCAGGTCTGTCCTGTAAGAATAAATCTCACAATAAACATTACATTCCCTGACACGGCGCGCCACCAGCTGGTTATACTGCCCGCCGAAATCCAATATGATTACTGTTTCCCTCGCCATATGATCCTGCCCTTTCTGTCTCATTATATTATCTAAACCCGCAAATCCGCGCATATTATATCATCTCCGCAGTGCACGCTCGAAAATCCTGCGGATTTCCTCGCTCACGGACTTCGCCCTATACATCCGCAATCTGAAAAAATTGTCAGCAAGCTGCCATTTTTTCATCTTACGTCTGTGCACTGCTCATTGCCATCGCGTACATTATATCATGTTCTCAAAAGCAAATACAGTATTTCTCTGCCCTACCGATGCAGCTTGCCTTCCCATTTATCGCCATGATAACGGATTCCGTAGCAGATTGCGCGGAACAGCCAGTCAATTGTCATCGCAATCCAGATGCCCATCAGTCCCCAATGAAAGGCATTGCTGAAAAAGTATGCCGTACCGATACGGAACACCCACATAGATATGATGGCGATCATCATGGTCCACATGACGTCGCCTGCCGCCCGCAGGGTATTCGGCAGGGAGAAGGAAGGCACCCAGGTAACCATGCACATCATCGCATGGTATCGGATAACCTGCACCGCCAACGCTTCTGTCTCCGGCGTCAGCTGATAGAGCAGCAAAATCTTTCTGCCGAAAAGAATCATCAATAAAGACGACGCTATCATACAAGTATAAGTCAAACGCATCAGCTTCCTTGTATAATACCGTGCCTGCCCGTAATCTCCCGCACCGACGCAGTAAGATACCACCGACACGATCGCCAGATTGATCGCCATGCCCGGCAGGATATTAAAATTCGCCACCGTACCGCAGACTGCGTTTGCCGCGATCGCAGATGTGCCAAAAGTTGACACCAGACTTAACAGCAGGATTTTTCCCAGCTGAAAAAGGCTGTTCTCCAACCCGTTCGGCACCCCGATATACAAAATCTTTTTAATCTGTCCCATCCTGAGTTTTGCCGTGACACGGTTTCTGAAATGAATGTCCCTGTTCTCCCGAAACATAAGATAAAAGATAAGCACCGCCGCCACCGTTCTGGAAAAGGTGGTGGAAATCGCAGCTCCCGCCACACCCATGTGGAATCCAAAGATAAGCAGGGCATTGCCGGCCAGATTCAACAGATTCATCAAAAGCGAGATGTACATGGTCGTCCTGGAATCGCCCATCGCGCGGAACAAGGCGGCACAGCCGTTATAAAGCGCCAGCGGACAGATCGACAGCCCCGTGATGATCAGGTATGTCGTGGCATTCCCCATGACATCCGCATCTACCTGTCCGAAAATCGCCCGCAAAATTGTCTTATGCCCGCCCAGCAGCACAATCGTCGTGAGCAGAGAAGTATACAGCAGAAAAAGAACCATCTGCCACGCAGACCGTCCCGCTTCCTCCTTATTCTGCTGCCCGAGGGCATGTCCCGCTGCAACGGCGCCGCCGGTGGCAAGCGCTGAAAAAACCTGGATGATCAGGATATTGATATTATCCACCAGCGAAACACCGGACACCGCCGCCTCTCCCACGCCGGAAATCATGACGGTATCCAGCATACCCACCAAAATGGCAAGAAGCTGTTCCATAACCAACGGGAGAATCAGTCTCTTGAGATCATCATTGCTGTATATGGTGCCCTGTACTGTCTCTTTTTCCTTCGCACGCATCATCTGTCACTGTCCTTACATAGCCTGTATGTTTTGCAAACACAGGTTATAAGATTTATTCTATGCCTATTTGACAGTGTTGTAAAGTATCTTCCCGCAAGGGAGTTGCTCTCAACAGGCATTCTGATGCAGGTATTTTTCCCTGGTCGCCATACCTCCCCGGATGTGGCGTTCTGATTTATTCACATCCAGCACCTTGCGCGCCTGGGCTGCCAGGGAGGGGTTGATCTGGCTCAGGCGCTCCGTGACATCCTTATGTACTGTGGACTTTGAGATTCCAAACTCCTTTGCTGTCTGCCGCACTGTGGCATTGTTCTCAATGATATAATTGGCGATGTTCATCGCACGTTCTTCGATATAATCTTTCAAAAGGAAACCCCTCAGAACACTTTTTTACATTGTATGAAGCGGGGTGAAGGGGTATGACTGTTTGTTACTTCAAAGATTCTTCTTCCATCTTCTTGAAAAAACCTGCCGTTGACAAGCCAACAGCACATACAATGATTCCCGTCGGTATGAGGCATAAAGAAATCATATTGCTAAACCTGTCAAACAAAAAACCATATACTATTTGTCCTATGGGCTGAACGCATAATGTAATTGTAGACGTATAAGCCATTACTTTTCCGATTAAGTGATTGGGCGTCTTCTGCTGTATCAGAGAAACCGCAAAAACAGAAAAAATACTGATTACCATCTGCATACCGCAAAAAGAAACAATAGTGATAGCATATTTTACAATGGGATCTGCCGGACATAAGAACGCGATTCCTGCCGAAACAACAAAAATTCCCATAGAAGCAAGCAGGACAGACAGTTTATGTATTTTCAATTTTTCT
>JAMPGN010000288.1 GCA_023663915.1 Eubacterium sp. | reverse complement strand
ACGCTCGAAATAAGCAAAGCTCGATTGCAAAATTTGCTTCGCAAACTCGGCAGGTGTCGTGCGGAGCTGAAAGGCATGGTCATCAAAATGGCAGAAGTTTACAATCACAGAGAAGTAGAAACAAAATGGCAGAAAATATGGGATGACGAGAAGGCTTTTAAGACTTCGGACGATTATTCCAAACCCAAATATTATGCGTTGGTGGAATTTCCGTATCCTTCGGGGCAAGGGCTTCATGTAGGGCATCCAAGACCGTATACCGCACTGGATATCGTGGCGAGAAAAAGAAGAATGCAGGGTTACAACGTGCTCTATCCGATGGGATGGGATGCGTTCGGTCTTCCGACGGAGAACTACGCGATCCAGAACCATATTCATCCGAAGCTCGTGACGCAGAATAATGTAGAACGATTCAAGGGGCAGTTACATGCGCTCGGTTATTCTTTTGACTGGGACAGGGAAATTAACACGACCGATCCGAATTATTATAAATGGACACAGTGGATCTTCTTGAAATTATTCAAGGCGGGACTGGCATATAAATCTGAGATGCCGATCAACTGGTGTACTTCCTGCAAGGTGGGTCTTGCCAATGAGGAAGTGGTAAACGGCGTCTGCGAACGCTGCGGCTCCGAGGTTGTCCGCAAAGTTAAGAGCCAGTGGATGCTCAAGATTACAGAGTATGCGGATAAGCTGATCGAAGGGCTTGATACGGTTGATTATGTGGAGAGGGTCAAGGTTTCCCAGAAGAACTGGATTGGTAAGTCTACCGGCGCGGAAGTTGATTTTATTATTAAGGGTAAAGAAGACAAGATGCGTATCTACACGACGAGATGTGATACATTGTTCGGTGTGACATATATGGTTATGTCCCCGGAACATCCGCTTCTTGATAAATACAAAGACGACATTCAGAACTGGGATGAGATTGTTGCTTACCGTGAGCAGGCGGCGAGAAAATCCGATTTTGAGCGTGCGGAGCTGGCAAAAGACAAGACGGGCGTTAAGATCGACGGATTGACTGCGATCAATCCCGTGAACGACACGGAGATACCGATTTTTGTGTCCGACTATGTACTCATGAGTTACGGCACAGGCGCGATTATGGCAGTGCCGGCGCATGATGAGAGAGACTGGGAATTTGCGAAGAAATTCGGACTGCCGATTATTGAGGTCGTTGCGGGCGGCAGGGACGTGCAGGAGGAAGTATATACCGACGTGGCAAGCGGCACGATCGTCAACTCCGGCTTTATCAGCGGACTTGGCGTGGAAGAAGCGAAAAAGAAAATGATCGCTTTCTTGGAAGAAAAAGGAATCGGCTGTGCCAAGACCAACTTTAAGCTAAGGGACTGGGTATTTTCCAGACAGCGTTATTGGGGGGAGCCGATCCCGATCGTATATTGTGACAAGTGCGGCTATGTGCCGATCGACGAGAGTGAACTACCGTTGGAACTGCCTGAGGTGGACAGCTATATGCCTACAGATAACGGTGAGTCGCCGCTGGCGCTCATGACAGACTGGGTAAATACCACATGTCCTTGCTGTGGCGGTCCGGCAAAGAGAGAGACGGATACCATGCCTCAGTGGGCAGGTTCTTCATGGTATTTCTTGCGGTATACCGATCCCGATAATACGGAGGCACTTGCAAGTAAAGAAGCGTTGGACTACTGGATGCCTGTAGATTGGTATAATGGAGGCATGGAGCACACCACATTGCATCTGTTGTATTCCAGATTTTGGCATAAGTTTTTGTATGACCAGAAGGCGGTGCCGTGTCCGGAGCCTTATGCGAAGAGAACTTCCCACGGTATGATTCTCGGTCTGAACCCGCATAACTTTGCGAATCTGCCTGCGGAAGAACAGAAGAAACTGTTAGCGGAGTATGGCAGCGAGAAGGCGGTGAGAGAGGCTCTTAAGGAAAAATACGGCGAGATGGCGGAACATCCGGTGGTTAAGATGTCCAAGTCTCTTGGAAATGTGGTAAACCCCGACGATATTGTGACAGATTACGGCGCGGATACGTTGAGGACTTATGAAATGTTTATCGGCGCGTTTGAGCTGAGCGCGGGCTGGTCGGAGGATGGCGTCAAAGGCTGCCGCCGTTTTCTGGAGAGGGTCTGGAAACTTCAAGATATTTTGACGGATGATATGGAATACTCCAAAGATTTCGAGACGAAGATGCACCAGACGATCAAGAAAGTAAGCAACGATTTTGAAAATCTGAAATACAATACGGCGATTGCCGCGATGATGGCGCTCATCAATGATTTTTATAAGAAAAATGCAGTGACGAAAGGTGAGTTTGAGACGCTTCTTACCATGTTAAATCCGGTTGCCCCGCATATCACGGAAGAACTGTGGCAGCGGACAGGGTTTGAAGGCAGGGTGTACCAGACCACATGGCCGGAGTACGATGAGGCGAAGACGGTGGAGTCTACGGTGGAGATTGCGGTGCAGATCAACGGTAAGACAAGGGCGACGCTTGCTATTGGCAAGGATGACCCGAAGGATGAAGTGATTGCCAAGGCAAAAGAAGTGGTTGCAGAGAAATTGACGGGAACGGTTGTGAAGGAAATCTACGTTCCGGGCAGAATTGTGAATCTTGTGCAAAAGTAGTAAAACGAGTTACGCTTCGCAAACTCGAAATAGGCGTAGGATTTTCTTATACAATAATAAGGGGCAGGCTGACAAAAGCCTGCCTTTTCCTACTATTTTTTGATGATTTTCATCAGCTTGTCGATCTTGTCGAGTTCTTCTGGTGTGGAGTAGCTTCGTATCGTGGCAGTGATCGTCTCGACTTCTTCCTTCGTAAAAGAAATATGGTTGTCCATGCCTCTCTTGGCGATCGCCATAAAGAAAGGCATCATCTGTTCCCTGGTAAGAGACTGGCTCTCGAAGAAAAGCGATTGAAGAAAGTTAAGCTTCGCTTTGCCGATATGTGCAACGGCAGGGTCATCCATCCAGTTTCCTGTCATTTTCCCATCCTTTCTGCTTTGTCAAAGCCTGATGTTTGATTTTGTGATTGTGTGTTAATACAGATTGTATTTTCAGTGCAAGTTATTTTTTTCGTCAGGAGTCTTCTGCTGAAACATTTCGTACATTGCCTTTTGCTCCGGAGTGAGCATGTTCATCAGCATATCCATCATAGAAAATTGACCGGCCTGCGTCCCTGCATCCCCTTCATCCGAGGATGCAGAGTCACTTCCGAAAGGCGGAGCGGCAGACAGATCGGGAAAAATCTCCTGCAGGGCAGATATGGTCTGCGACATTTCCTGCATGGTTTCCATGGTCTGTAACATGTTCTGCATCTGCTCTAACTGCCTGATCTCTTCGGGGGAAGAGTAGAGGCATAATTGGCGGCACAGCGAGCGCAGGTCGGGTTTTTCGCCGGAAGATATGCTGCAGCCGCTGATCTGGAACGGATGCCTGCGAACATGATTTAATGTGTATTGCAGCTCCATATATTTAATATAGACCGCCAGATGCTTTTGCATGGAAGGTTCTATGTAGGGCAGAAGAACCTTGAGTTTCTGTATCTGATTGGTAGTATATAAGGCATCAAATGCCATAACGTTTGTCGCTTCTTCATTTTTCGCAGCCATAGGATATGCCTTTCTGATGCCCATAGTTTCTCTATAGTATATGATACATGTGAGAGAAATAGGCTCTCAAAGAACCAGAGCCTATTTCCCAGATATGAAGTAATAGATGTGTAAAGGGGATCGTTTGAGGATTAGTTACCGCAGCAGCTTGAGAGGATCAATAACCAGATCAAAGTATTGCAGCAGCTATTGTCGCCGTTGTTACCAAAGAGACTGAAGCCATTGCCGTCGCAGCCATCATTGTTGCCGCAGCAGGATAAAAGGATCAGAATCCAGATCCAGGAACCGCATCCGCCGCCGAAGAGTCCACCGTTATTATTATTGTTGCATCCGCAGTGGGTTGCTGTTAAATCGCTCATTGTTTTTTCCTCCAAATGTTGTTTATGGTTTATCTTATGTGATGGGGGTGTAAGTGTTACTGGAATGGGAGAGGAATATTTTTCAGAAGATATTCGGAAAATTTAGGAAGGTTCTATTTGCAAAGAGCAGAAAAATTGTTATAATAAATATACAAATCTAAACAAAGCAGACCTTTGAAAGGTTTACTTTTTCGCATTTACGCATGAGTTTTATGCTACGTGGATATCTTAATGTCAGACTAGACATACCGGATTTATCCCTGAATGAGAAAATGATCGGGGATAAGACGAGGCTCTTT
>JAMPGN010000287.1 GCA_023663915.1 Eubacterium sp. | reverse complement strand
CTTCTCCCTTGTACAGATGGCCGTCAGACCAGTTATGGGCTGGCTTATTTCTTATGGCTTCCGTCAGGCTTTCTTTTATTTTTTTGCAGTTATCGCGGTTCAATTACATAAAATCCATATAAAAAGATGAACAAACAAATCTATCTTTATCGCTGGTCTTACACCTTCATTTATACAGTCTCACTGCTTTCTATATCCTTCAGACTACGACCGTCACTATCCTTCCAGCTTGTTAAGCCGTTTGCGCTTTTCCCAATTACGAACATCGCTGCATAAGATGGACTTGAAAATAAGACATCTTCTTGTAAAATACCCTCAACAATACTGACCTTTCTTCTCCTTCCTTTAAGCACTGATGGAATGGTATCATCATCCTCCACCGCTATATGGCTGCCCTGCAATACCACAAATCCTTCCGCTGTACGCACTCCGTCCGCTTCTACTTTTCCAAGCCCTTTAATCGTCCGCTCCAGATGCAATTTCAATTCGTCCCTGTCAGACGCTCCGGAAACATCCATTTTACTGGCAGCAGGTTTATTTAACGGTTCCAAAACTTTATATCCCAAAGCGCTGATAAGGGTTTTCACGTTATCCACAAACTCCTCCATCACGGCAATCTGTGATTCTTTCATTACGGTGTTTCGATATGTATTTTTTGTGAGGACAGTATATCTTTTACAGGCTCTTGCTATATCTACAAACCTGTTCTCCAAATATCTGATTAAAGCCTTGTTTAAATCTCTGCCAATAAAAACAACAGCAGTCGTCCAATAGTACTTTTCCTTTTCAGCCTGATGATCCCGCAGATGCTGTACCAGTCTTTCTTTTACATTTTCTGCCTCACCAATATACACAGAATCAGAGCCATCATCCGCCTGGCAAAACAAAAAGTAAACCCCTGCCTGCATGATATCATCGCGGTTACAGGCTGCAACTTCAATACGTGGAATTTTTATCGCCTTTCCATTCCAGTTAGATAGTTCTGCCGTTATAAGACTGTCTGCTGTCCCATTAACAAGAAATAGTTCTATTGTTTTGCCATAAGCCATACGATACCCTCCAAACAAAAACCAATAAAGTCCATCCTTACAAAAACTTCTTTGTCTTTCTAAATCTCATACATAAATCAATACTTCATACTCAAAAGCTTACTATTCATTGCTTTGCTCCAAGGTCATCACACACCTATCCAAACATTCCGTAATCTCAATGTGCTGTGGGCACGCCTTCTCACACTGTTTACAGTTGATACAGTCAGAAGCCTTCCCTGCTGACTCAGTCGCCTTCTTATAATCCGAAACTGCCTCCGCAATCTGTCCATTTCCGAGCTGCTTATTCATAGCCGTAAAAATTTCCGGAATCGGAATATTCTTAGGACATCCCTCCGTACAATAATGGCACGCGGTACATGGGATTGTGGAAGACTTTCCAAGAATCCTCTGTGTTTCCTGGATTATTTTCTGTTCTCCCTCGTTTAAAGGCTGGAAGTTCTTCATATATGACAAATTATCTTGCATCTGCTCTGTATTGGACATTCCCGACAATACGGTGATAATTCCATCAAGCGATGCCACAAACCGGATCGCCCACGAAGCATAGGACATATCCGGATGATATTCTTTAAACAATTTCTTTACCGCTTCGGGCGGATTCGCCAGACTGCCGCCTTTCACCGGCTCCATCACAACAATGGATTTGCCATGCTTTCTGGCAATTTCATAGTTTGCCCTAGATGTTACCGACGGGTTTTCCCAGTCTGCATAATTGATCTGTAACTGAACGAAGTCCACGTCCGGATGTTCTTTCAAAAGCTGATCTAACAGCTCCGGTCCGGCATGGAAGGAAAATCCCAGATGTTTGATAAGCCCTTTTGCCTTCTGCTCTTTGGCGAAATCCCACAGATGGAACTTATCATATTTTGAATAGTTATTTTTCATGAGAGCATGAAGCAGGTAATAATCGAAAAATTCTGCCCCAGTACGTTCCAGACTCGTATAAAACTGTTTTTTTGCCGACTTTTCACTGGTCGCCATCATGGCATTCAGCTTTGTCGCCAGTGTATATGCTTCACGGGGATACCTGTCAACAAGTGCTTTCTTGATCGCCTGCTCAGACCCCGGATATACAAATGCCGTATCAAAATATGTAAATCCTGCCTCCATGAACAGATCTACCATTTGTTTCGTCTGCTCAATGTCCGTATGCAGTCCTTTTTTAGGCAGCCGCATCAATCCAAATCCAAGTTTAGGAACTTCTTTTCCAAAATAACCTGACATTTCTTTTCCTCCATTTTCATAAGTTCACTATTGCAATTATTTCATTTTACAGTATATCATATTCTTCCATAACTTTGTATATTTTAGGATATATCATGTTCAAGACTACAAATAAAGACCAAGATATTTGATCATATATCCTGGTCTTTCTCATAAATTCCGTTTTGACCTGCCTAATATTCAACCTAAAATTCCTTAAAATTTTTCTAATTTCCGATAATATCCACTGCATGCATATAGGCATCCGAGCCTCGGGCGCATGTCACTGTAATCTTCCTGTCCGCAACCAGCACTTTACAGCCGCTGACACTCCTTACCACGTCCAGCTTAAGCTCCATCTCGCCTGCGCTCGTGTTCAAATATAAAATATTCTCGGTTGATTTACTGTTTACCGTTCCCGATACTGTAGATGTAGAAGAAGTATCAACCGAAGCCGGCAAAACACCGTCTTTCACTCCTATGATTGTTGCCGCATGCATATACGCATCTGAACCACGATAAACCGAGACGATAAGCGTTCTGCCCGGCATAAGGAACATACCGTTTCTGGAATCTGTATTCGCATCAATCACAATCTGCATCTCTCCGGCATTTGTTGACAGATATAAAAGATTGTCCTTCGTTTTTTTGTTCACAGTTCCCGTGACGGTCGATGTACTTGCATTGACAGGCGACTCAGGCGCAGGTGTCAACGATGATATCGGAGTGGTCGAAGCCGAGCTTCCAAGACTCACTCCCGACGCATCAGTGATACTGGTTGCATGCATATAAGCATCCGAGCCTCTCACACAGGTGATACTATAAGTCTTATCAACCACAAGTACCGTGCATCCGCTCAGATTCGTAGTCGTATCTAATTTGATCTGCATCTCCCCCTGTGGTGTCTTAACAACTAAGACATCATCCTTCGTTTTATCACTGATTGTACCTGTAACAGTTGCACCTGTTGACGAGTCAAGCGTAACGGTAGATGCCTGTGCTCCGGTTGTAATCTTCACCGCATGAAGATAGCCGTCCGAACCATGGGATACCGAAACATTGATATTGCTGCCGGGAAGCAGTACCTTACACGCGCTTGCATCTGTTCCGCTGTCCAGTTTGATCTCCATATTTCCTTCTTTGGTGGCAAGTTTTAATAACTCTGTCGTCGTTCCCGTCATCACACTGCCCTGTACCGTCGCAATCACTTCCGCCGCCTGAACCTTCATCCTGCTGGACGAAACCACCATGATACCAAGCACAAGACATGCTATCATACAGACTTTTTTCACTTTTATATGTTTTTTCATAATATTCCTCCATTCTTACCCAATCTGCAATTCCGAACACAAATACAAATCCTGCGTGTAAAAAAGTTTTTCAGACCGCTGCTGCCCCTGAATACATTGCACACCATTTCCATATTATGTAAATTTGATTATGTAAACTCATCATACATCAATTTATAAAAAAAGACAATATATTTAGTTATAAACTTATATAACTTTTTTAGTACCCTTTTATAAACTCTTGATTTAGGCGGAATTACCCGAATTTACGGGATTTTCCGCCATTTTCACTTTTGCCATATCTTGGCATTTCGTTCCTTTTTACGGCTTAATTTCGCCTTTAAAAGTTGTAAACAAAGTAGTAAATTCTTCTGCAATCATGCCGTAAGGCGTTCCATTTCTTCTTTTGCGGAATTGTATGTAGCGTGCGCATAGTAATTTAATGTCATAGTGATATTTTTGTGACCCATGATATACTGCAGTGCTTTCGGGTTCATTCCTGCGTTTGCCATATTCGTGCAGAACGTATGGCGGAGCACATGTGGCGTGAAAACCTTTGGCAGTGGTTCTTCATGGCACTCGTTGTACTTTTCTGCAAGTCTGCGGAACAGTCCACAAAAATCAACCGCTGTTTTCGGATTCCCTGTTTTTGCACAGAAAAGAAAATCCTTATATCCATCAATGCACACGCCAAAATCCCTGCGCCCCTCTAACACGCGCT
>JAMPGN010000286.1 GCA_023663915.1 Eubacterium sp. | reverse complement strand
TCGGGGAAAGGGATATGCGTTTGAGGCAGCACAGATATTGATTGAGAATGTACTGAAACGAGAAGCAGTAGAGTGTATTATTTGGAATGCATTTGCCTCTAATAAAGCAAGCCGTAGAATAGCGGAAAAATTGGGCGGAGCTCCGGTAGATGGGAAAAACGTGATATTGGAGGCAATGTATAGTGCAGGACTAAAAATGGATGAAATTGATGACAGTAAAATTCCTGAAACGGTAACATATGAGATCATGTTTTATTAGACAGCAATTTGCGCGTGGAATCTCAAGTTGCTGTTTTGCATTATGATATGAGAATTCAAGCATAATAAAAGAAGCAATTTTCGGCTCATACGGGGATACCTGTCCGCACATTGGAGGACTGGGAGGCGGGGCGGCGCACTCCGCCGGAATATATTCTGCGACTGATAGAGTATCAGATGAAGTATGAGAAGCTGGTAAAAAGCAATAAGAATGATTAAACCCGTCGAATTCGAGGCGGTTAAAAACGAAGCTATTAGCCATTTTTAACATTTTATTGATTTTGGCTAATAGAGGTGATACAGTATTTACAAGAGGTGATTGCCATGAAATTGATACAGCGCAAAGAATATCTTAATAAGATAATAAGTGTTATCGGAACACCGGATATAAAGGTAATTACAGGTGTTCGCCGCAGCGGAAAATCAAAACTCTTAGAAGCTTTCAAAGACTATACGGCTGAAAATATAACGAATTGCAATATTGTTCACATCAATTTTAACTTTCCTGAATATGAAAATCTACAGGAATATCATGCGCTTTACGATTATATTAACGGTAAATACAGAGCAGGAATGGAAAACTTTATTTTCATAGATGAAGTTCAGATGTGTAACGGCTTTGAAAAAGCAATCAATGGATTACATGCAACGGAAAAGTATGATATATATATCACCGGTTCAAACGCATTTTTGCTTAGTTCCGACCTTGCTACGCTTTTTACGGGAAGGACTTTTGAAATAAAAGTATATCCTTTTTCTTTTCAAGAATATATGCAGTACTTTAACTATGAAGATCCGCAGGCATCTTTTGACAAATATGTACTTGAGGGCGGAATGTCCGGTTCCTATCTATATCAGGATCAGGAAGCAAAATATGATTACGTTTCAGATGTTTTTAACACGCTGATCATACGAGATATTCGGCAAAAATATAAAATCCGCAATACGCAGCTTATGGATAGGATCGCTGATTTCTTAATGGATAATATATCGAACCTGTCTTCTGCCAGAAATATTGCAAACACAGTATGTGGAGCAGACGAAAAAATACATCATACAACTGTCGGTTCTTATCTGCAATATTTATGCAATGCCTTCGCCTTTTATAAAATTCGCCGATATGACATAAAAGGGAAAAAATATCTTTCGAGTAGTGACAAATATTACCTGTGTGACCATGCGTTTCGTTATGCAAAACTTGGCACAAAAAATATGGATTACGGAAGAATGATTGAAAATATAGTTGCGATTGAACTTTTACGCAGAGGATATGAAGTTTATGTTGGTGTATTGTATAAAACAGAAATAGATTTTGTCGCCGTTAAACGCAGCGAAAAAATATATATGCAGATTTCGGACAATATAGGTGATGAAAAGACATTTGAACGCGAAATTTCATCATTAATGAAAATTAAAGATGCATATCCTAAAGTCCTTATCGCAAGAACACGCCATGACGAATATCAATATGATGGAATCAAGATTATAGATATAGTAGACTGGCTGCTGAACAAGTAGTCTTCACATGAAAGATGCATTTAGAAAGGAGAGCCCCATGAACCTAAACCACATCACCGTAAACACCCAGAGCAGTATTCGGATAGAAGGCTCGAAAATCCTTTATTTCGACCCGTTTCAGATCGAGACCGCCGCGAAAGATGCGGATATCATTTTTATCACCCACGAGCATTACGATCATTTCGACCCGCCCTCCATTGTGAAGATCAAAAAAGAAGATACGCTCCTGATCGCGCCCAAATCTATGGAAAAGAAAGCGCTTGCCGAGTCCGGCATACCCACTGAGCGGTGTTTCTTTTATCAGCCGGGAGAGACGCATGAGCAGGCAGATCTTACGATAGAAACGGTTCCCGCTTATAACAGGATGAAACCCTTTCACACGAAAGGCAGGAAGTGGCAGGGATATGTCGTGACAATGGACGGCGTTCGCTATTATGTATCCGGCGATACGGATGTAAATGAGGAGATGGAGAGCGTGCAGTGCGACGTGGCGATGATCCCCATCGGCGGCTTTTATACGATGGACAAAAAGCAGGCGGCGGATTATATCGCGAAGCAAAAGCCCAAGGCGGTGATTCCGACGCACTACGGCAGCATCGTAGGGGAGAAAGCGGACGGACGGGATTTTCAAAAGGCGCTGGAGGCGCTGGACAGCGGCATTCAAGTAGAACTTAAGCTGGGTTAGAGCTTCCTGCAGTTTTCCGTTGGTTTCCTTGCAGAAAGGATTACGTTTGAAGGAGCAGCGTGGGCGGATATGGCAAAGGATTTACATCAGGATAGCGAAAAAAAGCGAAACCGAATCATCAGCATAGCTGTTCTCGTCCTGTTGCTTGTGGCTTGCGGCGCTTCGGCTAAAAAAGCGGAATGGCAGGACGAACAGGATATCTGCGAAGTGCAGGAACTTGGCGGCTATCTGTATGAACATACGCCCGCAAGCCCTTATGCGGCTGCGGAGATCGCGATCAGGGATTATGTGGGAGAAAAGCTGGAGACCGATTGGGATGAGCCGCCTGCCTTTCAGTTTGTGGGAGAGGCGGATGTGACATGGCATTTTTATGATTCGCTTGCGGAAATGGAGACGGCGTTACAGATGGCGGCAGAGCAGGAGATGGATGAAAGTTTGCTGCATTTTCTGTACTATACGTTTCCGATGACGGAGAATGACCACGCTCTCGATTTGTACAATGATCTGAAAAGCAGATATGATGCAGACGGGCATCCTTTTGCGGCATGGAGTGCAGATGACGGGAAGTTGTTTTACTATTTGCAGGAAACAGTGGGAGAAGAAGATGGTTATACATATTATAGGCTGGATCATCGAACCTCAAAGGTCAATCTCTATATGAAGGATCGGACGGCATACGGACTTACCCTGCTGAATATGCCATCGGAAGATGACGAGACGCTGGAATATGTGTTTGAGGATGTTTTCTGGCACTACGGTGATTTGTGGAACGGCTGGGGATTGGATGAGGAAGCTTTGTACTGGGTTGACCATACGGAACGACTGACTGAACTTACGAACCCCAAGCGCAGTTTCCTTGAGGTGCGTGGAATCGACGAAAATTGGGAATCTGCCGGAGATGAGGGGATCATGCGGTATTTCGGCCTGCTTGCAGAGGCGGATTACGAACTGCCGCTTACGGAGGACGGCCGGATGCTCTCTCTGCACTTTTCTCTTGCAGAGGATGACGAAAAAGAATTAGGGACGGTTTCTGATTACATAGAAGATCTCAGGAAAGACCGTATTATTTCTGCTGCTTTATCTCTGACAGAAGAAGATGGTGAGACAGCCGCAGACTCTGCGGAGGGAGAGGATGCGGAACTCCGCTACTATCTCTTGAACGGTCATTGTATGGACGAGCCCTACGACATGACGGTGACGGACTTAGAGACCGGTGAGGTACTGCAGGAGCGCACGCTCTCCTTAAGTATTGAGTTGCCGGATACGATTACTTATCCGGACTTAAACGAAGACGGTTACGCGGATATGCGGGTCGGCGCGCCGGTGCATAACAGTGGTGCAAAGGCAGTAGAGGAAGATTATTCGCCGCCGTCCTATTTGCTCTGGGATACGCAGGAGGAGCAGTTTGTGCGCAAGACGGAAAAAGAGGTGGAAAACAGCAGGCGTGCGGTGGCAAGCGGCTTAACGGAAGAAGAACAGGAAGAGAAGTCCAAGCGGGAAAGGTACGATCCGTTTGCGCTGGTGCGGGCGCTGCCGGAGTGGGCGGAAGCGGAAGACTATATTAAGATCATGGGCCGCGGGTTTGGAGAATACGAGGTGCAGGAAGGCGACAGTCTCTGGCGGATCAGTGAGCGTTTTTACGGAACCGGATACAAGTGGACGAGCATTGTGCGAAGCGAGGATGCGCCGGAAGATCCTGACTATCTGCCTGTGGGCGAGACGGTGTCCATTCCGGAGATCTGCTATATTCCGAAAGATTTGTTCTCCAGGGGAGGTCTGCGCTCTGAGGGGAGTTTTCAGATCGAACAGCCGTCCGGATTTGCCTATTATTTTCTGAACGGCGATCTGCGCTATGTGCCCTATGAGCAGGAAAATCAGATCCACAGTCT
>JAMPGN010000285.1 GCA_023663915.1 Eubacterium sp. | reverse complement strand
AGGGCGGGGATCTGTATCCGGAAAAGAAAGCGCTCTACGAAGAAAAGACCGCCGCCTATACGCTGCTGGATGAGTGGCGGGGTCTCTCTTACGGTGGGGAGTGGAAGTACCGGATCGGCTATCTTGATCTGTTCCTGCGTTCGCCGCAGGAATATTATGTCGGACCGTCGATCACGGTCTATCAAAGGTGAAAAACAGATTCATTTTCCGCATGAAACAATCATGCATTTATAGGCAGGAGTTTTGCCGGAATAAGGAATCGATATATTGTTTGGCCGATCCCTGGCAGTGGATGGCAAAAACAGGCGTTATTTCATCTGCGGAGTCAGAAAGACAGGGAATCCCATCTTTAAAAGTGTATTTTTTTATGGAAAGCTCTTTTATCATTTTGTAAGTTTTTTTATGGGTATCTGCACACTGCGGATGATTTATATTTCCATCGATGAGATAATTGTTATTTTCCGCAAAAAAGTCCTTCCACGCATAAGGTGTCGTATCGGCCCATAAGTTCAGAAGGAACATATCGCAGAGATTTATTTCAGCATAGGGAGCTTCTTTTTTTAGATTGAGATAGCGCTCCTCTAATAGAAGCCATTGTTTCGGATTCTGGTATTGCGCCAGGCAAAAAAGGACAAAATCTTCTAGGGCGCCAATTTTCCAATATAAAATACACGGGTTTACGAATATCTTTTCCGTCCCGCCGCCGCCATCGTAATTGCGGCAGTCCAGATCTTGCACATCGCCAAATAAAAGGGTATCACTGTCGATCATAAAGCATTCTTTTAGATTATTTTGCTTCATAAATTCCAATAGCACAAAATAGCGTTCAAAACAAATCATTTCAAACCAGACAGGATTTGCCGAACGGTGTATGTATACACTCTGAAAGGTCTCAAAATAAGAAGATCCGAAATCCGTCATTGGATACCATTCATCTGCCTGTATCCCGGCATTTTCCTGATTCCCGAGGACGATAACGCGGTTATGATATTTTTTGGCGCAGGCAACGGTTTTTTTCAAATAATCCGGAAATCCTGTATGAATAAAAATGACAGGAAGTATTTTGGCAACTCGCATATTTTTATTTCTCCTAAAAACAAAATTTATAAAGATAATTTGCAGATCTCAAGCTATAAATTCTGATTCTGCTTTGTAGAATACTAGGTAAAGTCTATCTTAGAAATGGCTGAGCGTCAATGAATTTTTCATTTCACTTGCCAAAAAAGCCGTTTATGAGATATGATAAATTTCTAAAGGTTCTATCTTTGAAAGGCAGGAATGGATATGAGTTTGTATCGTATTATGCTGGTGGACGATGAGGAAGAAGTCCGCAAGGCGATCATACACAATATGGACTGGGAAGCGCTTGGCTTTGAGTTGGCGGGCGATGCAGAGAACGGAGAAGATGCTCTGGAAAAACTGGACCAGCTTGAGCCGGATGTGGTCATAACAGATATTCGTATGCCTTATATGGATGGTTTGACTTTAACGGCTCGGATACGTGAAAAATATCCGTCTATGAAAATTCTGATCTTTTCCGGCTACGATGATTTTGAATATGCGCAGCAGGCGATTAAACTGAATGTGACCGAGTATATTTTAAAACCGGTCAATAGTGAGGAGCTTGCTGCCATTTTAAAACGGATTCGGAAAAGTCTGGATGAAGAGATAGAGCAGCGGCAGAATATCGATTCCCTGCGGGAAAGCTATATGAACAGCCTGCCGATCCTGCGAGAGTTATTTTTAAATGATCTGGTGCGGGGAATTTCGGATACGGCGGCCGCGGAAGAGAAGTTGAGAGAGTACAAAATGGATATTTTAAATGCACATAAATGGCTTGTAGCGGTAATTCATGTAGAAAAGATGGAACAGATTGAGACGCAGGAGCTTTCGCAGCATCAGGAGCTGGTGCCGATCTCTGTGCGGGAATTGATGGAAGATTGTCTGAGACCGTACTGTCGTTTCGTCATATTTAATTCTGCGGAAGGAATTACCGTGATTGCAGCAGTGGACGGGCAAAACTCGCAGACCGAACTGATCAATCTTTTGGAGGATATATGTAAGGAAAGCCGCCGTTTGCTAGCGGTTACGATTACAGTAGGAGTAGGACACAGTAGTAACACGCTGCAAGGAATCAGTGACTCCTATCGAACCGCCGTGGATGCTCTGGGATATCAGGCGATTGTCGGTAAAGGCAGGACGATCTACATTAATGATGTGGAGCCTGTAAACAGGGGAAAATTGCGGTTTCATACCAGAGATGAAGATGAACTGGTCATAGCCATCAAATTTGGTCCGCAGGATCGGATTGCACAGACAGTTCGGGAGCTGTCAGCCTGTATGGAGGATGCGAAAGTGCATACCAGACAGTATCAAGCCTATATGATGTCAGTCGTCAACTGCCTGATCAGACTGATGCAGCAGTATGATCTGGATATAGAAGACATGTTTGGCTCGAAGAATCAGTATGAAGAATTGGTGGAAGGTATCTGCCTGAAAGAGGAGTTTGCGGATCGTATCATTCCGGTTGCCTGTCGTATGAATGAAGCTATGAATCGGAAGAGGGATAATACGACGAGAAAGGTAATTCAGGAGGCAGAGGAATATATCAGGGAGCATTATTCCGATCCGGAATTATCCGTAGAGACATTGTGCAGACATCTGCATATGAGTCCTGCCTACTTTTCCACCGTCTTTAAGAAAGAGACGGGGCAGACATATATCAATTATCTGACGGAGGTGAGGCTGAACAAAGCGGTGGAACTGTTGAACGAGACGGACGACAAGACATATATGATTGCCCAAAAGGTAGGGTATCAGGAGCAGAATTATTTTAGTTATGTGTTTAAAAAGCGATATGGTGTATCACCCACAAAATACCGGGGGGGGGGCATCTGAAAATGCCACGTAACGCTGCAAAAGATTGCGGAGGCAGCAGATGCGAAAGGAGAACTATGAAACGGGATATGTCATCGGACTTGGGTAAAAAGACCAGTATCCGCTATATGACTTTTATCTATTTCACGGCCAGCGCCCTTGCGGTGATTTTGTTGACAGGTGTGGCTCTTTATTTACAGATGTCCCGTCAATTGACATTGGCTGTGCAGGAGGAGAATCAGGCTGTTTTAAAGCAGATTAATCGGTCGGTGGACGCTTACCTGAGAACGATTATGAAATTGTCCGACAGTCTTTACTATGACATTATCAAAAATGCGGACCTGAATAAGGAACCGGTAAACGACAGTATCACGCTGCTTTATGAAAATAACAAGGAGAGTATTGCTAATATTGCGCTTTTGTCTAAAGAAGGAGAGCTTCTGGAGGCGGTGCCTGCGGCGCGTTTAAAAACAGATTTGGATGTAACGCAGGAACAATGGTTTGACAATACCCTTGAAAGGACGGATAATTTACATTTTACGACGCCACATGTGCAGTATATATTTGACAATAGCGAGAATCAGTATCGCTGGGTGATTACGCTGACTCGTGCGGTAGAGATTACCCGTGGCACATCGACAGAACAGGGTATTTTACTGATCGATATGCGATACAGCAGTCTGGAGCAGATTTTAGAGGATATTACGCTGGGAAATCAGGGATATCTCTATATGATAAGCGGCAATGGGGAGCTGATTTATCATCCGAGGATGCAGATGATAGAAACCGGGCAGATGACGGAAAATATCGCGGTGGAAAAGGATTACAGAGATGGCAGTTATCGCGAGAAATACGGCAGAGAATGGCGGGAAGTCAGTGTGAAATCCGTAGGATATACGGGATGGAAGCTTTTGAGTGTTACGCCGGAGAAGGGTCTGCCGTTGAATAAGCTGAAAATGCGTCTTTTTGCGGTGTTTGTGATAGCGACAGTTTTGCTGGTGCTGATTCTGGTCAATATCTATATTTCATCCCGCATCACAACGCCTATTCAGAAGCTGGAGAAGTCAGTCAATATTATTGAGGCGGGGGATCTTGACACTGAGGTGTATATGGGAGGTTCGTATGAGATCAGACATTTGGGGCGTTCGATTGGGGATATGGCGAAACGAATCAAAACGTTGATGGAGGATATCGTGACAGAGCACGAAGCCAAGCGCAAGAGTGAGTTTGATACCCTGCAGTCTCAGATCAATCCGCATTTCCTCTATAACACGCTGGATATTATCGTGTGGATGATCGAGAACGAGCGAAAACAGGAAGCAGTTAAGATCGTGACAGCATTGGCGCGTTTTTTCCGGATCAGCCTCAGCAAGGGGCGGAGTATTATTACGGTCAGAGATGAATTGGAGCATGTGCGTAATTATCTTACCATTCAACAGATGCGGTTTAAAAATAAATTTGTATATACAATTGAAGCCACG
>JAMPGN010000284.1 GCA_023663915.1 Eubacterium sp. | reverse complement strand
CGTAAAAACGATCATTTCACGGGAATATTTTTAGAAATTTGGTTGACATTTGCCCTTTTTATGAATTTTTTCACTTTTTCCTGTGGTTCTTTCCGCCGCTTTATGCTATACTATTTCATGTGTGTCAAAATGCACACAAAATATTTATATCATCTGATTTTGATAAGAAGACAAAAAGAGGTGTATTACATGATGAAAAAAGTACAGATTTTCCTTCTCACAGCTTTATCCTGTGCCCTGTTGTTTTCCGGCTGCGGCAAAGATGACACAAAAGAAACGGAAGATGTAGAGGTTACAGCGCCTGTGGAAGAGCAGGTTCTTGTCGAAGAACCCGAGCCCGAGGAGCCTGAAGAACCGGAAGAAGAGCTCGTAGAGGATCCTCCCCCGGAAGAAGGCATGGTGCGCAGCCGCATTACAAACGAGTGGATAGACGAAGACGTCAATACCAGAAGACCGATCGCCTTTATGACGCCGAATACCAAGACAGCTTCCCATTACAATTTATCCAACGCGGATGTGCTCTACGAATGTAACGTAGAAGGCAGTTATACCCGCCTGATGGCAGTTATTCAGGACTGGGGCAATTTAGACCGGATCGGAAATATCCGCAGCTGCCGCGATTACTATGTATACTGGGCGTTTGAGTGGGACGCTCTTTATATTCACTTTGGCGGGCCCTTCTACATAGACGAAGTAATCGCACGTACCGATGATGTTGATGGCGTCACCAGCAGCAATTTTTGGCGCGCCAAAGACGTAGGAAACTCTACCGACAATGCCTTTACAGACGCCGCTGGCATTCTGGCGGATGTTGATACGCTGGGTTATGACACCAGACTCCGTGACGGCTATGCCGACGAGCAGCATTACCGCTTCGCACCCGTGAACGAGCCAAACGAACTGTCCCAGTACAGCGACGCCATTACGGCAAATAAAATTGATATGTCGCCTACCTATCCGCTTACAAACTGCTATTTCGTCTATAACAGCGAGACTGGGCTATATGACCGTTTCCAACACCTTTCCGGAGAGTCTGACGGTCCGCATACCGATCTTGCAAACGGAAAACAGCTGGCGTTTAAGAATATCCTGATCCAGAATACCTACTACGAGGTGCGCGACGCAAAAGGCTATCTCGCTTTCAAATGCCACGACACCACCAGGGACGGATGGTTCTTTACCAACGGAAAGGGCATTCATGTAAACTGGGAAAAAACCTCCGACTACGGTGCGACCCGATACTATGACGACGCCGGGAATGAAATTGAATTAAACACCGGCAAAACCATGGTGTGTATCGTCGAGGATGGCGACTCTTTCCTCGTGGATGAGCAGAAGATTTCAAATTAATGTTTGGTTCGAAAACGTCTACGCTATCCTTAAAGACACGGAAGATTGACAGATAAAATAAATCAAAGTATAATATAAACATATTATTTTAGGCTTGATATAATGATATGAACAAGGAGAACGATTTGATATGGGAGTATCCTTAATAGCATCCGCATTGGCTCAGGACAAAATTAAAGCACTGCAAAAAAAGACAGGTAAGCCTTTTAATGAATGTAGCAGCGCTTTACATTTAGCAGACGGAGACATAAATAGGGCATTAAAAATAATGAGAAAATATCCGGATCACGAAAAGAGGTTAAGATAAACTCTTTGATTAAAGGAGGTACATTTATGGCGCATTTAAATGATGATGGCATTATTGTAAACGATTATAATGCGTGGTTAGAAGCAACCGATCTGGAAGATTCCGAAGAGACGAGAGGCTGGTATGACTGTCCTGAAGGTGAGGAATCCGACTACATTGATAATCATCAAGATTGGTGGGACAACTTATAAGATGATAAGGAGGCGTGCTTTATCCTATGTGGGTTGAATTAGATCCGTATTTAGCTTCCAGCGTAGGTCTTTGACATATCAAAAAATTCCTGTGTAATGCAGAGAAAAGTTAGAATTGCTTCTCGAATAAGTTTACGAAATATGCTATATATTATATGCAAATAAAGAAACAACCGCCCACAAAGTGGTTGACCAATTGCAAACAAATAAAAAACCACCCTGCAACTGCCAAGTATACAAGGGTGGTTTTTTTATCTAAAATAATTTAAAAATTTGCTGCTCCGGTAGAAAATGCCGCACCCCATAACAATATGCGTATCATGCCGCATAGGAAAAGATGTAACGGATAGTAAATATAAAACAGTGTTCCAATCCCTTTCATTGTTCCACGCTTGCCATTATATAGCCGCAGCAGCGGAATGGCCAGGCAGTTGCAAAGTTGAATCAGCGCATATACTTTATCGATAAAGAAAAAGAATACAATGGCATAGAACAGTGTCCAGAGCATCATCCACAGCATCTGCTTTTTAAAATTCCCCCGGTTGAGACCGATGTACAGAATCGCCATTGAGGCGATACAGCTGTGGTCTGCCGGAAAGGTGATAAGACAGATAATTATCGTAATCAAAAATTTCTGCCACGACTTCCATGTTGTTTTATCATGTATGTACAGTAAGACCAGTCCCCATGCCAATGGCCATACAACCCCTGTCTGATTAAATGCTGTTTTCTGAAAAGGAATGAAAGGGATACCAAAACAAAAATTATATGCAAAATGTGACAGTAACGCCAGTAAAAACAACCTTGCGGCATATTTCTTTATATCGTGGGTGTAATGATAGCCCTCTGCAATAAAAAACCACATAATAGGGGCTGTCAGCCTGCCGATCATGTGAAAAAGAATCACAAACCATTCTGTAGAATATCCGGGGAATAATGTCCATGTTAAATGATCCAGTGTCATTGCTATAATCGCTATCAGTTTCAGTTGGTTAGCATTTAGTCCCTTTTCCTTATCCATTTGTAACATCATTTATTCTCCTTCGGATTTTTCTCATCAATGCTTTCTAACTTTTGAATGCACCGTCCCGCCCATTCTATACAGTTTTTGATAAAACCATAACCATAGTCAACGGTAAACTGCCAATACATTGTTTGATAAGTTTCCATGTCAAAACCATATTCCTCTATGCTTTCAGGAGCTGAACCCATGCTTTTAAGATATCCTTCGCAGTCCGCCTTATATTTTTTTAGTATTTCAATGCTCTGTGCCGGGGACATATTGCCGCCAAAAAAGATTTTCATAAGAAAAACATTTTTAAACTGTATAATATTTTCGTCTGCGCCTTTGGCAAGCCAATCCATAAACTCTTTTTTTCCCGTTTCGGTAATCGAAAAAATCTTTTTGTTCGGACGGTCTGACTGAATAACCATTTCGCCGCAGATATGCCCCTCCTTTTCCAGTTTTTTTAACTCAAGATAGATATGGCTTTTTTGGACATGCCAAAAAAACTGCAAAGAAGAATCAAAGGCTTTCACTATATCGTATCCACTCATAGGCGCATAATTTAGAAGTCCTAAAATCCCAAATCCTAAAGACATTTTTCTCCTCCTCCAATTGGTATAATATTATACTAGTATAAAATTGGAATAAAGTCAAGAGAGAAGCTCACCGCTGCGGATAAAAAAAGAAAAACAGCTCAACCCCAGTGTTTATTAGGGGTTGAGCCGCTTCAAACAAGAGGCGCAGACCGGATTTGAATAATATTGTTGTCAATCGCGATACTTGAGGACTGATGTATTTTGTGTCTAAACGATTATATTTCGTTTATATTTCGTTTTTGAGAAATCTGCTTGAATCAAAACACAAACTATGCTATATTATAAGCACATAAGGAAACAACCGCCCACAAGGTGGTTGACCACTTGAGGATGATAGAAACTCCACCCTGCAACTGCCAAGTATACAAGGGTGGTTTTTCTATCTAAAAAGCTAGAAAAACGCTACTGACTAATCAAAACGATTAAGGTCAGCAATGCGAGAATGAACATTCCGAAAGACATCAGGTCTCTGAAACTAAACTTCATCCGCACCACCTCCCATCTTATGTAATAGGAGGTCAACACCTTGCAGTGACGCGATTGTTTCCTTATGCAAATCTTACCATACATCTGAAGATTCGACAATCACTTTGTCAAAAATCCATCATCACAAATACGTCTGTTATACCCACGCAATACCCTCTTGGTTGATGCGGAAGAACTTTGTGCCCTCGACATATTCACCTTCGTCGCAGGCATAGACCACACTGGCAACATTCCGATAGGTTAAACCCCCAAGTCCCACAAAAAGAAAATAGCGAAACCCCAGTGTTTATCAGGGGTTTCGCCATTCCAAAAGAGAGGCGCAGACCGGATTTGAACCGGTGAATCAGGGTGTTGCAGACCCACGCCTTACCGCTTGGCTACTGCGCCTTAAATCAATGACTCCAACGGGAATCGAACCCGTGTTACCGCCGTGAAAGGGCGATGTCT
>JAMPGN010000283.1 GCA_023663915.1 Eubacterium sp. | reverse complement strand
CAAAACGTGATTTTAATAAAAATATCTACAAGAATATTATCAAGAAAAAACTATAGATAAACTCGGAATGTAACCGAACAATTCTCATTCTGCTTCTACCGCCACCGATAAACATCGCAGTATTTTTCCTCAAACACAAGCTGCCATTCGTCCTCCACGGGACTCTCATTCTCCCACGGGAGTCTGCCGATCTGCGTTTCCGCGTCCGCCCCCTCCGCCAGATACACCGCCAGCGCTTCCGCATTTTCTATCGTCTCGTCCGCGATCGGCTCCGCAGAATCCGCCGCCGCAAAGTACACCTGCGGATAAACCATTAATTCATCGGCCGACGCCCAGATACACCACTCGTCCCCAGGACGGTAAAAATAAACTGCCGCCGCGTCCGCCGCCTGCTCTTTTGCAAACGCCATCCGCTCCGCCGCCTTCGGGTAGAGAAATATCACGTCCGTCCGCCAGTGCGCCGACACAGTCATCATCAGCGCAAAAGCGATCGCGATCCGCTCCGTACCTTTGCGGTGCTTCACCGCCAGATCGACCAGATCTAAACAGAAACTGCCGATCAGCCAAAACAGAAAGGATACTACTTTAACCGCCGCCGGGACGAGTTTTCCGAGAAAAACCAAAATTTTGTTTTTTTCATTTTCCTGCGCTTTCCCGCCATCTACTGTGCCCGCCAGTCCCCTCGGCGCAAACTGCCTACGCCACAGCATACGGACGCCGAGAAACAGAAGCAGTACCACGATCCCATAGATCGGAAGCTGGTAACGGTTGGAAGTTTCCCCGAGAAGCAAGGCGGTCTTGGAAACCGTCAGAAAATAGCCCACCGTTGCAAACAGCAGAAGAAAATAAGGCACTTCCTCCGCAAGCCACCCAAAACGCGGTATATCGGGAGAAGTGCCCTGCCTTCTTCTGTGCGCCGCAACCGCCAGAAACGCCATCGCCAAAAGAACGATAAAGAAGAGATACCCAAACACATAGCCGTTCATCAGATCAAGAAAGAACCAAATCCGCTGAAACGTATTCCCCAAATCGAAAAAATTACCGACTGCCTGCGCGCCCCGCTGTCCCCGAAACATCTGTCCCGGAAAGGCAGGATAAGTCAGATAAGCCAAACCGAACGCTAATCCCTGCGCCAATGCATAGCGCAGACAATTTCCGACTTTTCTGTCCCGCCACAAAAGCCACAGGCAAAAGCCTGCCGCCAGAAAAAAGAGAAAAATAAAATAATAATACTGCGTCAGGAAACCGACATACGTCACCGCCGCCATAGCGAAAAGCATTGCCCCTGAAAGCGTATCCACCTGTCCCCGCGCTTTCCTGCCAGAATCCGCATCATCCGCCGCCGCGCGCGCTCCCGCCATCTGCACCACGCGTATATGCAGAATGGCGCAGAGCAACACGAACATCGTGAGCATCTCATACATCCTGATAAAAACGACGCCGCTCAAGGCCGCCGGCGAAAAGCCGTACACAAAAGCAACCAAAAGCGTCATTGCTTCGTTCTTTTTACTGACCAGATTAGTCAATATTGCGATGAGCAGCAAATTGATTCCGTGAAAAAAAAGATTTACTGACAGCCCGATCCATTTTGAAAAAACGTCCGGCACAAGAGAAGCCACGGTATGAAAAACCCAGTAATACATGGGCGGATGCACATCCCAAGATTGCACTTCTCTCACCAATCCATATCGAAAGCCCTCGCCCGGCAGCACCACAAATTCATTGCGGAGGGTTTCCCGATCCATCCATTTTTCGTCCTCTACATAAAAACCGTTCGTGCGCGCCGTGGAGTAATATGTGTACAGCTCATCCTCGTGAAAACCCTGTTTCTGCGCACAAAACCAGAAAGCCGCCGCCATCTGCGCGACCCAGAGGATCAGGAAACAAATCTGATATTTTCTTTTTGTTTTGCCATCCTTCCACGCATCCATCATGGCGTCTCCTGTGTCTTACTGTTCTTCCAAATTCATAAAAACCGATCGTATCTTCAAAACCTGTGTGCAGGCGGATAATACCATACTACTTTCATCTCATAATGCCACCAATGATCTGTGATCTTCTCGGTTCGATACCAATATTTCCCAAAACCGGGCTCAACAGCCTCATATTCATTTTCCTGCATATTTTAACTCGATTCCTCTTATGAATCCGCTTACACTGAAATGGGACGCCTTTTCACTCCAAGCGACTCATTTTTATTTCCGCCGTTTTCACATCATCCATCGTTTCTATTTCATCGACATTCGTTGCGATCCAAAAATAATACTTCTTTCCGTTCTTCTCATTGATCAAAATCGCATCATCTATTTTTTTTGCATTGATCGTCATGGAAGAAATCTGTTCATCCGTAGATACGCCCCATGCCGGTGCTGTGGCATTGCGATCAAATCCACGAAACATCGTATTTGCAATGTCGCTTCTTATTGTCTCCTCAGTCGTATGAGCGTCATTGTTTAATGCGCCATCATACACCAAACTTTTATTTCCGCAGTAATGATACAAGTCATCCATCCAAAAATCATATTCAACAATTTTATCTTCATCTTCTCTATAATAAACAAATACTCTTTCACCGACTTGCATCCGATAAATCTCTTCTAAATTTACTACATTTTCCGGCTGCTTTCCATCTTTTATTTTATCTTTCCAAAAACTTTCTATATCAATATATCCGTTGTCGCCACTCCCCTCTGCATAATAATAGGAATATACATTATTTCCCGGAATTTCTGACACCTCTGTCATTTTATTTATTCTTGAAAAACCGACTCCCATTGCTATGATCAGCATCGCTATACTGAAAACATCTAATATCGTCACTCTCGGAACTGCCAATTTTAGATTTCTGATTAATATTATAAAAAGCACAAATGCTGCGATCTGCAATATCTGAATAAATATATTTCTGATCTTCATAGATTCCACATATTGTACTGCGATCACATCATATATTACGCCCACAAAAGCCCATAATGCGATGAAATATACAAGGCATCTTATCCCTTTTATCTTATTGTTTTTCATTCTTTCTCCCACCCTGCATAAATCCCCTCATATATGTAGTCATACAAATCCTCTTTATCAACGCCATCGGCGCCGATATCCTGACCGCTTATGCCGTAGATCTTTTCTCCATGACGGGTAACGCTAATATGAATTGTTTCAAAAGACGGACTATCCACATTTTGCAGCGTATAGTTCATGATTTCATAAATCAATTCTGCCACCTTATCTATCTCACTTTTTTCTGTTATCTCAATAGCATATTTTTCTTTCTTATACTGCCCTCCAATTTCATAATCCAATTTATATGGCGCCAGTTTATCATGATAGACTTCCTGCAATCTTGTCTGCCAATAATAATCCCGCACGCCGCTTTCCAAATTCCCTGTATGAAAAACCGTAGCCCATCCAAATTCCGGGCTTTCACGGTAAAATTCATAATACATATTGAATATCAGCCCGTCCTCATCCTCACACCGATAGCTCCACACACATATATCATGATCCTTATAAAACTCTTTTGACAAAAAGGAAACCGACATTTTATATGTCTTCGCCATATAATCCTCAACGGCTTTTTGCGGATATGTATTATACTTTGTAAGGCTGATATATCTGATATCATAAAACAGGTAACATACCAACAAAACAGAAAGTATTATTTTCAAGCTGCTTTTCATTCATTTCATTCCGCCTTTTTCACTTTTTTCCATCCATGCGTGCCATGATAAATCTCTGCATCACCTACTACCATTTCACAAACTTTATCATTCTCATCAAACTGAAACCGTACGGAATAATTTCCATCTTCCACCTCATAATATCCGCCATAAGGCCACTCTTCTAAACCCTGATAGCTGTTACGATATACTTTTTCAATGGTACTTTTATCTGTGCCAATTCCGATTTCCTTTCTTCCAAAACGATATTCCGGATCTGTCAATTCCATTCTGCACAAGGAGCGATCACCATTCTCATACTCTATAAAAGCAAACATCCGCGTACCATCCGTACCATCATATTCCAGTTGCACAATATCATAATATTTGCCCTTCTCTCTTGTTATCTTTTCCGGCTCACCGTTTACTTCTATGATCTGATCATACTTATAATATTTGTATTTCTCCGTATTCGATATAACAGCATAGTAATCTTCACAATACGTTGTATAGAGTGTGTATTCCTGTAGCATTTTTATCCAAATAAGCCCTACTGTCAAACATACAATAAAGATACTAAAAGCAAAGATACTCAATATGCTTATGAGGAATATCCTCCACTTTCTGCTTTTATGAATCACGCCCGCTCCCTCCGATCCCCGCGCAGTTTTATCTTCGCCGCATGCACCCGCCGCACCGTCTTCGGCGCTGCCGTAAGCAGCAGCAGATAGCATTTATTTTTAGCCGTCAGATACGGATTTTTTA
>JAMPGN010000282.1 GCA_023663915.1 Eubacterium sp. | reverse complement strand
TGGCAATCCTTGTCCTTGGAATTATCTGTATGGTGATCGTCACGGAGAAATCCTTTATCGGAGGCGTGACGAAACAGGGACGCAGAGTGTATGAACGTTCCAGGGAAGATGCGGCATACCGCAGGGAGCGTGCGCAAAAGCGGCGCGCGGCAATGGAGGAAAAGCGGGCAAGGGAAGAGGAAAAGCGCAGGCAGAGAGCGGAAGAGATCGAGAACGAGAAGATTCTGCGCATGGATAAGAAAGTGTCCGGAGTCATGCTCGACACAGCACTTGGCAAGGAGAAAGAAAAAGAGAGGGAAACCGCAGAGAAAACGCGGGATGATATTCATGAAATTATATTACATACAACGGATGACGAGCCGGATGCAGCGCCGGAGCGCGAACCGGTCAGGGAAGCGCATTCCTATCATTATATCGAGAACGAGTCGGACGAGCTTGATGAGATCCGGATTCATGGGGCGGCGGATGAGGCACCGGCAGAGAGCATAGAGGAAGATACCGTCGATGAACCGGTGATACATATGGAAGAAATACCCGATCAAGCTCCGCCGAAACCAATCGCGAGGATGTCTCAGAAAGCGCCGGAAAAGAAAGAGGAAACTCCCGGCATCGATGCTGAGGCGGCGGAAGAACTTCGGATGAAGGAACAGATGGCGAAAAGACCGTACAAATTCCCGCCGATCAGTCTTCTGGCGAAAGGGAACGGCAAGAATAACGGGGATTCCGCCAGGGAATTGAAGGAGACGGCGGTGCGTCTGCAGCAGACGCTTGCGACATTCGGAGTCAAGGTGACGGTGACGGATATCAGCCAGGGACCTTCCGTCACACGGTATGAATTACAGCCGGAACAGGGGGTTAAAGTCAGTAAGATCGTCGGGCTTGCCGATGATATCAAACTGAATCTGGCGGCTACGGATATCCGTATCGAGGCGCCTATTCCGGGGAAAGCCGCAGTCGGTATCGAAGTGCCTAATAAAGAAAACACAGCCGTGGCATTCAGGGATTTGGTGGAATCCAAGGAGTTTAAGGATTTTCCGTCAAACCTTGCGTTTGCGGTGGGAAAAGATATCGGCGGCAAGATCGTGGTGGCGGACATTGCCAAGATGCCGCATATGCTGATTGCGGGGGCGACGGGCTCCGGCAAGTCGGTCTGCATCAACACGATTATCATGGGCATCTTATACAAGGCAAAACCAGAGGATGTGAAGATGATCATGGTTGATCCGAAGGTGGTGGAGCTGAGTGTTTATAACGGTATTCCCCATCTGCTGATCCCTGTCGTCACAGATCCGAAGAAGGCCGCTGCCGCGCTTCACTGGGGCGTGGCTGAGATGACTGACCGGTATAAAAAGTTTGCGGATTTCAATGTCCGTGACCTGAAAGGGTATAATAAGAAAGTAGAGAGTATGCAGGCGGCAGGAGATCCGGAGGCTCCGCAGAAATTACCGCAGATACTCATTATCGTGGATGAGCTTGCCGATCTGATGATGGTGTCGCCGGGAGAAGTAGAAGAATCGATCTGCCGTCTGGCACAGCTTGCAAGGGCATGCGGTATTCATCTGATTATCGCGACGCAGAGACCGTCCGTGGATGTCATCACGGGTCTGATCAAGGCAAATATGCCAAGCAGGGTGGCGTTCGCCGTATCCAGCGGCGTGGATTCCCGGACGATCCTCGATATGGTAGGCGCGGAGAAACTGCTCGGCAAGGGGGACATGCTTTTCTATCCACAAGGATATCCGAAGCCGGCGCGTGTCCAAGGCGCTTTCGTATCGGATAAGGAAGTGTCAGATGTCGTAGATTTTCTTAAGAATCAAGCAATCGGCAATGTGTACAGTGATGATGTGGAGGAACAGATCAAGAGTATGGGTAGTTCTTCCGGCGGTGGTGCGTCCGGCAGTGAGGGTGGTTCCGAGTACGACCAATACTTTGTGGACGCAGGCAGGTTTATCATTGAGAAAGACAAAGCCTCTATCGGTATGCTCCAGAGAGTCTTTAAGATTGGCTTTAACAGGGCGGCGCGCATTATGGATCAGTTGTGTGAGGCGGGAGTCGTCGGGGAGGAAGAAGGGACGAAACCGCGCAAGGTTCTGATGAGTGCAGAAGAATTTGAACAGTTTGTGGAAGAGACCGTCTAGCAAAACGAATTGCGCTTGTTTTGTCAAGGAATGTTCTATAAACATATAATAAGCAGATTCGTCTATCTACAGATTAGACGAGGAAAGGGAAGGTGCAGGATTGAAGACAGATATCGAGATCGCTCAGGAAGCAGTACTGGAGAATATTGTCGATGTCGCGAAACGGTTGGGAATGGAGTCGGATGATCTGGAATTATACGGGAAGTATAAGGCTAAGATCTCAGACGAGTACATAGAGCGTATTCAGGATAACCCCGACGGTAAGTTGATCCTTGTGACGGCAATCAATCCCACTCCGGCGGGAGAAGGCAAGACAACCACGAGTGTGGGACTCGGCCAGGCATTCGGCGTGATGGGTAAAAAGGCGGTCATCGCCTTGCGGGAACCGTCTTTAGGGCCATGTTTCGGCATCAAGGGCGGCGCCGCAGGCGGCGGCTACGCGCAGGTGGTTCCGATGGAAGATTTGAACCTGCACTTTACCGGAGATTTTCATGCGATCACTTCTGCCAATAATCTGTTGGCGGCGATTCTGGACAATCATATCCAGCAGGGGAATGAGTTAAACATTGACCCAAGACAGATTGTCTGGAAACGGTGTCTTGATATGAATGACCGGGTACTGCGCAATGTGGTAGTGGGACTCGGCGGTAAGGCGGACGGCGTGGTGAGGGAAGACCATTTTGTGATTACGGTGGCTTCTGAGATCATGGCAATCCTCTGCCTCGCAACCGATATTGCGGATTTAAAGGAGAGGCTGGGAAGAATCATCGTTGCATACGATTATCAGGGGAATCCGGTGACGGCTTGTGATCTAAATGCTGTCGGTGCGATGACGGCATTGTTAAAGGATGCCATGAAGCCCAATCTGATCCAGACGCTTGAGCATACCCCTGCGCTGGTGCACGGCGGGCCTTTCGCCAATATCGCGCACGGATGTAACTCTATCCGCGCCACCAGGACCGCGCTTAAGATGGCGGATTATGTGGTTACGGAGGCAGGATTCGGAGCAGATCTCGGCGCGGAGAAATTTTTTGATATCAAATGCCGAATGTCGGGGCTTAGGCCGGATGCGGTCGTGCTGGTTGCCACAGTGCGGGCATTGAAGTATAATGGCGGTGTGGCAAAGAGCGATCTGTCAAAGGAAAATCTGACAGCTCTGCAGGCAGGAATCGTCAATCTTGAGAAACATATCGAAAATCTGCACAAATACGGTGTGCCGATCGTGGTCGCACTCAATTCCTTCGTCTCGGATACGGAGGCAGAGATCGCATATGTGAAGAAATTCTGTCAGGACAGAGACTGTGAATTTGCGGTTTCCGAAGTGTGGGAAAAGGGCGGCGCAGGCGGCGTAGAACTTGCCGGCAAAGTGCTTGAGACACTCGAAAAGAAGGAGAGCCATTTTAAAGTATTGTACGAAGATTCACTTTCTCTCAAAGAGAAAATAGAGACGATAGCGTCCGAGATCTACGGCGCGGGCGGCGTCTCGTATGCGACTACGGCGGAGAGGCAGTTACGGAAACTGGAAGAGATGGGATTTGGCAATCTGCCGGTGTGCATGGCTAAGACACAATATTCTTTGTCGGACAATCCGGCATTGCTTGGCAGGCCGGCAGGGTTTATGATGAATGTGAGGGAAGTCTATGTCTCAGCAGGAGCCGGATTTGCGGTAGCCCTGACAGGGACAGTCATGACGATGCCGGGACTGCCGAAAAAGCCGGCTGCATACCAGATTGACGTGAATGAAGACGGCAGGATAACAGGATTATTCTAAATGGAAGGAGAACCAACAATGCCCCAGATAATAGACGGCAAAGCGATTTCTGCCGCAATCAAAGACGAATTGAAAATAAAGGTTGAGGAAATGAAGGCAAAAGGCATCAGAGTATGCCTTGCCGTGATCCAGGTAGGAAACGACCCGGCATCCAGCGTATATGTAGGAAATAAGAAGAAGGCATGCGCTTATATCGGGATTGATTCACTTGCCTATGAACTGCCTGAGGAGACGGCACAGGAAGAACTGCTTAAACTGATAGCAGAGTTAAATGAGAAAGAGGAAGTAAGCGGAATACTGGTGCAGCTCCCGCTTCCGAGACATATCGACGAGGATGAGGTCATCCGGGCGATCAACCCGAAGAAAGACGTGGATGGATTTCATCCGCAGAGCGTAGGCGCGCTGTGCATCGGCCAGCCGGGGTTTGTATCCTGCACGCCGGCAGGCATTATCCAGCTGTTGAAACGTTCCGGCATTGAGATCGAGGGCAAAGAGTGCGTGGTGATCGGGAGAAGCAATATCGTAGGAAAGCCA
>JAMPGN010000281.1 GCA_023663915.1 Eubacterium sp. | reverse complement strand
AGACGACGCTTCTCAACCTCATCGGCGGTCTGGATTATGCGGACGAGGGGGAAGTGCTGATAGACGGTCATTCGATCATGAAAATGTCCGAGGAAGAGCTGACCGTGTTCCGCCGCAGGAATATTGGCTTCGTGTTTCAGAATTACAATCTGATTTCGGTACAGAATGTATATAAGAACATTGTGCTTCCGATCAGGCTAGACGGCAGAAAGCCGGATAAAAATTATATGGAGCATATATGCAAAGAGTTAGGCATCGAGGATAAGCTAGACCGCTATCCGAACCAGCTCTCCGGTGGGCAACAGCAGAGAGTATCCATTGCGAGGGCGATTGCGGCGAAACCTGCCGTGCTTCTTGCGGATGAGCCGACGGGCAATCTGGATTCTAAGACGAGCGCAGAAGTCATGGGGCTTCTCAAGATGACTTCCAGAGAGTTTCACCAGACCATCATCATGATTACCCACAACGAGGCGATTGCACAGCTTGCAGATAGGGTGATTCACTTAGAGGACGGCAGAATCGTTGGAGACAACAGCAGCCCGCAGACGACGGGCACGCGAGAGTGCGACGATAAACAGATAGCAGGCACACGGAAGAATGCGTTCGGTGAGGAGGTGCAGTCATGCGTATGATGTTTCGTAATTCAAACACCGCCTTGGAAAAAGAATTGGCGGTGGACGATTACAAGGCGCATCCAATCAGAAACAGGCTGGCAATTCTTGCTGTGGCGTTGTGCGCAATTCTTTTGAGCGTCGCTTTTTCAACTGGAATCGGCTTGGTACAGACGTTGACTCGTTCCATGGGAGCGGCTCCGGGACCGGGCGCGGACAGCAATGCGGTCTATGGGGATGAGGTGATTCTTGAAAAGGTGCGAAATCAGCCGCAGGTAGAATGGGCGGCGTATGTGCGAAGGTGCAGTAGCACGCATCTCCATAATCAGGAATTTCATCCGTTGGATGTCTATCTTTTGGCAGCAGATGAGGTGCATTATGATAAGAATATGATAAAGCTGACCGCCGGGAAATATCCGCAGAAAGCGGACGAAATTCTTGTGTCTGACACATTATCGAAGCGTCTTGGGCTGGAAGGGCGGATCGGGGAATCCTTTACGCTTAAGGTGGTCGTACAGCAAGATGGGGAGCAGGTCGAGGAAGCAATTCCTATGACAATATGTGGCTATTATCAGAATCCGTTACAAAGTGTCGCAGATATCTATGAGGAGATCTACACGGATGCGTCATTTATTGATCTCTATAATCCGGAACTGCCGGGCGGATATGATATGATTTACGTGAAATTGAACAATTTAAGTTTTGTGAAGTTCGGGCATGATAAAGCGCAGAAATTATCCGAGTTGAATGACGCGGTGGGTGGAAACGGGACACAATACAAGGCGAGTGATACAACGATAACTGTTGTTATACCACTATTTTTGATTGTATTGTGTATTATGTTCTGCGGCTATTTCTTTATCTATAATATTTTTGATATCTCCATTGTGAACGACATACGGTTCTACGGGGAATTGAAGACCATCGGAACGACGGCAAGACAGCTTCGCCGCATGTTATTATGGCAGATGAATCGGATCGCTTTTTACGGGATCGTTCTCGGCGGATTTGTTGGCTGTGTTATTGGACAGACGATTTCCGGTAAGATTGTGGCAGTGTTTGCGGAGAATATTGCCATGTATTATAAACCGGCGAATGTGGTGGAAAGTTTTCTAGCAGGAGGCATGTTTGCATGGTTGACTTTACTGGTCAGTACGCGGAGGCCTTTTCGGATTGCCTGCACGATCTCGCCTGTGGAGGCAGTCAGATACCGCGCCAGAAGAAAAAAGGGTGTATTCTCCGTGATCTCCTTTGCCTTAAGCGGCACATTGTTTCTGGTGGTCTACACGGTGGCGATGGGCTTTTCAGTAGAAGCGCAGGTGGAAAGGCGGAACGATACGGACTTCCAGATTCGCCATAAAGGGATTGTATGGTCGCAGGACGAGCCTTTTGTGCCGATCAGTCAAGAGGTGGTGGAGAGATTACGGAATCTTGATTTTGTGCAGGATTTTTATGTTTATTATATCGCGAGGACGAAACCGGATTATATGGTGTATGACGGGAACTACAGCTATTTCACCTCGGCCGAGATTACCGCAGACGGGGAGATCGCAAGAGATCAGCTTGCGTATGCCAAAAAAGCTGATGCAGAAAATAATGAAGAAGCGCAGAGAAAACGATTCAACGAAAGAGGAAACCTGCAGATCCGAGTGGCGGGAATGGATGCGGGTGGATTGGAAAGCGAAATGTCGCGTTATACGGTATTAGAAGGCAGTATCGATCCGGAACAATTTGCTAAGGGCGGTTATCTGGTATATCTTCGCGACGGTGTAAACTGGGATCGGAATCAGGCAGAGGGCATGGAGTATGCGGTTCACGCCGGTGACGTGGTGGATGTGACGTTCTACGATGACGTGACGGATCGGTATGTGGACAGAAGTCTTACGGTCATGGCAGTTGTCATGAATCAAGACCCGTATGGAAAAGATAACGCCTGTCTCTCTAATATCTGGCTGACGCAGGAGGAATTTCGGAGCATTTATTCTGATTACGGGAATCTTGTCGGCGCGGTCAGCTTTAACGGCGCGGATGACACAAAGGATGGCAGGACAATTTCTGAACAGGAAAAGCAAGAGATCGTGGAACAGGTACTTGCGGAGGACGGGAATTTACAACTTATGCTTGATTCTGCCTACCAGGATGCGGTACATTTTACAGAGATGAAGAGGACAATCACGGTGTTTGGCTCATTTCTGATTGGGATTGTCGGATTGATCGGGATCGCCAATATCATCAACACGGTGACGACGGATGTGATGACGCGGCAGGTGGAATACGCTGCCATGCAGTCGATCGGCATGACTGGCAGGCAGATGCGGAGAGATATTTTCTGCAGGTATGCAGCCTATGTTTTTACGGCAGCCGGATTGGCGACGGCAGCAGGGGCGGTGATCTCCGGACTGATCGGGACGAATCTTATTTTTAATTTTTCGCTGGCGACACTATTGCAGGCGGTGGTGTTCTTCCTGTTATTTGCAATTCTGTTGTGTGTGGTGGTAGCGGGGACGCTGACGAAGGCGATGAACCGGAAGTCGATTGTAGAGCGCTTGCGGGCGGTTGTGTAGAGGAATAGACAATATATTGTAAGTTTCTCGTGTGGGAACGATAATAGAATGATTATGAAATAGTATAAAGATTACTATAAGAAAGATGATATAACATGTGTTATAGTAATAAGTGTTGTTGATAAGCGGTGGTAAAATGAAAAAACATATCTTAATTATAGAGGACGATCAGGCTCTGAACGATGGAATTGCGTTTGCACTGGAAAAAGAGGGATATTGCGTCCATAAGGCACACATGCTTGCAGAGGCGCAAAAGCGTCTGAGGCAGAAGATGAATTTGATTCTTCTGGACATCAATCTGCCGGACGGGGACGGAAGAGCGTTTCTGCAAAGCGTACTCGCAGGACAGCCGTTGCCGGTAATTCTTTTGACGGCGAGGGACTCAGAAGAGGATATGCTGAAAGGATTCCGGGCAGGATGTGACGATTATGTCACAAAGCCTTTTTCCATGCCGGTTCTGCTGGCAAAGATCGCGGCGGTTTTAAAGCGCAGTGAAGGAACGTCGAGACAGATTTATGCAGATGGCGGACTTGTGTATGATTTTGAACAAAAGACGCTGATCAGGCAGGGAAAGCCGGTGGAGCTGACCGCGTTGGAGTGCAGGTTATTAGAACTTTTTCTATATAACAGGGGAATCGTGTTGACCAGAGAGACCTTGCTTGAAAAGATCTGGGACGCGGACGAGCGGTTTGTGGAAGACCGGACGGTCAATGTCACAATCCGCAGGCTGCGCATGAAGGTGGAGGAAGACCCGGAGAAACCACAATATATCAAGACGGTATTTGGGTTAGGCTACAAATGGGAGGACAGGGCAAAGTGAAACAGAGATTTGCGCGGCAATGCGGCGCAGGAATGGGGAAATCATGAAAAAGGGATTTTTAGATCGGCTGCACAATGACACGGATCGGATGTGGAAAGGCGGTATGGGTTTATTGCTCATACTGCTTTTGCTGTGCATGGGGGTTATGCAGATGGCGGGACGGACGGGCGGTTTATCTGACGGGACACGGCTTTGTACTGGTCTGCTTATTGTGTACGGAGCAATTTCCATGGTACTGTTTGGCGGATTGTATTTTATGACGACGCGGCAGGTAAACGACACGCTTTACCGGCTGGGTGATCTCATAGAAAGCCTGACAGAGAAAGAACCGGCGACAGTCTTTCACGTGGGGGAGGATACCATTTTGTCAAGATTGCAGACACAGCTTATGCGGCTGTACGATATTCTGCACTCTTATGAGGAGCGGGAACGGAAGATGAGCAGACAGCTTGATGAGAATATCG
>JAMPGN010000280.1 GCA_023663915.1 Eubacterium sp. | reverse complement strand
TCGTCTATGTGATTCCCGAAGAAGGCACCAACGTCTGGATCGATTCCTGGGTCATTCTGAAAAATGCGCCCAATAAAGAAAATGCAGAAAAATTCATCGACTTTATGTGCCGCGCCGATATCGCTCTGCTGAATTTTGACTACATAACATATTCCACTCCTAACGAGGCGGCACGGGAACTGATCGAAGACGAGGAGATCCGAAACTCCGAGATCGCTTTCCCCGATCTGTCAAAGTATGATGATCTGGAGACTTATGTGTATCTCGGTGAGGAGGGGGATGCGGTTTATAATGAGTTGTGGAAAGAGGTGAAGTCGTACTGAATTACCAGCATTTACTACATGCTTCAAACCCTCCGCCGATTGCTTCCTCTAAAGTGACCAGCCGCGCCCTGTCCGGATTCATTCTGCCGCAATTATTTATGCTGTGATATTTTTCTCCGGTCGCGGAAAGCCAAACCATACTGCCCGCAGGGGCTGCAGCGTTCTCCGCAGGAGCCGGCGGCGCTTCAACAACAGCCTCTTCTTCGGCTGCAGATATAGGCTCTTGCACGGAAGCATTGGCAGCACTTGCGCCCGAAGAAGCTGTTGTTTCGGATTGCGCCGCTAACAGTCTTTGCTCCTCTACGGCACGAGCCGCCTCTTCCTCCATAGCTTTTTGCTCTTCTGCGGCTTTCTGCTCTTGTGCCTTTCGCGCTGCCTCTTCCGCCGCCTTTTGTTCTTCTGCCTGACGGGCGGCTTCCTCTGCCGCTTCCTGCTCCTCCGCCTGACGAACGGCTTCCTCTGCCGCTTTCTGCTCCTCCGCCTCAAGCGCCGCTTTTTCTTCGGCAGCTTTTTTCTCCTCGGCTTCTAAAGCAAGGCGTTCTTCTTCCGCTTTCTTTTCCGCCTCTTCAACGGCAATATCCACGGCTGCTTCTGCGCTGCTATCATTTTCTACAGAATCGGTTGAATCGGACAATTCAGTGGATACGACAGAAGCTTGTCCCGCGTCGGTATCCTTATTCGGAGACAGCGCGCCAATCAGAAAAAGCCCCGCAACAACACCGATTATAATACCTTTTTTATTACCGCTTTTCGCTTTTTTCTCTTTTGCCATGATCAAAAATCCCCCTTTTCTTTGAAATACTCACAAATCTATGATAATACAGCATATCGGAATGTCAATATCAAAATCGAACATCCGCAGGCACTATATTATTTGCCTATATATTCACAATATACAACCACAGCGAACATATTGCACTTATTCTAACTTGAAGTCCTCAGCAGGGAAATATCGTCCACCTACATTAGTTTCTACATTTTCTTTGCTGTTTGTGATATGCCCTGTCGCTCCAAAATCGACCGTTATCGTTTCCCACAATTCGTCATAGTCTTTCAAATCAAGAATAGCTTCTGTGATTGATGATGTTCTCGACCATGCCAAATCTTCTAATGTAAGGGGCGATGGATCTGCCTTGCTGAAATCGACATACACGCACAAATCACCATTTTCCAGTGTCACATCTGTAATTGCTTCCGTTTTACTGCTGATTGCTCCTTGAATTACATCCTTTACATCTGCAATGAAATTATCGACAGTCACTTCCTTTGTAGGAGCAGTTTCTTGTGCATTGATTATTTCTCCGCTGTCAATATCAATGAAATATTCGTCCAACACCATACCACTAAAGAGTAAATTTGCATCGAGTTCTTCTTTGTCAACATACTCATATACCGTTACAACAAGGAGATTGTCCACAACTAATAACTTTGTTGTTGTGTTATAGTTAAAATTGACGATTGCATGTATTTCATCATCACTCTTAAAATACTGTTTGTAATAATCAAGAGCATAATCCTCTGGCTCAACATTTTCTGCAATCAAGGATTTTCTCCATTTACCCGTCACATCATTACGAACCTCACTGACGGTAAACCGGATTCCATCCAATGCAGAATTACTTTCTTCCTGCTGATTATCCACGGTCTCATTCGCATCGTCATCTTTTCTTTCTGCCTCATCTTTACCGCCCACCATACCAATGAGCAGAAAAACTACAATTGCCCAGAACCACCATTTCTTATAAAATGGTTTTTTTACTTTGTCTTCAGTTTTCACCTTTTTCATTTGCTTTTTCCTTCTTTCTTTTCATGCTTTCTTATTATCTAATAATATCAATATGTAACACAAATGTAAAGTATAATATTAACTCATTTATGTGTCATAGTTTATGATTATCTATCCAAACTATAATAGAAATAGAAGAATGGAGGAATTTTGTATTATGGAAAAATTTATCATAACCCCTAAAGAAGATAAAACAATCACTATGACCATCCGTATCGACAGAGCCTTGCAGGAAGCTTACAATGCCCTTGCCGCTAAAACCAATCGTTCCAGAAATGAACTGATCAGCATGGCATTACAATACGCACTTGATAATATGGAATTAAAGAACAAAGAAGAAGAATCAAAATAAAATGACTCTGCTTATCCAATAGTATAAGCAAAGCCATCTTCTCTTTGGTCTGCTCGCAGCAGACAAAAATCCATTTACATCTTCGGCAGCCCCAGCAGTGCCGTTTTTACATAATCTTCTATGCCGATGCCACACTCAAAGATCAGCATGGCAAAAACGATCCGCAGCACGATCCGCAGCATTCGGGGGAGGCTCCGAAAACCGGGAAGTTTTCTGTCCCAACTCCCCGCATTTACGACGATCAGCACAGGCATCCAAATGTAGAACAATACCGCAAGCATTTCCAGCAGAAAACTTTCCACCGACTGCGTACAAGGTTCCACCATGACATAGGTACCCAGAACCATCATGCCGTATCCGATGCTTGCCACGATATTTTTCCAAAAGACACCCGTGCGGAATCCCGGCAGCCACGCCACCTGACAGCCCTTGTAAACGGTTTTCTCCTTTTCTTCCCCCATAGATACCCGAATACTAAGCTGCTCCTGTAACTGCCCGATCGTCTGAAACCGTTTTTCCGGATCGATTTCCAGACACCGCCGAATCGCCGTCCCCAGAACCGTTTCTTTTGAATATCTTAACTCTGTCGGCAGTTTCCCCGTCAACATCACATTCATCAAAACGCCCAGCGCATAGATATCCGTCCTTTCGTCCGTCTGACGAAAACCAAACTGCTCCGGCGCCGCATAACCCATTGTCCCCAGAATCGCTGTATCCTGCCCTTTTTCACTCTTTACCTCTCTTGCGATCCCTAAGTCGATCAGTTTCACGACGCCATCCTCAGACAGCATGATATTATTCGGATTGATATCTCTATGTACCATGCCCATATTGTGAATCAGCTCCAACACCTCACACAGACCGGTCATAACGGAAAGCACTTCTTTTTCCGCAAAAAGCCCTCTCTCCTCTATCGCGCTTTGAAGCGTAGAACCGCTGATATACGCTTCTATGATAATGCCTCTGTCTTTGTCCGCCGCTGTTTCATATACATTTGCCAGATATCGGTTCCTGATACCGCATAAGCGTTCACACAAGAGCGCCGTCTCGGATGACACATACTTTTTTACCACGATCCTGCCGCTGCTCTTATCTCTTGCCAAAAATACCTGTCCATCCGGTTTTCCGCTGAGATTGGTAAGCGTCTCATATTGTTCTTCCAGATATTGAAATTTCAAACTGTCTCTTTCCGGCATTGACTTTTCTCCCAAACGATTCTAAGATAACATGGAAGCAAAAAGCACAGCGAAAGGAACTCCCATGAAAAAAACTACCGGTGAATTATTAGATCTCTTACAAAAGGAGCGCAATCTGAAACACTACATGACCGCCGCCTCCGATGATTTTATCAGGCAGGTCCCTCTCTCTGAGCGGCTAAGCGCACTCCTTACAGAAAAGGGTCTGAAAAAGAGCGATGTGATTTATCGGGCTGGATTAGATCGAAGCTATGCCTATCAGATCTTTGACGGACAGAAGACTCCGAATCGGGACAAAGTTCTGGCGCTGTGTCTTTCCATGAAAGTGGGATGCGAAGAAACGCAGCAGCTCCTAAAACAGACCGGCTATCCCCTCCTGTATGCCAGATTCAAACAGGACAGCATCATCCTGTTCGGCTTACAGCATGCCTTATCGCCTATGGAAGTAAACGACCTTCTCTATGAAATGAAAGAACCTCTTCTCAAACTGACCGAGCATTGATATATCCGTAATTTCGTGTTGTTTTTCATTTATAAGTTCTACTATGTCTTTACATATAAAAAACGTAACATTGCACTACTCCTAGCATTTTTCAATTCAAATATATGTCAAATTAATTTTCAAATATCCTCAACCTTTTCACAATCTCTTCCGGTTCTGGCAACATTTCTTTCATATTTTCCGGCAAAGAATTGCTTAGCTGATAGGTTGCCACTCCAATCGGTGCATTAGTTTGTTTTAACGCATATTCCACATATGTCTTATCTTTACCCTTACAAATAATAATTCCAATAGACGGATTTTCATCCACTAACTTTACCTGCTC
>JAMPGN010000027.1 GCA_023663915.1 Eubacterium sp. | reverse complement strand
CACTTGGAACATTTAACAATCAACCATGAAAGATTGAAGCACACATTTTGAGGTATACATTTTATGAGATATTTTTACTTCAATCTTCCCGTTTCGGTGAAGCTTTAAGGATCGTGCAGGATCATCTGAACGAGAAGAATTTCTATGCGTTTAATCCAGGGTTTGACTGCAATCCGGCGAAAAGCGCAAACTAAGATTTTATAAGACAGCATTCATAATATTGCTAAAAGGGTGGCGCTGCATCATCAAAACGGATAAGCAAAAAGTGCCACTCTTTACATAGATTACACATAAAACTATTTGGTCAATTATCCCCACAATCTCATCTATCGTTTTTCTTACTTCTGAACCAATCTGTATTTAGATTGTTTAAGTTGATAATAAGGTGTAGCACATTTTTCATCAAATCCATTTTCAAAAATTACCCAGTCATTTATGAGATCCATAGCGTAATCTTTATACTCTTTCTTTATTTCTACCCCTAAATGATCAAGAAAAGAAACCCTGAGAGCCAGTTCTACTACATAAGTAAAATACCAGCTTATGTAATATTTAGCAACATCTTCGGATTTAAACATATGTGTTGCAATGCTATCTTTTTTATAAATATAATGGTCAACTTCATTTCTTTCCTGAGCCAAAACATAACAAAAATCATTTCGATTCATCCCCATCAACCTAAGACCATACAAAATCCTATCAGCATCCAATGTTCTTTTTATAACTCGCTCAAAATTAGTTTTGACATTTTTGGTCTCTTTATAGGTGTTATTAACAAATCCATCGCAAACATTCAAATATAATGACAAGCGATGAGCTTCATTAATTTTCTCATATCCATCTGAATGTAGATAAAAAAATGCATTGACTACTGATTTTGTCATTTTTTCATCCTTTTTTCCTTCGTTTCTCATCTTATCAAAAGCTTTTAAAACATTTTCTGACAGATTCCGCTCTGCACGCCCTAATAATATAGCTGACGAAATCCACTGGTGACCAGACTTATAAAAAGCAACCCTGATTAAATCATCAATATTTTTTTCTTCACCGTCAATTGTCAACTTCAAAGGGCTGTAAAAATACCCATCATATAAAAACAAGACTTCCCATACAATATAAAATGCCTTTTTGACCGCTTCCGATTTTCCTTCTAAAATCATGTTACATTTTCTATCTTTAATTTCTATTGAAATATCAACGCTCGCAAATTCTGTTCTGATCTGCTGATCGCTCCACGAACGAATATGATCGCCTATTTCCATTTCAACTTTCCAAATCATTTTTCAAAACACCTTCTATATCGAGTTTAACGTTTAAACAAAACTGGGAGCTTATTCATATCACATTTCCAAATCACTTTTCCCTAAATTACATACCGAACAAAGAGTTTGTAAGTTTTCCAATACGGTTTCACCGCCTTTAGACCATGGAATGATGTGATCTACATGCAATTCAATATCTGGATTTTTTGCTGGCGAATTTCCACATATACAACATTTGAAATTATCACGTTGCATGACTTTAAAGCGAAGTCTATAATTCACATCTCTTGAAGTCATATGCCGAAAGTCCTCTGTTGTTTTATGAAAGACAATATCTTTATCAATATTATTCAAATCATCAAAAGGCGCATTATCAACTAACACATCATCATTTGCATTTGTATTTTCAATATATTGTATAAATGCTTGCAACGCTCCGCGCCATCCTCCAAAATGTTCTGCATAAGCATGTAGAGAATAATTTGCTATTCCTGATTTCATATCAGTAGTGGTCGGTTGACGTCCTAATTTTATCCATATCCGTTCAATTTCTTTCAACAAAACTTCATCATCAATACGATGTACAGATACTTGTACATACGGTTCTAATCCCGCCTGTCTCAATGCTTCATTCCAAGTTGAAAAACGTTTAAAACAAGTATCACTTGAAAAGTAACCATATGTATTGTATTCTCCACTGCTAATAGAGTCCTTATTAAGCAATTTTGCCACTCGTTTTATATCATTTAATAATTCATCTGTGGCAATTGTGCGATGTTCATGACTACTTAATAATGCCGCTAATTGATTGGCATTTGCTTGCATACCACACAATTCCAGAGTTTTAATCCAACCTCCAAATCGCTTGTGTATTGTGGTTGTACTATATTTGCCTTCTTTCGCATAATCTCTTTTAGATAAAGAATTCTTATTTAGAGATTTTGCAACTCTTTTTATATCAGCTAATAATTCTTCATCAGGTATATTCCTATGATATTCGTTCAACTTAAACTCCATTTTATCACCTCGTCTATAATCGCATCATATATCAGCAATTTCCTCTAACGTCCTCACTTCTATGGATGAATTTTTCAGAAGAAAAAATAAGTTCTGTCATACTTTGTCAGAAAAATCTCAGTAACTGTAAATATTTCTTCCCCTCACTTTCCGCATTTCGTTCACCAAACCGCTTAAATCGGTTATAATCATTTTCATAAAACCCCAGCACTTTATCTATATTCTCGCAATCCAAATATACTACCCCTCCGCCAACATAGTGCTGCACGTGTTTCAATATTTCAAAAGTTAAATCCATAAGTTCATTTCCGCTAATCTCCCACTTTTCAGAAACCGCACTATTTTTCCCAAATTGGGCAATCAAAAATGCCGATACATTATATCTATCTGTTTCCTCATCCAATTTTGCATACCTTGATAGCTTCCGCCGGGCTGTATTACTAATGTTGCTATTTGTTACTTCAAGTGCTTTATGCGCCAACGTAAATATTCCCACCAATATTCTTTCTCTGCTATCCGTTTTTCTTATGACCAAATATGTAATAGACAACTTTTTCTTTGCAAATTCAATTGACTTATTACGGATAAAGTCCTCCACTTCGTAATTTAATGGAGACGAAAAATCGGAGAGAAGCCTACGCAATTTCTCCTCCCCGATCGCCTGTAGAATATCCAGAATATTAACCGCTATGCATTCATTCATCATTCGTTATCCTCATCTGTCATAAATTTCTGTATCATTTCTATATTTGTCACAAGTGGAATTACAGGTGCAGTTGGCACTCTTTCCGGCTCCGCAGCCGATGCATCCAAAGCATCTGCAAAAATTTCTACCTGCTGAGGATCTGTAATCCTTACATTGGCAAAAATACTTGATGTTGCCATAAAAACACCTCCTAGCAAAAATCGTCTAACAATAGTTCTATTTCTTAATTTTTATTATACACAATCTACTCAAAAAATCAATAAGGTACGGCGATGTGCCCATTTTACGCTACTTTCCAGATGCGCAATTTCGATATCGACATCAGCACCGAGAAATGCCTTCACCTCTGATTCACGCATTCTTCTTCAATTTCTCTGTACTACTGAACTTTTAAATGCTTTATACATTGCCGGAGATAACTCTGGGAAATCTTCATCAAATACGATCAGATGCTTTTTTATTTCACTGATATTTGGTATGTCAATTATCTCCCTATCCGTCCAGCTTCACAATTACGCTACATATTCTACAACAGCCACTTCGGTTAATACTTCCTTTAACTTTTCTACAATTTCCTCAAGCCTTGTCACTACTTCTCCACTGTAGGAAACCTCACCACATTGACTGCATTTATGGCAAGGTACATGGCGTACAATAATGAAACGTCCATCCAAATCCGCCATATAGTTATTGAAATCATCAACCATATTTCCTTTACAATAAAAACATTTTTTTATCCGTTCCCTATCCATATACAGATAACCTTTTTCAACTTATTTTCTTTCAGCATACCACATTTTTCAAAAAATACAAACCAGCCAAAACCATGATAAACACTGGGTTTGGAGGCAGTTACTTAAATTGCTAATTTCGGTGAAGCTTTAAGGATCGTGCAGGATCATCTGAACGAGAAGAATTTCTATGCGTTTAATCCGGGATTTGACTGCAATCCGGCGAAGAGTGCGAACTAAAGATTTCGTAAGATATCCTTCATAATATCGATACAGGGTGGCACCGCATCATCAAAACCGATAAGCAAGAGCCGCCCTGTACATAAGAATCGCCTTATTCATTAATCATTGAGGAAATTTCTAACCATGTCTCACTTTCCGGAGCAACCATTTCCCCTTCCGCTTCATCCAGCGAAATAAGCAGCACCCTGTCATATTCCCCATCCCGGTCACTGTCAAACTTTATCTGCACATACTGATTCCCTACATAATAAGCCGTACCACCACCCTCCAGCAATTCATAAGATGCTTCCGCCGCATTACTTGCGGACAATTCATCGGCTAACTCTGCAACCGACATTTCTGTCGTAAACCCATCCAGCAAAGCGCCAATAGAACCTTGTATCCGAATCGGCATATCATCATCCGATAATACGGACGCTGCTGCGTCTTCATCATATTCTCCCGCATATATGACACAGAGTGGGGAATCAGGAATTTCCCCGATCAATCGGTCTCCATGATAGAACTCGGCTTCCTTTCCCGTTTGCTCCTTAAATGTATGATAAGGCATTGTGGCATACTTCTCTGCTGTTTCTACAATATGAATGTCATTTTTACCGCAGGCAGACAGCAGGATTCCCATGCACCCAAAAATTGATATCCATTTCCTCCGCATTTCAGCTCTCCTTTGCATTCAATCGTTTCGTGCGCTCCTGCCCTCCAGCAATTCATTCCCTTTCTCACTCAGCTCTGCCATAATCTCAATCACTTCTTTATCCCCGAATTTCCTGCACTTCTCAAATGCGTAAAAACTGCCGTAAATAGCATAGGTGAATACAATATTTGCCGCCGCATCATCTTTGTAATCCGGACGCATTGCAAATATGATTTCTTTCAGGCTCTTTTCAATCTTACAAAGCAGCTGGCTTGACCTGCTCCCGGAAAAAAGCGTCCGGATTACATTCTCCTGCGACATATAGGCATAAAACAATTCCCTGTGAAATTCTTTTGGCTTCGTAAAGATATTTTCCGGGTGTTCCAGACTGGCGATTATCTCACCTGCAACCTGGTTTTCCAGGGACTCCGATAAATCGTAAATATCCGTATAATGCGAATAGAACGTTGATTTATTGATCATCGCTTTTTCACACAGCTCTTTTATTGTAATCCTCTCAATTTCTTTTTGGGCACGAAGCTCTATAAACGCATTGATGATACTGTTCTTTGTTTTTACAACCCGAATATCCATTTTGCCCTTTCCTCTGTGAAATCACTTTTCCGACAATTTACGCGAAAGGTCGCTTATCCTACTTTAGCCTTTTTCTGTTGGTGGTAAAACCCCTCCTGTATTTATTATAATCAAAAAGCAACTGGTGTCTATTATTTTTCAATAACAGGAGGAAAAAATGAAGCAGAAAATGGATTTTTATGGATTTTACACCGGGCAGGAATTTCATGCCTATGAATACTTAGGCGCGCATATGACGGGCAACGGCGCCATATTCCGTACCTTTGCGCCAAATGCAGACAAAATATCTGTCATAGGCGATTTTAACAAATGGCAGGAAACGCCCATGGAAAAAATATATGACGGCAACTTTTGGGAGTGCCAGATAGAAAATGCAGCGCAGGGCATGAAATACAAGTACCGTATCTATGACAAAACAGGCGGATATCGGGACCATTGTGATCCGTATGCCTTTTACGCCGACCTGCGCCCCGAAACAGCGTCCATCCTTTATCCGCTTACAGGCAATGCCTCACATGGAAAAAACGACAGGAATCGGCAGGCAGACGCAGATCATTTGCCTCTGAATATTTATGAAATTCACGCTGGCTCCTGGAAAAAACCGGCTGACCGGGAAGATCGTTGGTACACATACCGGGAACTGGCAGATTTGCTTATTCCTTACTTACTGCAAAACGGATATAACTATGTGGAAATCATGCCCATCAATGAATATCCGTGCGATGCTTCTTGGGGCTATCAGGCAACAGGCTTTTTTAGTCCCACTTCCCGTTATGGCACGCCGGACGATCTGAAATATTTTATTGACAGCTGCCATGCAGAAAATATCGGTGTGCTTCTGGATTTTGTTCCCGTTCATTTTGCCGTGGATGATTATGCGCTGCGAAGATATGACGGCACTTCCCTTTTTGAATACCCCCATAATGACGTAGGCATCAACGAATGGGGCAGCTGCAACTTTATGCACTCACGGGGAGAAGTCCGCAGCTTTCTGCAATCGTCCGCCTGCTATTGGCTGTCAGAATTTCATTTTGACGGACTTAGAGTAGACGCAGTAAGCAACCTGCTCTATTGGCAGGGAAATCCGGAACGCGGAGAGAACGGGCAGGCGATTCAATTCCTGAAAAATATGAATAAGGGATTGAAAGCGTTGTTCCCTTCTGCCCTTTTGATCGCAGAGGACAGTTCGGCCTACAAAGGCGTTACCGCTCCGATTGAAAATGACGGTCTGGGATTTGATTACAAATGGGATCTGGGGTGGATGAATGATACCCTCAGTTTTTTGCAATCCGCACCGGATACCCGTGAGCTTCATTATCACAAGCTGACTTTTTCCATGCACTATTTTTACAATGAAAAATTTCTTTTACCCTTGTCGCATGATGAAGTGGTACATGGCAAAGCAACTATCCTGCAGAAAATGAACGGTGCAGACTATGAAGACAAATTTGCGCAGGCACGCGCCTTTTATATGTATATGTATGCCCACCCTGGAAAGAAACTTAACTTTATGGGCAATGAAATCGGCCATATGCGGGAATGGGATGAAAAAAGGCAGCAGGATTGGGATTTGCTGGCTTATCCGGCGCATGACGCTTTTCACCGTTTTATGATAGATTTGCATCATATTTATCTACAGAACCCCGCCTTGTATGAAAATGATTATGAACGGAAGGGCTTTCAGTGGACCGACTGTAAAAATGAGAAACTTGTGGTTTATTCTTTTTTGCGGAAATCCAAACAGCAAACGATACTTGCCGTATTTAATTTTTCCGACAAGGATATTGCGGAATACAAAATAAAAATACCTGCCGCCCGTAGAGCAGCAATTCTTTTAAACAGCGACTGGGAATATTACGGCGGGACGGTCACGCAAAAAGAGAATACCATAATCATCAAACAGGCAGTTATGAAACTGGATATAAAGCGATTTTCCGCACTGTTCTTTGAGATCAGACAGGAAAAATAAGTGTCGTTATTCTTGACAAAGAGATATCGGTGACGCACAATAAAAAGTGACACAGTCCATGAATGGAAAAGACTTTTATTGCCAGGGAAGATTCCCCGTGAAACATCGTATGAACCGGAAAAGAGATGCCGCCGAAAAAAGCCGGTGGTGTAAAAGAAAAAACCACATCATCGCCATAGCCGCGTTCAGCCTGCTGCTTACCTCCTGCGGCGCTCCTGTAGAAAAGACGGATCATCCCCTTCCCGAAGCAAGCGGTCTCAGAGAAGAGACAACGGTCACTGCACAGAAGGAAGCATGGCAGGAGGAACATTCGCGCTGTGCAGTGCAGGAACTTGGCGGATATCTGTATGAACACACTCCCGCAAGCCCCTATGCCGGTGCGGAAATTACCATAACAAATTATGAGGGCGAAGCTCTGGAAACCGAGTGGGATGAGCCGTCGGCTTATCAGTTCGTGGGAGAGGCGGATGTGACATGGCGGTTTTACGATTCGCTTGCGGAAATGGAAACGGCGTTAAAGGAAGCAGCCAAACAGGAAAAAGACGAAAATTCGCTTCATTTTTTATATTATACCTTCCCTATGACGGAGGCGTATCACGCCCTCGATCTGTACAACACGCTGAAAAGCAGATTTGATACGGACGAGCATCCTCTGCAAGCATGGAGCGCGGACAATGGGAAACTGTTTCATTTTATACAGGAAACAGACGGCATGTATCTGCGTTACCGCGCCTCAAAGGTCAATCTTTTTGTGAAAGACCGGACAGCATATGGGCTCACCCTGTTGAACATGCCGACAGAAGACGATGAGACGCTGGAATACCTGTTTAATGACATTTTCCAACACTACGGTAATCTGTGGAGCGGCTGGGGATTGGATGAAGAAAATCTGTACTGGGTTGACCATGAGGAACGGCTGACGGAACTGGAAAACCCGAAGCGCAGCTTCCGGGAAGTCCGTGGAATTGATGAAAACTGGGAATCTTCCGGTGACGAGGGGATCATGCGGTATTTTGGCCTGCTTGTGGAGGCGGATTACGAGCTGCCGCTGACAGAGGATGGCAGAATGCTTTCCCTGCACTTTTCTCTTGCTCCTGACAAAGAGGACGAAGACGCCACCGTTTCCAATCAGCTCTATCGCTATTATCTGTTAAACGGCTTTTGTATGGACGAGCCATACAACATGACCGTGACGGACACAGAAACCGACGAAGTGCTGCAAGAGCAGCAGGTATCTTTAAGCATTGAATTGACTGATACGGTCACTTATCCGGACTTAAACGGTGACGGTTACGCCGATATGCGGGTCGGCGCACCGGTTCATATAAGCGGCGCAAAAGCGGCGGAGGATGATTATAAGAAGCCTTCTTATCTGCTCTGGAATCCGCAGGCAGAGCAGTTTGAACGTAAGACGGAAAAAGAAGTGGAAAACAGCAGGCTGGCGGTAGCAAACGGTCTCACAGAGGAAGAGCAGGAAGAAAAGTCCAAACGGGAAAGGCGTGATCTCTTTGCGCCAATCCGGGAACTGCCGGAGTGGGCGGACACGGAGGATTATATCAAACTTACAGGCGATGAAATGCTGCCCTACGAGGTGCAGGCAGGAGACAGCCTCTGGCGCATCAGTGAGCATTTTTACGGAACCGGGTACAAATGGACGGCCATCATGCGGGATGAGGATGCGCCGGAAGATCCGAACTACCTGCCGATTGGTGAAACAGTATTGATTCCGGAGATTTCCTATATCCGCAAAGACCCGTATTCCCGGGGCGGTCTGCGCTCCGAAGGAAGCTTCCGGATCGAGCAGCCGGACGGATTCGCCTATTATTTCCTGAATGGCGATCTGACTTATAAATCCTGGGAGCAGGAAAACCAGATCCACAGTCTGCCGGTCACAAATCCTGTGCAGGAAAACCCCTTCCATGAAACGGCAGACTGGGAAGCCTTTCAGGCGGAAGCTCTGCGGTGCAGTGAGGAACTTTGTCCGGGGAAAGTGAAAAACCTTACGTTTGAAAAATGGCGGCTGGGGATCGGCAGCGACCTGTACGGGTATTATTTCGAGTACGATACGGGCGAAGAAATTCTGGAATATGTGGATTTCTTTCAGTTTGGCAAAGCCAATATGGCGGAAGTGATCGGCGTGCGCAAGCAGGAGCCGAACACGGTACTTACAAACACCGTCCGCTATATCGCCGCCAGCTTCACCGATTACGGCGGCGAACCGGGCATGGGCTGGGGCGCTGACGGCACGATCCCCAATGTTGGCGCGGATCAGTGGGAATACCCGTACCTGCATAATCTGTTTGCCGCGGCAAAGGAACAATTTGAAGACCAGTAAAATAAAAACCGGCAGCGAAAATTAAAATAATGTATCGGAAAGGAACTTTCCCCATGAACAGTCTGTTACCCAGAATCCAGGAAAATATCGCAAAAGTGATCATCGGCAAGGAGCAAGTGACCGGTCTTCTGCTCGCCGCCCTGGCTGCGGGCGGGCACGTCCTCTTAGAAGACATACCCGGAACCGGGAAAACGGTACTTGCCAGGACGCTTGCCAAATCCATGAGCCTCTCTTTTGGCAGGATTCAGTTCACGCCGGATCTCCTTCCCAGCGACGTGACCGGGCTTTCCTATTACAATCAGGAAAAGGGCGCTTTTGTTTTCAGGGAAGGTCCTGTGTTTACCAATCTGCTGTTAGCGGATGAGATCAACCGCGCCACCCCCAGAACGCAGTCCAGCCTGCTGGAATGTATGGGGGAAGGGCAGGTGACCGTGGACGGCGTAACCAGATCTCCCGGAAACCCTTTCTTCGTGATCGCGACACAGAATCCCGTGGAGACCCTTGGCTGCTATCCTCTGCCGGAAGCACAGATGGACCGTTTTTTAATGCAAATCCATATGGGAAGTTTAAGCGAAGAGGAAGAACGGCAGATGATCGACCGTTTTATCGACAGCCAGCCTTTGGAGACAATCGGACCTGTCTGTACGCTTGATGAAATCGTCTCCCTGCAAAAAGAGTGCCGGAATATCCACGTCCATACAGACCTGCGGACTTATATTGTCAATCTGATACAGAGAACCAGAAAATACAGCGCCGCCTCGGAAGGAAGCCGCAAAATCACAGAAGGGGTCAGCCCCAGAGGGACGCTCGCCCTGCTCCGTGCGTCCCAAGGGTATGCCATGGTGCAGGGACGGGATTTTGTGGCGCCGGAAGATATCAAAACCGTGGCTGTTCCGGTTCTCGCGCACCGGATGATCTCAGAGACCGCCGATTACGCACAAAGAGAAGCCGCAATCCGCAGGCTTTTAAACAGCGTTTCCCTGCCAACGGAAGATTGGACAAAGCCATGATCAGTTTCTTTTTCTTCGGATTCCTTCTTCTGACTTTACTGTGGAATCTGTATTATGTCGGGCACTGGCATAAAAATCTGCATATTACCTTCCGTTTTCTACAGGATTTCGTCTATGCAGGCGAATCGGCGGAAATGACGGAGCAGATCGAAAACAGGAAAAGGCTGCCGCTTCCCGTTCTGGAGGTTTCCTTTCATGTGGACAAAGCGCTCACCTTTTTTGACTGCGAAAATACCAATGTCAGTGATTTTACTTATAAAAGAGATATTTTCGCCTTACTTGGCAGACAGCGCGTTATCCGGAAATTGACGTTAGACTGCGCGCACAGAGGTTATTATCAGATCAAAAACGCCCACCTGGCCTCCTTTTCTCTCCTGCATAGAAAACGTTTTTCCTTGGAAGTTCCGGCAGACGCCGCTCTGTATGTTTATGCCGCAAAAACGGATGTCTCGGATATCCTTGTCGTCTGCGAACGCCTCATGGGAAGTATCCAATGCGCGAAGCGTCTCTTCGAAGACCCCTTCGCTTATGCTTCCATCCGGGAATATACGATCACCGATCCCATGAAAACCATCAACTGGAAAGCCAGCGCAAAGACAGGCAGCCTGATGGTCAATACTTTGGAATCCACCCACACGGAAACGGTCATGCTCTTTCTGGACGTAGAGGACCGCGGCATCTTAAAATACGAATACCTGACGGAATACGCGATTTCTGTCGCCGCATCCCTTGCCCGGAAAATGACCGCCCGGGGCATGGCGGTCGGCTTATATACAAATATCGTCTCCCCATCCTCCGAAAACGCCCCTGCGGCTGTCAAGGAAAACGCACCGCCTTCCTGCACATATCTGCCTCCGATTGGCGGAAAAAAACAGCTTACTGATATAGAACATTTGTTCGCATTGCATGACAGTGGAAAACAGGTAGCCTCCTTTTCCTCTCTGCTGGAGAGCTTCCCCGGTCAGACCGAAGATGTGACGCTGCTCTTTATTTCCAAAAACACACTGGCAAACCGATCAGCGATCGAAACCTTTGTCGGCGGACAGCAAGCGGCTGTCTGGATCATTCCCCATCCCATGGCGGAATCCTGCGATTTTCATGCCGCAGAAAACATCCATCTGCTGAAGCGCGGCGTATACGACGCCTGAGCCTATGCCCATAGGATATAGGATCATCGCAAAAGTGAACTGATATTCTGGCTCGCATCAGATAGAAACGAGGATTATATGAGAAAACGAATCCAAACGGGCGCAGGATGGATCCATACCACCCTCATCCTCGCACTTATCATTCCCTTATTGTTTGCCCTGATCGCAGAGGAGCAGACTGCGCCCAATCTCCGGCTGTATCTGAAATGCCTGCTCATTGTCCTTCCTGTCGCAGCCACGGACTATGCGGCGGATCGATGCCGGACGCTTTTTTCTTATCTCATAATATCGGCACTGACCCTCGCCGCTGCCGGCATAGCAGCATGGGCTGCAACCGCCTGTATGCACGACAGTACCCTGTCCTGGGGCTATCTGCTGTTTTTCCTCGGGGAATCCCTGTTTGTCATAGTAAGCCGCCTGTATGCGCGGCTGCGGAAGAAAAAGGACCGGGAAGCCGCCGCATACGCCGATCCGTCCTTCCAGCCCTTTTCCGATCCGCTGAAAGAGCCTTCTTTTGCGGTTCTGATCTATTTCGGGGCAGTTTACCTTCTGGCGCTCAATTTGAACAGCCCCGCCGTATGCAATGCCGCCCTTTTCAGCGTCATCGTGTACGTACCAGTCACTTTTTTATACCAATATGTGCAGAACACGGAAGCTTATCTTTCTCTGAATAAGAGAACCTGCAATCTCCCCTCCAAAAGAATTTATGCGATCGGCGGCGGCATTCTGGCGATTTTCCTGCTTCTGCTGCTTGCGCTGGCGCTGCCCTCCCTGTTTACCGTCTCCCAAAGACATTATCGCGATCTCCGAAAACTGACTGCCGATCTGGCATTTGATCCCGAAACGCTCCTGCCGGAAAAGTATCCCGAGACGCCCGGCGAAGACCCTATGGCAATCCTGCTCGCAGAATACGGCGAGCCTGGCCCTGCGCCCTGGTGGATTGATTTTATTCTACAGATCATTGCAGTCTGCTCTTTTCTATTTCTTGCCATCCTGTTGCTAAAGAAAATCTATGCCGTTTTTCAGGATTTTCGGACTTCTATGGATGAAAACGGGGATATTCTGGAAACATTGCAGGATACGGCAGAGGATTCCCGCAAAATAAAGATACCTGCGAACCGCCGCAGGTTATCAGAAAAAGAACAAATCCGGAAAGAATACCGCCGGGCAATCAGACGGCACCGCAAAGACCGCCCCGCCATCTATGAATCTCCTGCTGAAATCGAGGATCATGCCGGTATCGCCGGAAACGAAGAGACCGCGGCGCTCCATACGCGCTATGAATTGGCAAGATATGGGCGGGAGTAAGAAAATCCTCCTTATCCCACCAGCGCCGCCGGTAAAATCAAAAAAACATGGTAAATGTTTCGGTAAAACTCACGTTTATTCCTCCTCAACGATCGGCTCAAACCAGCAAAATTCATTTGTGGCCTCATCCCTGATCACTTTATATGCCTGATATTGTCCATCCTCATACCGCTCTTTGGCATTCGACAAACCATCGGAAAAGAACCAATAATACGCGTCATAAAAATCGTCGTTCACGCCATACAAAACAAGATAATCAAAATCGAATTCCGCAATAATATCTCTTATTTCACGCTGGTAATTTTTCTGTACGCCATATACATTAACCACATCAAAATCCGGGAACAAATAATACTTTAATTGAATCATCCGGTAATCATCCGGCGCCTCTGCCCGCTCCGCACAGGAAATCCATAAATTTGAAAGTTCCCGCGGCCGATCATAGCCCTGCTTCAGAATACACGCCCTGATATTGCCGCTCATTTCGTAGCTTTCCCATATTTCCGAATTTATTTCTTTGCGGAAGGTATTTTTATTAAAAAACCCAAAGATACAACACAGAAAAAAACAACTAAAATACAGAGATTGCACTTTCAGACTGCCGGTCTGATAAAAGAACAGAAAATAAAGACTCAACCCAAACCAGCCTATAAAATATGTGCCGATATATCTGTCATAACAGTTAATTCCAAGCGCTTCTCCTTTCGACATCGTAGTTAAATAAGTCCACAGCAGGAACAGATTGTAAAAGCAAAACAGCAGCAGCATACCGGCGTTCACATACAGCACTTTCCTTTTCTCCCGCCTGTCTTTCAACAGGACCACACTGATGACAGCAAGTGCAATGCAGATGAGCATCCAGAAAAAAGCGCTTATGTGAAGTGCAATCCCCCTGCTGAAAAATACAACGGCAAAATTACGTATGACTTCATGAAATAACTTAGCATATGCAGGATCTGTCTGATATTTCAAAATCACCTGCCCGGGCAGAAAGCTTTTTAAGCTGAATTGGTCTCCTCCTGCTAAATTGAGATGCCATATCACAACATTCCATATGGCCAATTCTAACAGGGGGATTGAAATACAAAGTACCCCCCCCCTCAAAAATTTCCACACAGCCTGCGGATTTCTCTGCCATTCTCCACCGAAAAATTCATTCAGCAAATATGCCGCTAAAACAACAACAACAACAAAAATCATGCCAGTCGGTTTTATCATGACCAGCATCGCAGATACTAAGGAAACAGCGAATGCTTTGCCATAATATACTTCGCCATCCGTTACCGCCAGGCAAAGGGCTGCCATAAAAGCAACGCCCAGCGGTATATCCATATAAGAAGACCGATACGGCCATATTTCCCCCTCGAATCTCCAAATCCACAGAAAACCTGCCACACATATTCCGGACAAAAGAGGGAGCATGTGCAAAATGATTTTTTTATGGGGAAGTATTTTTCTGATCCTGGATATGGCAATAGCAACAACCGGACAGCTGGAGGCAAATAACAAAACATTGATACATAACATGACGTCCCGTTCCCTATAGGTTTTCTTCCCCATCACGAATAAAGCATACCACGCCGCCATGCCATGCGGATAAACCTGATGGTTTACATATAAGTCCGGATTCCAGATATCCAGATTATGCTCATAAAAAACTGTTTTAAAAAACATTCCCCAATGCAAAAAAGTATCGTAATCCCGATAACCATAAAAAAGGGCTTCCCCCCGGGACAAAAACAAATAAAAAAAGCCCGCAAACAGGAAGCCGATGATGACTGCGTCAGAAAAATAAGCGGACATACCTGCCTTATCTCTGACCGCAGCCATATAAACAACAGAAAAAACGCAAACCAAAACACAATAAACCTTTGCAACCGGCCATAACACTCCAAAGGCGCCGCCGATTTCCAGCACAGCCATACTGACTGCAACAGCCAAAACAGGACCGAAACGCCGTTTCACCCGTAAAATGCCTGTCAGCACATAGCCCCAAAGCGCAATGCCGGCTACAAGAACTATATTTCCCAACATAAATCATGAACCCTCTGTTAAAAAACTCCTGTCACATCATCCGACTGAAACGTAAAACCGCTGCTGCTCTTCCTGTGCAAATTTCGCAGCCCTGACCGCCGCATTATCACCCTGACCGTCATCCTGCTGCTGCACAGCAGCTTCCGTCTCCGCAGACGACTTCATCGCGCCGTTTGCTTCTCCCAAAACCGAAAACTGCAGGATCCTCGCCTTGTTTTCCTTTTCCTCCAGCTTTTCCAGTTCAGCCTGTTTCCGGTCGGTATCCACGCCGCGTCTTTCATCCTGCGCGATCTCACCCTTTAATACCGCGATGCCGCCGCTGATCCTGGCAATGACCGCCTCCTGGCTGCCTGCCTGCTGTGCGGAAATATCCGCCGCCGCCATCGCCTGTATCTGCCCCTGGGACAATCCGGTTTCCGTATCCTCGTCGTCTTCCTCTTCTGCTGCTGTTTCTTTCCCGCTGTTTTCTTCTTCCGCAGTTGCCTGGCTTTCGGCTACCGCCATATCCTGCGCGCCGCTTTCCGCTGTGACTGCGCCGGAAGTATCCCCTGATTCGGTTTCACCTTTCAGAATCACAGTGCCGTCGCTGTTCTTTAAGATCACGGTATCCTGTATCCCCGTCTGCTGTGCCGACTGTTCTTCTTCCTGCGCCTGCACTGTACCGGTCGTCTCCTCCGCTGCCGGCTCTGCCTCACCGCGCAGCTCGGCAAGCATCTGTTCTCTCTTCTGTGCCCGCAGAAATTCCTCCTGCTGCCGCTCCAATTCCGTATTCAGGGTGGAAATCTCTTTTTGCAGCTTCTCCTTCTCTTCCGTCTTTTCCTCGGCGGAGAGCTCTTCCTGGGAAGAGAGCTTCTGCATCTGCTGCTGCGCCTCAGAGATTTCGTTCTGAATCTTCTTGCTCTTTATATCGGTAGAACCCGCCGTCGTTTTCTGCAGATTCACTATACTGTTCATTGCTGCGCTTCCTACTCCCCCAACTGCCATAGTCGCGTCTCCTTCCCTGTCAAAACGGCTGTAAACATTATAATTGATTACATTTTATCATTCTTTACAGGCAAAGTGCAAGTCTTCTTCCAACATTTTCAGCACATTTTCAAAAAATATTCCCTTAAATGGCTCTCCCTGCCATATCAGGTTGCAATTGCCATCCTGATTCTGGCCAAAGCCTCATGCAAAATGCTCCGCGGACAAGCTACATTGATTCTCTGGAAACCCGCGCCGCTTTCCCCGAACATTCTGCCGCCATCCAGCCAGACCTTCGCCTTATGGATTAACAGCGCATCCAGCTTGTCCGCCGACAGTCCCGTCCCGGAAAAATCCAGCCAGACAAGATACGTCCCTTCATGCGCCGCCATCGTCACACCCGGCAGCTTTTCCTCCACATATTTTCTGACAAACTCGATATTATCCCGCACATACGAAAGCATGGCAAGATACCATTCCTCCCCTTTGCTGTAGGCGGTCTCACAGGCAACCAGCCCCATCACGCCAAGCTGGCTGATCCCTGCCGCATCGAGCTGTTTCCGGAAACGTTTCCGAAGCCCTCTGTCCGGGATAAAAATATTCGACATAACCATCGTTGCCAGATTAAAGGTCTTGCTGGGAGAGGTACAGATCACGCTGATCGCCTCATATTCTTTTTTCAGACCGGCAAAGACGGTATGTTTTCCCTGAAAAATGAAATCATGATGGATTTCATCGCTCACCACGATTACACCATGTTCCACACAGATATCTCCCAGACAAAGCAGCTCCTCCGCTGTCCAGACGCGCCCCACCGGATTGTGGGGATTGCAGAGGAGAAACAGTTTCACCTGATGCTCCACAATCTGCTTCTCAAAGTCCGCAAAATCCATATGGTAGCGGTTATCCTCACCCCGGTACAAGGTACTATCCACCACCCGTCTGCCGTTGTCTTCTATCACTTCCGTGAAAGGATAATAGACAGGGCGCTGGATCAGCACTGCATCGCCCGGCTCCGTATAAGCCTTTACCGCCATGGCAAGCGCCGTCACCACGCCCGGCGTCTTCACTAGCCACTGCTCCTCAGGACTCCAGTTATGATGCCTTACCATCCAGTCCCGCACGATCTCGAAATAAGGCGTCTTTACCTCGCTGTAGCCAAATATCCCTTCTTTCGCCCGCTCTATGAGCGCGTCTTCTATGTAAGAAGAGGTCTTAAAATCCATATCCGCCACCCAAAGCGGCAGGATATCCTCCGGCATCCCCCGCTCCACGGCAAAATCATATTTTAACGACCGGGTATTCCTCCTGTTTATCACCCGGTCAAAATCAAGGTTTCTCTCCGCCATTTTTCATTCTCTCCCTGTATCCGGACAAGCCCTGCCCTTCTTTTCTTCCCATTTTCAGGCTTTTTTCTCCGCCTCTATCTCTTGGAAAACGCTTTTCAGTTCATTGAGCAGGTCATCTGCATCTTCAATCCCTACAGACATACGAAGCGTATTTTCCGTGATCCCGTTTTTCTCCCTGATCTCTTTCGGCACATCGGCATGGGTCTGCGTCGTCGGATAGGTGATCAGCGTTTCCACCCCGCCGAGGCTTTCCGCATAGCGGATCAGTCTCACCTTCCCCAAAACAGCCAGGGCAAACTCCCTGCTTTCCAGCTTAAAGGTAAGCATTGCCCCGAAGCCTCTCGCCTGCCGCTTCATGATCTCATACCCCGGATGCTCCGTAAGCCCCGGATAAATAACCTCTGTCACGCAGGGCTGTGTCTTTAACCATTCTACGATCCGCTTCGCATTCTCCTGTGCCCTCTCCATACGGACGCCGAGGGTTTTGACGCCCCGCAGAATCAGCCAGCTGTCAAGCGGCGCAAGACCCGCTCCCGTGGTCTTGATCAGAAAACGAAGCTTCTTGCGCACATCCTCCCTGTTTGTGACAAGGAAGCCCGCCAGCGTATCATTGTGTCCGCCCAGATATTTTGTGCCGCTGTGGATCACGATATCCGCCCCCAGATCAAGGGGATTTTGAAAGTAAGGAGACAGAAAGGTATTGTCTACGATCAAAAGCAGATTATGCCGCCTTGCGATTTCCGCCGTCTTTGCGATATCCGTCACGTGCATCATCGGATTGGTGGGCGTCTCTATGTAAATCGCTTTTGTATTTTCTTTGATATGGCTTTCCAGATCCTCCTGATAGCAGTCGATGCTGGTAAAGGCAATACCATTCTTTTTCGAGACATGCGCAAACAGCCGGATGCTCCCGCCGTACAGATCCGCATCCACGATCAGGTGATCCCCGGGCGAAAACAGCTCCATCATCAGGGAAATCGCCGCCATACCGGAAGACAGCGCCAGCGCATCCATCCCGTTTTCCAGCGACGCCACTACCTTTTCCACCTGCTCCCTCGTCGGGTTCTGCAGTCTGCTGTAATCAAAGCCTGTGCTTTCTCCCACTGCCGGGTGCGCATAGGTCGCCGTCTGATAGATCGGGTAGCTGATCGCGCCGTAATGGGAAAACTGTGCCTCTTCCTCCTCCAAATGAATACATTTCGTTCCGATTCCCCGTGCCATACTCTCCTCCTGTGTCTGCCCGCACCATTACCATAGTGAAAAGCCTCATTTTAGATTAAGTATAGCAAATTAGTAGGAAATATACAATACTTATTTTTCCTATTTGATAAGTATAGTTTCCACGGCATACTAAAAGGCGTTTCTCTTTCTCATTTCCTTTTCAGATACTCGCCGCAATGATCTCCATCTGCCCCTGCAGCTCCACCTCACCGTACCCGCAGGGCAGGATAAAGTGATCTCCCTTCCCGATCAGCTGCCCGTTCAACAGCCCGTCGCCGCTTACTACGCTCATGATGAGAAACGGATGCTCCTGCGGGAAGGAAAGCTGATTGATGATATCCAGTTTCCAGACCTTATAATAAGGGCAGGCAATCAGCAGATTTTTCTGGTCCTTCGGCAGATTTGCCGCCGCTTTCACGCTCTCTTCCGCGGGCTTTGCCGGCGCCGTGATCACGTCAATGCTCTTGTCGATATGGAGCTGTCTCGGCTTGCCGCCTGACAGCCTGCCATAATCATAAACACGGTAGGTAATATCAGAATTCTGCTGGGTTTCTAACAACAGGATACCGCCCTTAATGGCGTGGACCGTACCCGGATCGATCTGGATGAAATCTCCCTTCTTCACCGGCAGTTCCCGGATCAACTCATCCCAGCGTCCTTCCCGGATCATGGAAGCAAGCTCTTCTTTTGTCTGCGCATTATGCCCGATGACCAGCCTGGAATCCTCCTCGCAGTCCAGAATATACCAGCACTCCGTCTTCCCAAGCGATCCGTTTTCCTGCGCACCGGCATAGGCGTCATCGGGATGCACCTGAATACTCAGATCCTCCCTGGCGTCGATGATCTTTGTCAAAAGCGGGAAACGGTCAAGCCCGGTATTGCCAAAAAGCGCCGGTTCCTCCGCCCACAGCTGCGACAGTGTCATGCCCGCATAAACGCCTTCCTTCACGGTGCAGTCCCCGTTGGGATGCGCGCTCACCGCCCAGCACTCGCCGGTGTCACCCCCTGGAATCTGATAATGCCAGTCTGTCCCCAGACGTTCCCCTCCCCAGAGCATCTGCTTGAAGACAGGGTGCAAAAAAAGGATCGGCTTTTCCTTCTGGTTTGCGGACAAAATCTCTCCATTACTGTCGATCACCCGCTGATACCAGTAAGCGGAATCCTTGGCGATCCGCTTCTGCGTCTGAAAATCCACATAAACCATACCGAAGCGCTCAGTATAGCCTTTGCTCCACTCAAAATTATCTAAAAATGTCCACTCGAAATAACCTCTTACATCCACGCCGTCATCCGCCGCCTGCTGCAATGCCGACAGGTATTTGTCTAAAAAAGTAATGCGGTTGGGATCATGCACCCTGCCGTCCCTGGACACGATATCATGGCAGGACATCCCGTTCTCTGTAATATACAGGGGCAGCTTGTACCGCTCGTAGAGAAATTTCACGCCCCAGTACAGGCATTCCGGCGTCACAGGCCACCCCGCCGCCGTCTTGGGGAAGCCAGCAGGACGGTCCACAAACTCCGGCTCCCCGTCCGCACCCGCGCGCACTGCATAGCCGTTATAGATATTCTGCCCCATAAAATCCAAAGGCTGGGCGATCAGCTCCATATCCTCTTTCGTGATCTCCGGCAGATATTCCCTGAATTTTACAAGCCCTTCCTCCGGATAGCTGCCCAGGAAAACGGGGTCGGAGAACCATGCCACGTTCCAGGTCCAGTTCTCAATCGGATTATAGAAGGAGAAGAGAACCTTCCTTGCCGCCTCGATATCCGCCGGAGCAGACGTTTCCGGATACGCCATGCCGCAGGTGGGCGCATAGCCGATCTGAATCGGTCGCTTTGCATACTTCCGCAGATTGATCACTGCCTGCCCGTGGGCACGGAGGGCGTTGTGTGTGATCTGAAAAGTCTCCTTAACAGAAAGTTTTTTGCCCGGTGCATTGATTCCAAGCAAATGCCCCAGTCCGATAAAACACTGCGGCTCGTTGAGTGTGATAAAATATTCACAAAGATCGGAGAAGTTTTCCGCTACCACCTTCGCATACTCCCCGAACCATGCAATGATTTCCTCGTTAAGCCACCCGCCCTGATCCTGCAATGCCTGCGGCAGATCCCAATGATACATGGTGAGATACGGCGTAATACCGTTCTTCTTCATTTCCAGCAGCATATTCCGGTAAAGCTGCACCGCCTTCTCATTGACGCGCCCGCATCCCTCCGGCATCAGCCGCGCCCAGTTGACCGAAAAACGGTAAGCTTTCACACTGAACAGGCGCATCATCTTATAATCTTGCGGATAACGGTGCATATGGTCGCAGGACACAAAGGCGTCCGTGTGGTCGGAAATACCGCCCTCCTCCGTAAACGTATCCCAGATGCTCTTTCCTGCGCCATCCGCAGCATCCCTTCCCTCTACCTGATAGGCGCTGCTCGCAACACCCCAGACAAAATCCTCTCGAAACATAAATATGTACCCTCCTGCACAATTTATAGTTTATGTATGAACTTAATATTTAATTCACATAACTTAAATATTAAGTTCTTCCTTTGCGTCAATTTTACTATTTTTCCTGCAAAATAACAAGTACAAAAACTATTTTTATTTCTAAATAAACCACATTGCCGCTTTTCTATTGCTTTGCTTCCGGCAGCCGCAGGCGCAAAAGCCGTTTCGCCAGCTGTCTGAAATTGAAAGGCAGCAGCGGGTAAATATAGCTCTTATCCGACAGCGTCTTATTGCAGACGATGGAAAGGATAAACAGCAGAATCGCCGCGATATAACCGTACAGCCCGAAGATTGCCGTAAGAATCAGATTGATGATACGCATAAACTTCAGGGCATAGCCTAATTCATAGTTTTGCTGGGTATAGTTGGCGATGGCGACAAACGCCATGTATAGCATGACCTCTGAGTTGAACCAGCCGCTGTTGACGGAAAACTCCCCCAGCACCAGCGCCGCCATCACACTTAAGGGCGTACTTAACATATTCGGCGTATTGACCGCCGCCAGCTTCAAGCCGTCGATCGCCAGCTCTAAAATCAAAAACTGCGCGATCAAAGGGATATTCGATTCTTCCTGCAGCATGATAAATTCAAACCCACTCGGAATCCACTGCGGATTGTGCATCAAAAGCAGAAAGGTCGGCGTCATGATATAAGTGAGGATCGCGATCAAAAACCGCGTCAGCCGCAGATAAGTGCCGGTAATGGGCGGAAAATAGTAGTCGTCCGCCTCCTCCACGATATCAAAGATGGAGGTCGGCACAATCATCGCCGAGGGCGAATTGTCCACCAGGATCACAATATCGCCTTCCAGCACCTGCGCCGCCGCCACGTCGGGTCTCTCCGTAAACTTAAATTTCGGGAAAGGATTGAACCACTTTCTCTGATAAAGGCATTCTGCAAGGCTTTCCTGGTTCATCGTCAACGCGTCCACCCTGATATGCTCAATCCGCTTTTTCACCTTTTCCAGAAAGGCATGATCCACCCTGTTGTCCATATAGCAGAGTACGATATCTGTCCGCGAACTTTTTCCCGCGTTCATCATCTCCATGCGGAGTTCAGTGCTGCGGATCCGCCTTCTGATCAGCGCCGTATTAAAGACCACCGTCTCCACAAAACCGTCCTTGCTGCCCCGCAGCGTCTTGTCCTTATCCGGCTCGGAAACGCTTCTGGCGGGATAAGTCCGGGAATCCAGCAGCACGCAGCGGTCGTAGCCGTCAATAAACAGCGCAAAGACGCCGGAAAGGATATTATAGATGATATCATCCCATTTATCCTTTAAGTCCACCTCTACATAAGGCGTAGCGCGCTTTGCCATCTCGTAGGCGCTTTCCGGCATCTTATCCGGCGTCAGATCAATGAAATACTGCAGAAGCTTCTCCATCAATTCATCCTTGCAGAAACCGTCAATAAAATAAATACACGCCTGCCTGCCGCCTACCTCGATCACGCGGTAGACCACATCGAAACTGATATCCGGCGCCATCTGCGCCCTCATGTACTCCATACTCTCCTGCAGCGAGGTTGTCATTTTTTCCTGATTATTATTCAACGCAAAAACTCCTTCCGTGACTTACCATTGTTTCCCATAGTATGTCTTGGAAGGAGGTTTCTTATGCAAATATTTTGATTCCTAAATGATCAGAAACATTTATTTTTGATGTCAATGATTCTTTGAAAGATTTCCTTTTCACCAATATCATTAGATGCCAATGCAAGTATTATATCACTTAACTCCACCACTTCCTCCAGTAGAATTTACTAAAATTGCATGAATTTATAATACATGTTCTTTTCTTTAAAAACTTCCAAAATCTTCATTATTTCTTATATATTCTTCAAATTCTTCCAATGTCATTAATATCCTTCTTGGTTTTGTTCCTTCTTCCTCCCCAACAACCCCCACTTCGCACAAATCATCCATTATTCGAGCCGCACGATTAAAGCCAATTCTAAATTTTCTTTGCAGCATTCCTATTGAGGCTTTGTTTTGTTCAATAATACTCTTTCCCGCTTCTATAAAATATTCATCGACGGTTTTCAGATTTCCACCTTGCCTGTTACACCCATCATTTTCTAATGGAATGATATTTTCTATAGAATTGTCCCTTATAAAATCTAAAACAGCTATTATTTCATCATTAGAAACATAGGTGCCTTGAATACGCACCGGGTGAGGATACCCTAACGGTTTAAAAAGCATATCGCCATTTCCTGATAACATCTCAGCACCCTTTTCATCCAGAATTACTCTTGAATCTATCGCAGAGAATACACTAAAAGAAATTCTACTCGGTATACTAGACTTCATCAATCCTGTAATAACATCAGTTGATGGTCTCTGCGTTGCAATAACAAGATGTATTCCTACAGGTCTTGACATACGCGCTAATTTGATAATTGCGCTTTCCGTTTCTTTAGGATTAACCGCCATTAAGTCAGATAAATCATCTATTATGATTAAAATCTGAGGCATTCTTTTTAATCCTTCACCTAAATACGAAATATCAGCTTTCTTATTGTATTCTTTCAAATTTCGAACGTTGTTTTCCTTAAACTTTTTATATCGATCTACCATTTCTGCTACTGCCCAATTGACAGCAACAGAAGCCTTGTTTGCGTTTGTAACTACTGGAATAAGCAAATGTGGTATTCCATTATATATACTAAGAGTCGCTCCCTTTGAATCAATCATTATCATTTTTACATCACTTGGATGAGTTTTATAAATTATACTCATAATTATAGAGTCAATACAAACAGACTTCCCGGAGCCTGTCGTTCCCGCAATTAAAAGATGTGGCATCTTAGAAATGTCTGCTATAATTATCTTGCCAGAAATATCTTTTCCAACCGCAAACAGTAAATTAGATGGAAATTCTTGAAATTCTTTTGATTCCAATATATCTCTAAGACAAACGCAAGCTCTATCTTGAGTTGGTATGGAAATTCCTATAGCTGCCCTTCCTGATATTGGTGCTTCTATTCTTATATCATTTACTGCAAAATTCAATTTTATATCATCGCTCAAATTCACTATTTTGCTAATTTTCACCCCGGCTTCTGGTTGTATTTCAAAATCCATCGTTCGTAATCCGGCACAAGCACTAATAACATTCGCGTGCACACCAAAATTATATAAAATCTTTTGTAAACGCAGCGTGGCTTCTTTTAATTCCACATTTGAATTATCTTTCTCTCTATACTTTCCACTTTTTAAAATTTCTAATGGCGGAAATTTATATAATATATTTTCATTTTTTTCTTGTAATTTATTTATCTTTTTACTTTTTAAAACAATTTTTTCTTTATCCTTCCTACCATCAAATTCTTGTTCGATTATTTTTTCTTCTTTTGCAACATTAGGAATCGATAAAACATTTTCTTTTTCCCGTCCTTCTTTTTCATCTTCCACATCTTCTGTATTGATTTCCTCTATATCTGCCTTTTCGACACACGCTATTTGGACTTTATCTTTTTTGATATATTTTATCAGCCAATATGTTGCTAGAACTCCTATAAGTACAACGGCAACTCCTGTTATCTCACTCCAATATGCAACAAAAAAGACAATAATTAAAAAGAATAAAAATATTGTTCCGCAACTTCTTGACTTTTTATTCACTTTTCTCATTTTTAGCTATTTCTAGCCTTTCTTTCTGTATACACTTATTTTTCTAAACCCATATCATACCGTTTTTATCTGCTTTTTGAGATAAAGCCGCAAAAAAAATCATAAAAGAAAGCAATAAGTCCGGGAATAAACGTCCAACAAAACACCAAATATTTAAGTCCGTCCATAGTATGTTTCGCATAAAACTTATGAATCCCTAAAGAGCCAAGAAAAGCGGCAAGTACACAATATGTACCTTTATTTACACGGTGATACTCTCTGGTCTTAAAACTCGTTCCGCATTTTGGACATATTGCGTGTGTCGCATTTATAATCCCTGTCATATATAAGTTAAAGAAAGTCTTTGATGATGTATAAGCTCCCTCACCCACTACCTGATAGTTCAAATCTTTATTTCCGCACTTAGGGCACTTGAACTTCCTTATTTCATACACTTTACCATCTGCATTTACTTTTTCAACGTATGTAGTCTTTTCCAACTTCGACATTATCGTTCCTTCATCATTTATGTTTTATGAACATCTATCACCAAAATACAGAATTGTCGACAAAGAAACAGCCGCTAACTACTATTATAGGAAGCTGCCAATAGACAGCTTCCTATTCCTTATTCTTCATAATGCCCTTTGCATGATATAATTTTTATATTCTGCAATTCGTCAATGTCATATACAAGACGGTTTGCTTCGTCTATCCTGCGCGAATAACCGGATCTGTGTTTTAAGGGCTCTGGCTTGCCTATACCCTGCATTACCCCATTACGGCGTATATCTTCAATGAGTGCATTTATCTTTTTCAATGTTTTCTTGTCTTGATTTTGCCAGTAGGTATAATGTTCCCAGCCTTTCCCGGCAAAAGTAAGATCATTCATCGTTTGTTACTCCCGGTCTTTTAATATGATTCTTACGCTCAAAGTCAAGTATTTTTTGCGACGGTCTCCAGTCCTCCGATTCCATTTCCTTCAGCTCTTCCATTGTAAAAGTAATCGTGTTTCCGGCTTTAAACTGTGCTTCGCTTTCATCCAGCATAGCAAGATATTCAGCGTTTCGCCTTGCTTTCATTAACTCGTTATATTCACGCTCGGAAACAATAACTACATTCTGATTATTTTTTCGGGAAACAATGACGGGCTCACCGCCAAAGGCACAATCAAGATAATCTTTCAGCCTTGCCCTTAAATCAATGGGCTTTGTAGCAATCATTTTTTACTCCCCTTTCATCAGGTACGTAATACGGTACCGTTTCATGTACTTTTATTATATTCAGAGTATGCCCCCACGTCAATGAAAATAAAAAGGAAAGTTTTTGTTTTCCGTCAAGCTTTTCCCGTACTCCCGTGACCGCCTCGGTCAACGTTGTCGAGCCGCTCCACTTCATCAAACACAATCTTCGGCTGGTTTTCCATGATACGGAACTGGCAGATGCGGTCATTGACATGGATCTCGGTATCCCTGACGGCATAGACCGGCATGAACCACTGGTCATTGTCGCCGCAGTAAGAAGCGTCGATCACGCCCTGGTGATTGGTCTGGATGATACCAAAATTTTTAAAGGTAGAACTGCGGGGCACGACGTGCGCCTCATACCCTGCGGGAAGCTCCATCGCCACACCCAGCGGGATTAGCTTAAACTCGCCTTTCTGTAAAACCACGTCCTCCGCGGCGCGCAGATCAATCCAGTCGGACTTTCCGTCAATGTAAGCCAGCTTTTCTATTTGATCGGTAAAATATTTGATCCTGATGGTCTTCATCGGTCTTCCTTCCTCTCACGCATAGTCCTTACAGTAGATCACCGGATTCGAGGGGTCTGTTTGGGACAGGCTTTTTGGTACGTCGATCACCCTCTGGTTTTTGCTGCCCTTCCAGAGAAGCTTCGTATCTTTCTGTGCAATCATAAACTCCCCGTCCACCAGCACATCCACATATTTCATCAAAGGATAGTGCAGAACGTCCTCCCAGCTGTCGCCGGTATAAAGCCAGATCGTCTTATCCGGAAAGGTACGCCGGATCTCTTCCATCAGATTCCGGACGTCCAGGCGGTTTGCCGAATGGAGCGGATCGCCGCCGGAAAACGTAATGCCGCTGATATACGGCTTTTCCAGCTGCGCAAAAAGTTCCTGCTTTGCCGCCTCATCAAAGGCAAGACCGCCGTCCGGATCCCAGGTCAGGGGATTGTGGCATTCCTTACAGCAGTGAGAACATCCTGCCACCCACAGCACCACCCGCAGTCCGTCGCCGTTCAGCATATCGTCTTTGGTTATATTATGATATCGCATATCACTCTCCATCTCCATGTGAAAACCTCTGCATTTCATGCAAAGCCTCATCCACTACGGCTTTGCCTTCGCTCATGATGGACGCTCGTCATAAACATGTCACTTCCTGTAAACAGGATTGCCATGTTTCTTCCTCGCTGTTTTCACATACTCCTACGTTCTGCAATTTCCGCCATCTTCGCTTCGCTAAGGCGCGTATCACCATGCACGCGCGAGTAAGCCAAATAGCCGTTCATGCGGTCGATCTTGGTCAGGTTGCGGCTGCCGCAGACAGGGCAGACATCCATTTCCAACTCCTGATGCCCGCAGTCGTCACAGTAAGCCAGCGACAGGTTCACACCCTCATAAAAGCCCATATCCATCGCCCTGCGGATCAATGTCTTGATCGCCTCGATATTATAGTCGATCGGATATTTCACATACTGTA
>JAMPGN010000279.1 GCA_023663915.1 Eubacterium sp. | reverse complement strand
AAGAGTAATAAAACGGACTTATAAAGACTACCAACCCATTTACGGACTAACACCAAACCATATTTATCGCCTCCTCTTTATCTTAACATTAACATACGATAAGGAATAATACAACAAATATTATTTCGTTTGTATAATTTCTTCCCTAATTACAATTCAGCGTCCAGCCAATCCGTAAAAGTGACACATATCTAAAAACTGATAATTATGAAGTGCTAAAATATTGGCTATTTCAGTATGTCCGGATTTATGATCGCTCAACAATGTGCTAATGAAGCTGAATCGATAGCGCCTTAACCACTATTATGATCTTGACCGTGCGATTCGCTGCGACGCGAACACTGCGCATCTGTATACAACGAGCGAGGAATCCTTCTCATTTGGATATAACAGTTAAATTTGGACATACTATGTCTTGAGTTTATATGATTGGGGATCATTTACTTATATATTTTGCAAAAATGTTCCCCATTCTTCATTGACTATTGGGGAACATTACAATATAATAATTGCAACAATTGTTCCCCAAAGGAGAAGAGACAATGGCAACACAATATAGTGAGATACAGGAATTGCTCAGAAGTCGCGCCGACCTTCATGCGAGACTGAATTTAATGCCCTACGATGGTACGCCTGAGATCAAAGAACGTGGCGATGGAAAATACCTCTATGTAAGGAAGCGCGTCGCCGGCAGGCAGACATCTACTTATGTAGGTTCATACACCGAAGAACTGTATAATCTGCTTCTCCGAAATGCCAGAGAAGCCCGTGAAATTAGGAAATCACTCCGCAGCATTGAAAAGCAGCTTGCTGCAGCCGGATATTCTGAAGACGAGCTTCCTTCTGATGTCGTAAACAACATCGCATTTGCACGTGCCAATATGAAAATGAATATCTATGACCAAGCCGTCTTAGAGGGAGTTGCTACATCTTTTCCTCAGACAGAAGAGATCATAGAGAACGGAAAAGTTTCCGGTATGACCGCAACCGATGTTCAAAAAATTTTGAATCTAAAGCACGCATGGGAATTCATCTTAGATCATGATGTCATTTCCAGCCGTTCCGATTATTATATGCTCAGTCATATTGCAAGGCTTGTGAATGAAGGCTTTTTTGCCGAAGGTGGTCGTATCCGAGGTGTTCCGGTCACCATAGGCGGTTCGTCTTATGTTCCGCCTTTGCCATATGAGCTGGATGTAAAAGATAGAATCCAAAAGATCATTAGCGAAGATGATGAACCTATTAACATTGCTATTAAACTATGTCTTTACTGCATGAAGACCCAGATATTCTTAGATGGCAATAAACGTGCTTCTGTCATTTTTGCAAATCATTATCTTATTTCACATGGCGGAGGTTTCTTGGTAATTCCCGAAAAGGAAGTACCGGAATTCAAGCAACTGCTTGTAAAATACTATGAGGGCAACGATATCTCTGTTATTGAAGCATTTATGAAAGAGCGCTGCTGGAAAACAGTAACGCCTCCATGAAATCATTTCCTACCTCAACGCCCTAACGAGTTTTCCACCTGCATCAATCTCCAGCCTCTGTGCCCTCCTGTACTTCTCAAAATTTTTAGCACCCACGCCTACCACCGCAGGAATGGAGAGCTCACCGGCACGAATCACCATATGGGAGTTCGCTCCTCCAAACATCGTGATAAAACTCATGATGCGATGTAATCGACTGAGTCACATGCCACTCTTTTTCCCCAGCTCAATCGAATACAACAGACTTGTCCGAACACCGGACGGTTGAAAACATTGACAAATTGCTTGGGAACGCTCATCTGAAAATCGGGATCCGCACCGCCCGCTAAAATCAGCGCTATATTCATAAGCCATTTTCCTCTTTCTGTAATCTGCTATGTATCTTTTTGCTGCATTCCTGCCCTAGCTTCATACCAAGTCTGTTTATGCCTATTCCTCAAAAAAACTGCCATCGCATCATGATGCAATGGCAGCTTCTATTTCTGATCATATTCTGCATCCATGCACATTTTAATTTTTGCCGAACTATTGTGTAATATATCTGCATAGGTGTGGAATTTCTTTAGATTTTCTCCTTCTTACATCAACTTATTCACAATCGCCTTCACCGCAATCGGTGCGCCCGCTATGATCATATCTAAGGCGTCATTGCCCGACACCTGCAGGATCTTTTTACACTTTTCCCTGTTGTGCAGCTCTGCCGCCGCCGCCATCGCCGCACAGATGGTATGGTTTCTCTCCTTCTGCGGGAAATCCATCATTCTTTTTAACGAATACTCTTCCAGAAGCTTCCACTCGTCGTCCAGTATCATCACGCCTTCCGTACTGGCTGGTTTTTTCTCTTCGGGCGTGGCATCTTCCGGACGCTTCGTTTTGTTAATATGTATCTCGCCCGCCTCTATAATTTTTTCTCCATAAAGTCTGCGTCTTCCGGCTATAACGGCTCCTTCCACACCGCTGTATACCGCGCCTGCATGATTCATACAGATCATCAGGGCGCCGCGTATTTCTTTGATGGCATCCAGATCCGGCGCCGTAATGGTAAACCATGTCCCCGCATGGTTCTGGATTTTTAACGCATAGGCATCTGGTCCGTTTTTCTCCTGCTCTGCGATCTCCACAAAAGAAATCGCCCGAAGCGGTATCAGGATATTGTCGTCATAGGTCAGCATTCCTTTGCCGATCTTAAGCTTCTCCGCCTCCATCACGTATTTCGTTTCTTTCGTTTTCAGCATTCCTGTCAGTCCCTTGAAGTCTCCCATACCGCCCTCCCATATGTTTTCTGAAAACTTTGATCGGTTATCCGTAACATAAAGCCATCTCATGCACCCATTTACCGCTTAGGCTATACCTTCTTATCACAGCACTTCCACGTTCTGTATCATCACCGGCTTCCCCGTCTCCTGATACACCTGCACTACGCTGCTCGTATCCCCGTAATAAGCGTCGCTGAGCAGCACCGCCCGATCCATGTCCGCGCTATCGTCATAGATTCCCCAGCCTTCTTCCCGGTATGTCCTGACGATCGTCTCATATGCCGCCCAGAGCTTTGGTCTCATGCTTTTGATCGTCGATTCGATCAGCGGATGCGGTCTCCACAGGAGCGCCACCTCGTCCTGCTGCTCCTTAAAGATACGGAAGACAGACTTCATCTTCTCAATCATTTTATCGTCACAATGTAAAAGCGCGCCAATACTCGTATTATAAAAAATAATCTTTTTCCATGTGCCGTCCGGTTTCTCGATCACCTTCCGCCACGCCTCCGGCACTTCCAGCTCCTCCCTCCGTATGCTATGCACACGGTCCAGCTTCGGGGAGCCAAGCCCCAATATCTTGTCTTCCAGCTTCTTTCTGTCGGTATACTCCGCGGGCATACCGCTTTCTTTTGCCGCCTTGATAAACTCATTGATATAAATCTGCCGCATGTTCTCGGACTGCACGATCACCTTGTCCGCCCAGACGATCCCCGGCAGGAAGCAGAAATGCTTCATCGCATCGATCGCCTCCTGATTGTCCGGCTCTATTTCGTTTAAGAGGAAATAGGGAATATACACAAGGCAGTCCGTATACTTTTTCAGATGACTGCTGAAATACCGCTCCGGCACGCTGGTCACGATATTACAGTGATCATACGGATTATGGATATAGATGATATCCGGTCGTCTGCTTTCTATCTCATAATCGTTATAATGGGTAATCTCTATATTAGACGGATACTCATCACCCTCGTAATGCATTTCGCCAAGGCGTCCGTCCTCGGTCTTGTCATAATAAGGAATCGGCACCACGTAAGCATCGCAGGTTTCGTCCTCCTTTGCCGCCAGATACACGCTCTCCAGCGAATCCCACATGCTCGCCTTATAGGGCAGGAATAGCACTTCTCTCCGGACAGGCATATGCGCCAGTGCGTTCTCCGCTTTCGTCAATGTGCTTTCCAGACTACGATACACACGCTGCGCCGCTGCTTGTCCTAATTGCGTGCTGAACTGATACAGCTTCTCACAGTATTGTTCCAGACAGGCAACCGCCTCTGTTCCCGTGCCTTCCAGACTCTCAATAAACTCACCCATCTGGATCGCCGTCTCCTGACAGACTGCAAACAGGTTCTGCACCGTCTGGTACTCTGCGTCTGGGAGCCTGTCCCTGATCTGCAGATGAACCGCATGTATTTCCTTGAAAATATCCGCAAGCTGCTGTTTCTGAAATTTCCGCATAGAACCGCCGCACTCCATTCCCTTCGTATCGTCTTGCTTCCTTGCAAACGCAAATCCTTACTTCTTGATCTGCCCGACAAAACTTCCTTTTTCAATCAGCGCTGCCGCATACTGCTTTCCTTCGGTCTGCGTCGGCGTTTTTATCCGTCGGTGAATATTTTTCTTCCATATTTCGTTAAACATTCCGCGCATATATATGTTTTTATTGTACCATAACCAAAGCGTTTTCGCACCCCCTAATCTTATCATTTCAAAATTTTGCGTAACAGTTCAGCCATAACTTACGACAAATAGCCGTGACGTGCTTGCACGGCTAA
>JAMPGN010000278.1 GCA_023663915.1 Eubacterium sp. | reverse complement strand
AGTTGGATTTTGTATCTAACGAGTGGGTAAATGAAAAATACAAATGGGAAGCCATCAAGTGCTTTCAGGACAATTGGGATGTGAATGCAGAGGACTTTGCAGATATGCTGCACCGATCTCTGGACAAGACATTCAATCTTCTCGCGTCCATGAATAATTTCCCTCGCCGGATGATCGAGGGATTTGCCAAGACCGCTCCGGAAGAAGTACGCTCCATGTTTATTGCCCTTTTTGATGAGAGCAAGGATGTGTATGACCGTATCAAGGGCTTTAAGGATCAGGCTTCCATCATGCTTGAGGAATACGGAAATGGCGCGGCGCAGCATTATCAGTATGAAAACGCCATCAGCGTATATCTGTGGCTGCGTTACCCGGACAAGCACTATATCTATAAATACGGTGAGGTGAAAACGGCTGCGGATGAGTTGGGAAGCGACTACACCTTTAAGAAGGGTGCCTATGCAGAGAACATCAGGAATGCCATAAAGCTCTATGATGAAATCTGCGACGAATTGAAGCTGGATACTGAGCTTGTGAATCTGTTCCGCTCGCAGCTGACTGATACCTGCTATCCAGATCCGGAATTAAGGACGCTGGCATTGGATGTAGGTTTTTATATCAGTCGTTACTACTCGCAGAAGAGCAGCACCGAAACACCTGTCCTTTCGAGCGAGTGGTTCCCTGAAGATTATGAGCCCGGCCTGACAGTGGACGACTGGATTGCGCTTCTCGGCGATAAAGACGTGTTCACGGAAAACAGTCTGGAGATCATGCGCCGTATGAAAGATTACGGCGGTCAGGCCACCTGTACGCAGCTTTCCATCAAGTATGGTGAGACAAAGAATTTCTATAATAGCGGTTCGGTCGCTCTTGCGAGAAGAATTGTTGAGAAGACCGGCTGTCCGATGATGGAGCGCAACAGCGAGAATGCACGCTGGTGGACTGTTCTCTATGTTGGGAAACATGCCGGAAAAGATGAAGAAGGCAGCTATATTTGGAAACTGCGAAACGAGCTATCCGAGGCGCTGGATAAAGTCGATCTTTCTCAGGTGCAGCTCTATGCCACTCCGGAGGGTGGCGATGATGACCATCGTTATTGGTGGCTTAATGCCAATCCGAAAATCTGGAGCTTCTCCGGGATTGCTGTTGGCGAGGTTCAGGATTATACACTTTACAATGAGAATGGCAACAAGCGCAGAATTTTCCAGAATTTCCTTGATGCCAAGCCCGGAGACATGGTTATCGGATACGAGTCTTACCCGGTAAAGCAGATCGTAGCGATTGCCAAGATAAGCGCGGAGCAGGATGGTGAAAAGCTATACTTTGAAAAAACAGAAGGACTTACATCACCGATTGATTATCAGACACTTAAAGCATGCCCGGAGCTGGAGAAGATGGAGTACTTCGTCAATCCGCAGGGTAGTCTTTTCAGGCTGACAAAAGGCGAGTTTGATTTCATTATGGATATGATCCGTGATGAGAATCCGCTGGCTCCGGAGAAAGCCATCGAAACATATACTAGGGACGACTTCCTCGAAGAAGTTTATATGACCGAAGGACGCTACGATCAGCTTGTGGCTGTCTTGAGAAACAAGAAAAATATTATCCTTCAGGGTGCTCCGGGTGTTGGTAAGACCTTCGCTGCCAAACGTCTCGCATACTCCATGATGGGAGAAAAGGACGAGAGCCGCATTGAGTTTGTGCAGTTTCATCAGAATTACTCCTATGAGGATTTCATGATGGGCTACAAGCCGGTCGAGGATGGTTTTGAGCTGAAGAACGGTATTTTCTATCGCTTCTGCCAGAAGGCCGCCAATCAGCCGGACAAAGACTACTTCTTTATCATCGATGAGATCAACCGTGGAAATATGAGTAAAATCTTCGGTGAACTCCTTATGCTCATAGAAAAGGACTACAGAGGTGTCAAGGCAACACTTGCCTATAACGGGCTTCCGTTTGCTGTGCCGGAGAACCTTTACATTATCGGCATGATGAACACGGCAGACCGTAGCCTTGCGATGATAGATTATGCCCTGCGTCGTAGATTCAGCTTTTTGGAAATGGAGCCGGGATTTGATTCCGACGGCTTCATTCAGTACCAGAAGAGCCTGAATAACGAGACCTTCAATGAACTGGTAGAAAAAGTCAAAGAGCTGAATAAGAAGATCGCATCAGACAAGTCGCTCGGAAAGGGCTTCTGCATTGGACACAGTTATTTCTGCGGACATGATACCTGCACAGATGAATGGCTGCATTCTATTGTGGATTTCGACATCCTTCCGATGCTTAGCGAATACTGGTTTGATGATACAGCGGAGCTGCAGCGCTGGGAAAACATCCTTCATGGAGTATTTCAATGACAAAGGATAAGAGTATATTCATCAAGAATATTTACTACATGCTCTCTTATGCCTTCGCCACATTGCAGCAGTCGGATGACGATAAGATCGCCACGGAAGAATTGGAGAACATGCATAACTTGTTCGCGGCGATTCTCTCAAAAGGAATCGGGCGGCAGTTAAAGCAGGGTCTTTACCGGGAATATATGAACCGGAAGGAAGACCTGCCGGTCATGCGCGGCAAAATCGATATGCCGGGCACGATAAAAAATAAAATCGAAAAGAAGCAGCGATTGACCTGTGAATTCGATGAGCTTTCAGAGAATAACCTGTTGAACCAGATTCTGAAAACCACAGTCATGATATTGCTCAGGCACGCAGAGGTAGATGCTGATTACAAGAATGATCTGAAAAAAGAGATGCTGTTCTTTTCCAATGTGGACGAGATTGAGCCTCTGGGAATCAAGTGGTCAGCTATCCGGTTCCAGCGCAATAATCAGAGCTATCGGGTGCTCCTGAGTATTTGCCAGCTTGTGATTGAAGGAATGCTCCTGACGACAGATGACGGTGAATACAAACTGGCCTCATTTGTGGATGACCAGAGAATGAACCGGCTATATGAGAAGTTCATCCTTGAGTATTACATCAAAGAGCATCCGGAAGTAAAAGCAAGTGCCTCACAGATACCGTGGGCACTTGACGATGGTGTAGGAACGCTCCTTCCGGTAATGCAGAGCGACATTATGCTTGAAAGCAAGTCGGGAGATACGGTGCTCATCATCGATGCAAAATATTATACGCACACGCTGGCTGAGAACCGCTTTAATGCAAGAATGCTCCATTCCGCTAACCTGTACCAAATATTCACCTATGTTAAAAACAAGGATACCGATATGGGTGATGGAGAGCACGCAGTGTCAGGCATGCTTCTTTATGCAAAAACAGACGAAGAGCTGCAGCCGGACAACAGCTATCAGATGAGCGGGAACAAGATCAGCGTCAGGACGCTGGACTTGAATAGAGAGTTTTTAGAGATTGCAAAACAGCTTGATGACATTGCTGTTGAGCATTTTGGGTGAAAATACGATGATAGAAAACAGAGCGGACTTTCGGCGCTGGCTGGAAGAAAACCATAATACAGAAACAGAAGCCTGGGTATCCGTCAAGCGTGGCAAGCCGGTCGATGACGATCACTTCTGGTATCTGGATGCCGTAGAGGAAGCGTTGTGCTTCGGCTGGATCGATAGCACGCACAAGTTGATCGACGGAGTGCGCATGCAGCGATTCACTCCCAGAAAGAAAAACAGCCCGTGGACGGAGCTCAATAAGGAGCGTGTTCGCAGACTGGAGAAGCTGGGCTTGATGACGGACACTGGACGAGCCGTTTTGCCGCCGATGGGCGCACGGAGCTTTAAGGTGCATCCAGAAATTGAGAAGGCGATGAAGCAGGCGCGGGTCTGGTCGAAGTTTCGTTCCTTCCCGCCACTGTACCAGCGCGTCCGGGCATACAATGTAGAATTTTACATCAAGCGCAATCCGGAGGAGTTTCAGAAGACGCTGGCACACTTGATTGCAGAAACGAAGCAAGGTCGCATGTATGGTGAGTGGAACGACTACGGGCGGCTGCTTGATTATTGAGGAGGACGTTATGGATTTTTTTGAAGTAGTGAAAGCCAGAGGCAGCTATCGCGGTGCCTTTAAGAATACAGAAATCCCAGAAGAGGATATCCGGAAGATCATCGAGGCAGGTATTTGCGCTCCCTCGGCAGGTAATTTTCAGGAGACGTTCTTCATTGCTGTAAAGGATGCAAAAGCAAGAGCGGCAATTGCTGATATCATTCCATCGAAGGGGACGAAAACTGCACCACTGATCATTGTTGTTGCGGAGCAGCACATCGAGTCAATGCCGGGACTCACTTTTGACATAGAGGACTATGCCGCTGCCACTGAGAATATTCTTCTTGCCATAACAGCACTCGGATACGCCGGACTCTGGGCAGACGGGATGACAAGGGCTAATGGTAATGCTGAGAAGATCAAGGCTTTGCTGGGACTTGATCCATCTTTGATGGTGAAAACGATAATTCCGGTTGGAGTGCCGGAGGGTGAAGTTAAACCGGCTCCGAAGAAATCCTTTGATGAGCGAGCTGTTATTTTGAAGTAAGTAAACCTTTTAAGGTTTCCTTCTACAAATTTAAGAATACCCATATTTTTTAAGGATTGCCCTTTAGGGGTTTCGGAAAGGAGGCGCAGCCGGA
>JAMPGN010000277.1 GCA_023663915.1 Eubacterium sp. | reverse complement strand
CGAGATTATGAGTAATTCCTAAAAGATGCCCTGCATCTTAAGAAAACTCGTCGCGAACTCGAAGTTTGCGTAGGAATTTTCTATAGCGTAAATAAACTTGATATTTTATCAATCCGATCACACGATCTGCACTTTCATCATATTGGTCGTACCGGAGATTCCAATCGGCAAGCCCGACGTGATGACCGCTAAGTCTCCTTTATCCAACAGATTCATCTTCTCAGCCGCCTGTATTGCCTTGTCGAAAAGATGAAACACTTCTTTTTCTTCCTTAATCAAAATCGGCGTCACTCCCCATGCAAGCGATAACTGCCTGCACACTTTTTCTGTGGTGGCGCAGCTTATAATGTCGCTCTTCGGGCGGTGTCTGGAAATCATTCGCGCGGACTGTCCGGATTTGGTGACAGTGACGATCGCCTTGGCATTTAAATCAAGCGCCGTCGTGCATGTGGCATGGCAGATCGCGTCCGTGATGTCCGGCTCCGTGTTTTTTTCATCCTGGAAAAAGCGTTTCTGATAATCTACATCCTGCTCCGTGCGCTCCGCAATACGCACCATCGTCTTGACGGCTTCCACCGGATATGCGCCCGCCGCCGTCTCGCCGGAAAGCATGACCGCACTTGTGCCATCGTACACGGCATTGGCAACATCGGTCGTCTCTGCTCTGGTCGGGCGGGGATTTTTGATCATGGACTCCAACATCTGTGTCGCCGTGATGACCTGCTTGCCGGTGCGGTAAACTTTTTTGATGATTTTTTTCTGGATTACCGGAACTTCCTCGTAGGGGATCTCCACGCCCATGTCTCCACGCGCTACCATGATACCGTCCGATGCCTCTATGATATCGTCGATATTCGCCACGCCCTGCGCGTTCTCGATCTTGGCAATGATACGAATGTCCTCGCCGCCGTTTTTCTCAAGCAATTTACGAAGCTGCAGGATGTCTTCCTTTTTCTGAACAAAAGAAGCCGCGATAAAATCTACGTCCTGCTCTATCCCGAAGAGAATGTCTTCCCTATCCTTGTCGCTGATATAAGGCATGGATAAATCCACATCCGGCACATTGACGCCCTTGTGATTCGAGACAACACCGCCATTGATGACGCGGCAGACAATATTGCTCTTGTCTACCTTTTCCACCTTCATCTCGATCAGACCGTCATCAATCAGAACACGCATACCCACTTCCAGATCTTCATAGAGACGGTTGTATGTCACGCTCACGATATCCTTTGTCCCTTCTACTTCTTCGGAAGTCAGTGTAAACAACTGTCCCTCTTCCAGTGTCACTTTACCTTCCTTGAAATTCTTGACACGCACCTCCGGACCTTTGGTGTCTAACAGAATTGCAATCGGCTGATCTGCTTCCTTGCGGAGTTTCTTCACCATGTCCATCCTTTTCTTATGCTCCTCATAAGTTCCATGGGAAAAGTTGCACCGCGCGACGTTCATCCCTTCTGCAATCATTTGCCTTAACACTTCCTCATTATCGGTTGCCGGACCAAGTGTACATACAATTTTTGTCTTTCTCATTGTTTTACCTCACTTTCGTGTTGTTTCTGCGCATGTTCGTTATAATCATTCTACTCTGAAATACCATGTCCTAAACATGTATTGCCATTTAACCCTGCTTTCGATTGGCTTATATGTTTATGATTATATCTATACACAACACAAAAATCAACACACTTGCGCTTTGCTTCCACCATAAAACGAGCCCCCGGTGGTGGAAGCACCGGGGACCCGTTTTCTATATACAAACTAAGGGATATAGGTATACGCTTACTCAACGTCCTGCAATGCGTCAAAGTCTTCCTCGCCCGTGCGGACTTTGATGACTCTATCAACATTGTATACAAAAATCTTACCGTCTCCGATATGACCCGTGTACAAGGCTTTCTTAGCCGCCTCCACAACGTCCCCTACCGGAATCTTGCTGACTACCACTTCAACCTTGACTTTCGGAAGCAGCGTCGCATCCATCTCAACGCCGCGGTACATCTCGCCCGCGCCTCTCTGGATACCGCATCCCATAACCTGCGTCACCGTCATACCCGTCACGCCTAAGTCGTTCATCGCTTTACGTAACTGATCATACCGTGAAAGTTTTGCAATAATAGCAACCTTATACATACCCGTTGCAGATGCCATCGGCACCTGTGCGACTTTGACTGCCGCATCCTTTAGCACGTCGGAAGCCGCCGCATAATCGTCTGTTCCTAGGCTCGTGTTCTCATTGATATCCATGGACATTGTGTTCGATACGTCCATAATGCTGAATCCGGAATATGCCGAGGCAAGACCATGCTCCATAATATCCAGACCTACAATCTCCTCTTCCTCCGAAGCGCGGAGACCGACAACCGCTTTGATCACCAGGAATGCGATCGTGATCGTCACCGTGGTCCATGCCGCAACCGATACAAAACCGATCAACTGCAAGCCAAGCAGCTTAAATCCGCCGCCGTAAAACAGACCTACTATTTCATTGCCTGCCGCGTCTGCGATCGAATATCCCGGCGCTGTGTTGGTGGCAAACAGACCAACCGCAAGAGTGCCCCAGATACCGTTCAGGCAATGTACCGCGACCGCGCCGACCGGATCGTCGATACGCAATTTATAATCCAGAAACCATACGCCAAACACTACCAGCAGACCCGCTACCGCACCGATCACGATAGCTCCGAAAGCATCTGTCACATCACAGGGTGCCGTGATCGCAACCAGACCTGCCAGAGACGCATTCAGACACATGGACACATCCGGCTTACCATATTTGATCCATGTAAAGATCATGCAGACCACCGTAGCAACCGCCGGGGCAATCGTCGTCGTCAAGAAAATAGAACCTAACTGTTCCACGCTCGTAGCTGCCGCGCCGTTGAACCCGTACCAACCAAGCCATAAGATGAAAACGCCCAGCGCTCCGATCGGGATGTTATGTCCGGGAAAAGCGTTTACTTTCGTGATCTTACCGTCTTTGTCCTTGGTAAATTTACCGATTCGAGGACCGAGTATCTTCGCGCCGATCAATGCGGAAATGCCGCCCACCATATGTATGGCACAGGAACCTGCAAAATCGTGAAACCCAATCTGCGCTAACCAGCCGCCGCCCCAGATCCAATGCGCCTCAATCGGGTAGATCAACGCGGAGATCACTGCCGAATAAATACAGTAGCTTAAAAATTTCGTTCTCTCCGCCATCGCACCGGACACAATCGTTGCCGTAGTCGCGCAGAATACTAAGTTGAATACGAAATTTGACCAGTCGAAATCCCCATAACTTGTAAAGATGTCAAATCCCGGCTTGCCTATCAGTCCGACCATATCCTCACCGAACAGCAGACCAAAACCAATCAGGATAAACACCACCGTACCGATACAGAAATCCATCAAGTTCTTCATGATGATATTTCCTGCATTTTTTGCTCTGGTAAAACCAGTCTCTACCATCGCAAATCCTGCCTGCATCCAGAAGACCAGCGCCGCGCCGATCAAAAACCAGACGCCGAAAACCTGTTCGTTTAAAACCTCCATAATCTCTTCTGTCATAGATAAATCTCCTCCTCACTCTGCCATCGCCTGCTAAAACAAAAAAGCGGATACAATGGTTTACTCTTCCACAAGCCCCATTGCTCCGCATCATCATTTCACCAGGTTATGTACAATATCGCAAAAGAAAAAGACGCTTCATGTCATTTTGAAGCGCCTTTGCTTTTACGTTGTGTAGTGTAGCACCTTATTTGGCAGGTGTCAATAGGTGATTTTAAAATTTTTCAAAACCTCTTTCCAGACAAATTAGAATATGTATTTACAAGATTTCCGGTTGTCAGAACATGACTACAGCGATATAATGAATCTGGAAAGATGTTGCGGAAAGGAATATACAGAAGAAGACATATGATTACGACAATGTGTTCAAGACCATGAAAAGCAAGTATAAGGGGCTGTTCATTTCCGTGTTTAATGATATTTTTGGCAGATTGACTTCCCATAGGGAATTAATGTTACGGTCATTAGGTAGAGACATTACCGTAGATACTTCTTAATTATAGTGCTGATTCATTGTCAATATTTATGGTATACATATATTCATCTTGTTGACTGTATAACAATTCATTGTCATACTTGGAATGGAGGTTCTTATTTTCATTGACTGTACAGATACAGGGAGACAGCATTCCCGGTAGACATTCTAATTGATTAAGCTGCTTTTGTAAGGAAATAATGCCCTTATCGGTAAATTTAAAAGGATAATTGTTGTCTATACTGGAAGCAACTTGTTCAAGCACCGAAAATATACTTTCAATAGGGAGGTTGGTTAGTAGTGTTGCAATATAGGGATCCAAATCAAGCAGGCAGTTGCTGTTATTGATGCGGTTTTTGACCTCAAGGGATGATTCTTTGAGTTTGGTGAGGGTGCTTTTAAATGAAAAACGTCGTAAGTAGTGAGCGTTTTCTTTTTCAATACTTATATAAAGTGGAAGGTTCAACTTTTGTTTTACATACATAGCATCATCCAAGTGATCTGTAGATGCATTTAAAATACACAAGGCATACTTGAGATAATTCATTTCTTTGAGAATATTGGAGCGGAGTATGGT
>JAMPGN010000276.1 GCA_023663915.1 Eubacterium sp. | reverse complement strand
GAAAAGCGAGAACATAACTTCCATGTCAACACCTCCTCCCGTTGCCAGGTATCGGTAGGACAACAAAAATAGCATAGCACATTTTTTGAGAGTGTTCTACATTTTGCGAATAAAAATATGGGAATACAACTAAAGAGAAATTTCTGATTTCATTTATTCGGAAAGATAAAAAGTTCCTAAAAGTGCATTTTGGAGCGTAACCGTGAAACAGAGGGGATGCGATGTTCATAACCGATTCCTTTACAAAAACCAGCGAATCATGTAAGATGCAGATGTGAAAGGACTGATGTTGTAATGAAACAAAACAGGCATACAAAACTGTGGTTGGAGATTCTTGTGATCGCTGCGTCATTTTTTGCACTTATGTTACTTTTGTACTTTGTGATGATCGTCTCATTCCAGAATGGCGCACGATCGACCAGTGTCACTATGAAAGTGGCAGGGCAGATTGCGGCGAGCGTATTTGACCATCCGACAGAGGAACAAATAAAAACAGTAAGTTTGATGATACGTTATGGTGCACATCTGGCATTGTTCTTTGTGGTAGGGCTGGTCACGGCGTTTGTCAGCATGGTGATATGCAGAAAATATTTCCGCATTCTCGGAATACTGGCATCCGGCGTGGTCTGCTACGGGCTGGCATATTATACGGAATATTATAAGCAGTTTATAGACGGAAGGCATTTTCAGATGTCTGATGTGTCATTAAACTGGTACGGTAGTCTGGCAGGAATCGTCTGTATGGTGGCATCGTATTTTCTGAACAGGCTGCTTGTCAAACTGTCGTCTTAAATCTTAAAAAAAGAGACCATAAATTATGTAGTATAGACAAAGGTATTGCAAAAGCGGAAAAATAAACAATTATTTCTTCGTGTGGATCGTATAACCATGGCTGGTCATGATATCCGTTGCCTGAGTGATCGCATTTTTATCGTAAAATTCGATGCGCAGCGCACCTTCTGCAAGCTCTCTGTTGTGGTTGATGCCGATATTTTTGATACTCACGTCGTGCATGGCGAGCAGGGAGGCTATCGCAGCGATCGCCCCCGGTTTGTCTGCGATATCTACCGTGAGGACATGTTCTGCCTTGATCGGTCCGCTGGAAGTGTTGGTAAAGGATTCCCTGTAATTTCTTGCGGTGTCAAAGAAATCATACAGAGCATCTTCCGCATGTTGGTCGAGGCAGACTGAGATATCGGTAAGAGATTTGATATATAATTTGAGCAGTTTTGAGATATTTTCCGTGTTCGTCAGACATATTTGCTGCCACATGGCAGGAGAAGAAGAAGCAATCCTCGTAATGTCCTTAAAACCGCCGGCAGCGATCATTTTCATAACGCCTTCCTTGGAATCCGCATTTTTGACCAGATTGACCAGGGAAGCGGCGATCACATGGGGAAGATGGGATATGGCTGCCGTCACGTAATCATGTTCTTCATAACTTAAGATTAGCGGGATCGCGCCGATGGATTCCACCAGATTATGGTACTCCGCTAATTTATCCTTGGGTACGGAATCCGACGGGGTCAGAATATAGTAGGCGTTTTCCAGAAGAGCCGCCTTGGAGTTCGGATATCCGAAACGCTCGGAGCCAGTCATAGGATGTCCGCCGATAAACTGATTTTTCAACCCCAGTCGCTCTACCTGCCGATGGATATCGGTCTTGACGCTCCCGACGTCTGTCAGGATCGTATCGGGAGACAGGTATTTTGATAAGATAAGAAGATTCTTATCATTATGTGTGACCGGAGCACATAGGAATACATAGTCGCAGGAATGAAAAGAATTGTCGATCGAAGAGCAGATTTCATCTGCGACCTGTTCTTTTGCTGCAAGCTCTAAGGAGGCAGCGTTGGGATCATATGCAATGATGTGCGCATCCGGGAAATGATTGCGGATCGCTTTGGCGATAGAGCCGCCGATCAGTCCGAGTCCGATAAAACCATAGGTAAATGTGCTCATGATAGTAACCTTTCTGGAAATAATAGTAATCATAACAGTGATAACGGTGACAACAGCGTACCATAATATGTATCGATACCGTATCTATAGCGGACGCGCAAAACGCCTTGGATAACGGTATAGTGTACATGTTGTGGCATTATATCTAGTATAACATTTTAGGAATTATGCCACAAGAGGAGAAAAGTCAGGCATTCCGCATAATTGATATTGAAATTATATATAAAATTTAGTAAAATATACTTACAATTTGTGTTTGGGAATATATTAAACAGAACGATCTGCCCAATCATGAGTGAATAACAGAACTGGAGGACCAAGAGAAATGAACATTTACACAACGGATAAGATTCGTAATGTGGTTTTGCTGGGGCATGGTGGCTGCGGTAAGACGAGTTTGGTGGAGGCGATGGCTTACCTGTCCGGTATCACTTCCAGAATGGGCAAAGTAGACGACGGTAATACAGTAAGCGATTTCGGCAAAGAAGAACAGAAGCGCCATATATCCATTGCGACATCTGTTGTTCCGATCGAGTGGGAAGGTGTGAAGATCAACGTGCTGGATACGCCCGGTTTCTTTGACTTTGTCGGAGAAGTGGAGGAGGCTGTCGGTGCGGCGGACGCGGCGATCATCGTCGTATCGGGCAAGGCAGGCGTGGAAGTCGGCACAGAGAAAGCATGGGAACTGTGCGAGAAATATAAACTTCCCCGGTTTGTTTTTGTAACCGATATGGATATAGACAACGCTTCCTTCCGTCAGGTAGTGGAGAATATGACCGACAGGTATGGTAAGAAGATTGCGCCGTTCCATCTTCCGATCCGTGAGAATGAGAAGTTCGTAGGATATATCAATGTCATCACGGAGCAGGCATACCGCTGGGAAGGTAAGGAAGTCGTAGAATGCGAGATGCCGGAATACAGCAAGGAGAATCTGCAGTTATGCAGGGATACGCTGATGGAGGCAGTTGCAGAGACGAGCGAAGATTTTATGGAGAGGTATTTCAATGGCGACAGTTTTTCTGAGGCGGAGATCAGAGCGGCTCTCAGGAGTAATGTCATGGACGGAAGTATCGTGCCTATGTCGATGGGTTCTAATGTGCTGTGCCAAGGCGTTTACACGCTGCTTGATGATATCGTGAAATATATGCCGAGTCCGGAGAACCACGAGTTCGCAGGAATTGACTTAAAGAGCAACGAGATCTTCCAGGCGAATTTTGATTTCTCGAAACCGAAGTCTGCCTATATCTTCAAGACAATCGTAGATCCTTTTATCGGTAAATACTCTCTGATTAAGGTATGTTCCGGCGTGTTCAAGAATGACGATACGATTTATAATGATGAGAAGGAAGTCGAGGAGAAGATCAATAAACTGTATGTAATGCAGGGAAGCAAACCGATTGAGGTGAAGGAATTACATGCAGGAGATATCGGCGCCATCGCGAAGCTGACGGCGGCAAGGACAGGCAATACGCTTTCCACCAAGGCAAGGATTATCCGCTATGGCAAGACAGAACTTTCCACGCCTTATACATACAAGAGATATCGGGCGAAGAATAAGGGCGACGTGGATAAGGTTGCGCAGGCTTTGCAGAAGATGCGGCATGAAGACCAGACATTGTGGGTGGTCAATGATGCGGAGAATAAGCAGACATTGCTGTACGGTATGGGTGACTTACATCTGGACGTGGTTGCCAGCAGGCTGATCAATGAGTATAAGGTTGAGATCGAACTGTCCGATCCAAAGATCGCATACAGGGAGACGATACGTAAGAAATCTGACGTCGAGTACAAATATAAGAAACAGTCTGGCGGACACGGTCAGTACGGTCATGTCAAGATGCGTTTTGAGGCATCGGGTGATTTGGAATCGGCTTATGTATTTGAGCAGGAAGTAGTGGGCGGAGCCGTGCCTAAGAATTATTTCCCGGCAGTGGAGAAAGGGCTGCAGGATTCCGTGGGAAGTGGACCGTTGGCGGCTTATCCGGTAGTCGGTGTGAAAGCGGTGCTTTACGATGGTTCCTATCATCCGGTAGACTCTTCCGAGATGGCATTTAAGATGGCGACCATTCAGGCATTTAAGAAGGGATTCATGGAAGCAGGACCGGTGCTTCTTGAGCCGATCGCCAACTTACAGGTAACAGTGCCCGATTCTTATACGGGTGATGTCATGGGTGATCTGAATAAGAGAAGAGGACGTGTGCTTGGCATGAATCCAGCGGGAGAAGGCAAGACGGTTGTTGAAGCGGATATTCCAATGGCAAGCCTGAACGGTTATTGTACCGATCTTCGTTCCATGACAGGCGGGCGTGGCACATACAAATATGAGTTCGCGAGATATGAGCAGGCTCCCAGCGATGTTCAAGCGAAAGAAGTCGCTGCAAGGGCAAATAAAGTAGCGGAATCCGGCGGTGAGGCATAAGGATAAGGGGACGCCTTACCCCGTAAGCTATAACCGATTCTAAATGGAGAAGGTTTTATATAGAAACAGGACACGCGTGATCGTGTCCTGTTTCAGTGTATGCATTTTTCCGTAATCCGCTTGACAAATTCACTCAGTATAATACAATATATAAAAAAACGAGCTGACGCTCGAAATAAGCAAAGCTCGATTGCAAAATTTGCTTCGCAAACTCGGCAGGCTATCCCAGCTATCCTGAAATTCATCACAGCAGGC
>JAMPGN010000275.1 GCA_023663915.1 Eubacterium sp. | reverse complement strand
AATCCCCCTTTTTTCCCTAGAAAAAGCACCGAAAAAGAAAAGAAAGGAAGAGGACACATATATAGCAAAACTCCCTGTTTTCAAGCCTTTAAAGGTATCTCTCTCCTCTTCCTTTCCTTCCCCACCCATTACCCTTTCCAGTGAAAAAAGCCACCTTACAGGCTACGAATTATTATGGGAGATATGAGAGCTTTCCGAAAACCGAAAATCTAACGGAAGAAGAAGGAAAGTGAAGACATTTGATACACCGAAAATGCCAGTGTTTTCGCTACTTTCAAGACTTTTGAAAGAATAAGGGAAATAGAAAGAAAGGGAAGAGATTCCTTCAGGCTGATCCAATATCGAACCAGTGAATCAAGGATTTTTCTGCTTTAGAAAGGGTATGGGAAGGGGAAGGAAAGGAGGAAGATTTTTTATTATAAAGATGATTTACGGCAGCAGGACTCTTCTTTTCAGATATGCCGAGAATGCTAGGGTTTCGGTATTTTTGGAGATTTAGGAAGGATAAGGGAGATAGAAGGAAAGGAAGAGGTTTTTATCATAAAGATAGGTTCTGGCAGCAGGACTCTTCTTTTTGAGTATGCCGAGAATGCTAGTGTTTTTGGTGCTTTTGGGGAATTAGGGAAGGATGTGGGGAGTGGAAAGAAAGGAAGAGGACCTTGTAAGATGCGATTCCTACAAGGTCCCCGAATTATCTTTTTATTCGTTTTTTCTTCTAAACTTAGGATAAATTATAATCTGCATTCAACAAAAATATTTTTTGCAAAAACAAGAATGGTTTTCGCCTATCTTTGTGATATAGCCGCCTGTGCCGCCGCCAACCTAGCAATCGGCACCCGGAACGGTGAGCAGGACACATACGTAAGCCCTACTTTATGGCAGAACTCAATCGAAGACGGATCGCCACCGTGCTCGCCGCAGATACCAAGTTTGATATCCGGTCTGGTTGCGCGTCCTTTCTCCGCTGCCATCTGCACCAACTGACCTACGCCGCTCTGGTCAAGTCTTGCAAACGGGTCGGACTCATAAATCTTATTCTTATAATAATCGCCTAAGAACTTGCCCGCGTCATCACGCGAGAATCCGAACGTCATCTGCGTCAAGTCATTTGTACCGAATGAGAAGAACTCTGCCTCCTCAGCAATCTCATTTGCCAGAAGCGCCGCTCTCGGAATCTCGATCATCGTTCCCACATGGTACTTGATATCGGAATTTTTCTCCTTCTTCACCTGCTCGGCTACCTCTACGACAACATCCTTCACAAACTTAAGCTCTTTCTTCTCTCCTACGAGCGGGATCATGATCTCAGGAACAATGTCGAATCCCTTCTCTTCCTTCACCTCGATGGCTGCCTCCATAACGGCTCTCGTCTGCATCTTGGCAATCTCCGGATAAGTAACCGCAAGACGGCATCCGCGGTGTCCCATCATCGGGTTGAACTCATGCAGGGAATCACAGATTTCCTGAACTTCCTCTGCGCTCATCATCATCTCTACGGCAAGATCGTCAATATCATCCTGTTCTGTCGGAACAAACTCATGAAGCGGCGGGTCGAGGAAACGAATCGTCACCGGTCTGCCTTCCATCACTTCATACAGTGCCTTAAAGTCACCTTTCTGGAAAGGAATCAAAGCATTGAGCGCCTTCTCTCTCTGCTCTACCGTCCTTGCAAGAATCATCTGACGAATCTTCGGAATCCTGTCAGGATTGAAGAACATATGCTCGGTACGGCACAGACCGATACCTTCTGCGCCATATTTCACTGCATTTGCCGCATCCGCAGGTGTATCTGCATTGGTGCGTACCTGTAATTTGCGGTACTTGTCCGCCCACTCCATGATACGACCGAAATTACCGCTGACAGATGCTTCCACTGTCTTGATATCACCTTTATAAATCTTACCGGTAGAACCGTCCAGAGAAATATAGTCTCCTTCGTGAAATTCCTCTCCGCCAAGTACAAATACTTTCTCCTGCTCATTGATCGCTATGTCGCCGCATCCGGATACACATGCCGTACCCATGCCGCGCGCTACGACTGCCGCATGGGATGTCATACCGCCGCGGACTGTCAGAATGCCTTCCGCCGCATGCATACCTTCGATATCTTCCGGAGATGTCTCTAAACGTACCAGCACGACTCTCTCGCCTTTCTCATGAGCCGCTTTCGCCTCCTCCGCGGTGAAATATATTTTACCTGCCGCAGCGCCCGGAGATGCCGGAAGTGCCTGTCCAACCACATGTCCTGCTTTCAGAGCCGCCGGATCAAATGTAGGATGAAGTAACTGATCCAACGATTTCGCCTCGATACGAAGAACTGCTTCCTCAGGAGTGATCATGCCTTCATCAACAAGGTCACATGCAATCTGGATCGCTGCCGGTGCAGTTCTCTTGCCATTACGCGTCTGTAAGAAGAACAGTTTGCCATCCTCGATGGTAAACTCCATATCCTGCATATCACGATAATGGTTCTCCAATTTATTCGCGATCTCCATAAACTGTTTGAAGCATTCCGGAAGGTCTTCTTCGAGTTTCGTGATCGGCTGCGGTGTACGGATACCTGCCACAACGTCCTCACCCTGTGCATTAATCAGGTATTCACCGTAAATGCCTTTCGCGCCGGTAGAAGGATTTCTGGTAAACGCAACGCCTGTACCGGAAGTATCGCCCATATTACCGAATACCATAGCCTGTACATTGACCGCCGTACCCCAGTCGCCCGGAATATCATTCATTCTTCTATATACGATCGCTCTCTCATTATCCCATGAACGGAATACCGCTTTTACAGCTTCCATCAACTGTATCTTCGGCTCCTGCGGGAAATCCTCGCCTTTATTCTCTTTATAAATATTCTTGAATTTACCGATGATCTCCTTCAAGTCATCCGCCGTCAGCTCCGTGTCATATTTAACACCCTTAGCCTCTTTGATCTCATCCAAAATCCTCTCAAAATAAGACTTCGGGATCTCCATTACAACGTCGGAAAACATCTGGATAAATCTTCTGTAAGAATCATAAGCGAATCGCGGATTGCCTGTCTTCTTTGCAAATCCTTCCACTGCGACATCGTTCAGTCCAAGATTAAGAATTGTGTCCATCATGCCCGGCATGGAAGCGCGTGCACCGGAACGTACCGATACAAGAAGCGGATTCTCCGTATCGCCAAATTTCTTGCCCTGCTTCTCTTCCAGACCTGCAAGCGCCGTAAAGATCTGTTCCTTGATCTCATCCGTGATCTGCCTGCCGCTGTTATAATAGTCCGTACAGGCTTCTGTCGTAACCGTGAACCCTTGCGGAATCGGTAAGCCCAAGTTTGTCATCTCGGCAAGATTCGCACCTTTACCGCCGAGCAGATTACGCATATCGGCATTACCTTCCTCGAATAAGTACACCCATTTCGCCATAGTTTTTACCCTCTCTTTTCATTTTAAGCAATACACCTAATTGTGCTCTTTTATTATTTTACCATATAATTGGAAATTTACCACCTATTTTTTGTGGTTATTAGATAAAATTTAAGCAGCTTCGCCGCCTAGGTGCATTTTTAACTCTATTTTTAGTTTATGGCAGATCCATGAACATTTTGTGCAGTCCGCCGATGCAGGTTTACTGATACATCGTTTGATCTTCCAATCTTACGGCAGAAATCCTTCAAAAATAAATACATCGAACTCTTCCCGCATCCTGTCAAGTTCCTCTCTGCTCTTCACCGTCCATGCCGCCGCCGGATTCTTGTACAGCCGCCTGCATATCCTCCTGCCGGGTTCTTCCTTGAATTTATGGTTATACGCTATAAAATCCGGTTTCGTCATAAAATTAAGCATCAGATGCGTCATAAAAAAATACAGGGCATTGCGGTATCCCCCGTCGATGAGGAAATTTGACGCAAGCTGCCCCCTGACCACGCTGTTATGGTGGAGGCGGAACCAGACTAAAACCAGCGGATTGAAAGATTCAATGCAGTACGCTCCTTTGTAATCCCTCAAAAGTCCGTCGATCACCGCACATTTTGAGACATCCGCCTTTTCCGACTTGATCTCGATGATGAGCGGCACACGCCCCTGAACCATGGCAAGCACATCCGCAAGTTTCGGGATTTTCTCTTTGGAATCACACAAATGAAACTTCTGAAGTTCCTCATATGTATAATCCTCAACCTCTCCGTCCGCACGGCAGATCCGCCTTAGCTTAAAGTCATGGAAAACCACCGGAACGCCATCTTTTGACACATGCACATCAAGTTCCATGCCATAGCCCGCTTCCACCGCTTTACAGAAAGCAGCCATGGAATTTTCCGGGGCATCCCCCGCGTTGTCATGAAGCCCCCTGTGGGCAAAATATTTTCCCTGAAAAAGGCTTGTGTCCGGACGGTGCACCATACGCGGCATAATCGCCAGCAGATACAGTGCACACGGAGTAAGCGCTGCCTTCGTCATCCATTTTACTTTTTTCAAATTCATCTTAATTTTACCTGCCATCCTCGTTGTAATTCCATTATCATTCCTTCCCGGTAACTGATCCATGATAACTTACTACCGATTATATTCTTTCTGTATAAAACTGCAAGTATTTTTGTGCCGCTGCCGTTTAAAAAGGCGAGTAAATAGAATGCGATTGCACACATAATAAACTCAACTTTCCCAGCACAAATCACCAAACAATGCCTGAATAAACAACGGCTGA
>JAMPGN010000274.1 GCA_023663915.1 Eubacterium sp. | reverse complement strand
AGAGATTTATTTTAATTTTATCGGGAAATACATACCGCCGACAATGGCAGAGGAAGAGCCGGCATCCGAAGAATCGGAGGAAATCCGCAAAAAAGAGGCGAGGAAAGATACGTTGCACCAAAATTGTCTGAAACGGAAAGCCAACGGAAAACAGAAAGAATATGAGGAACGCACCAAAGCCAAGAAAAAGACACAGATTGAAAGCCAAAAGGAGCAGATAAGAACCGGGGACAGGAAAAGGGGGTTTTGCCATGCCGAATGGTTCAGATTTACTTAAAGAGCAGTTGATTAAGAAAGTGGAAAACGGATTGAATAGTGCGATTGTGGCAGCTAGAAGGGTATCAATGACGGAGAAAGAATTGATAAATTTGTTAAAATTATTATTGGAGGTAGCAGATGACTGAAAACTGTTTGGAAATTCATAGTGTTAAAAAGAGTTTTTCAAATTTCATTTTGAATGATATATCTTTTTCCCTTCCAAAAGGGTTGATAAACACTGGATTTCAAGCCACTTACTTAAATTGCTAATTTCGGCTAAGCTGCGTATAGCCCGTACGGTTTCCGCGCCGCTCATCCCCGGCATTTTCCAATAGAAATTGTTCATAGCAGAAAAAGGAATACCTATTGCCATAATTTTCCAGTATTCCGCGGCAAAATTTATAATATTTTCAAGAATACTCATTGCTCCAAAAAACAGTGACTGCCTACAAAAGCAATGATTGAAAGCCCTATGCCAATTATGGCAGTAACCGCATGAATAGAGCCGACACTTTCCCATGTTTCAGTATGTCTTTGCGATCCTTACCAACACACTTACGGACTAACACCAAAACATTATATAGGTTTTGAAAAATACTGCCTGCCAAAAAGGGGAACCAAAAACTCAATGAATCCTTTCCGGGTTTTTCTGTTAGCATTTTATACTTCATGTTTTTTCGGCATAAATTTTGCAACTGCCGGACGTAATACAAACCCCTGCTACTGCACCACTGATAAATCTTGTTTTCAATCCCATGCTGCATTTAGAAATGATTTTTCCACACAGCCACCCCATAATAAACTTAAACGCGAATGTAAAAGGCGCTGATGTGATGTATGCCGGATTTGTCAAATCGAAAAACATAGAGCCTGTTTCAGCCGCAAGTCCTCCCAGCGTTGCCCCTAAGAGCATACCATATAGCAGACACATCCCGTTTCCCATGTGTAACCAGATACTGTCGATTGCTGTCGGTATTGGAATCTGCAAAAAAGCAGACACTGCATATACGGCTGCCGCCATGATTCCGATAAGTGTAATGTCTTTGACTGTGAATTTTTTTCACAGTGCCTACCCTCTGCTTTTTATGCTTTATGTGTCCCATTATATCCTTGAAATTGTACCCATACAATGATAGAATTGTACCGCATACAATTTTGAAGGGGACGCTGTTATGGCGGTCAATTCATTTGAAAGCTATCCAATGTCATGGACGCTACAAAAATCAAGTTTGGATAAACCATACTATTTATCCATAGCCGCCTGTTTGGAACAAGACATTTTATGAATGCAATCAAAGTATTCTAAGTGCAGCTGAACTTGTAATTAACAGCCCAGATAATATATGTCTTTTTTGAATACAGCAATCCTTTTACATAAATAAAAAATGAGCTGACGCTCGTTTACGAAATTATGAGTAATTCCTAAGAGATACCCTGCATCTCGGAAAACTCGCCGCAAACTCGAAGTTTACGTAGAAATTTCCTATGGAGATTCGAGTATCAAAAGCTCTTTCGATAAACTTTGGCTGGCAGATTGCACAACTGATACCATAAAACTTTTGACCCCCGAACCCTATGGAATAAAAAATCTACCAGGAAAGGATCTTACACCATGCTCACAATTGCAGTCTGTGACGACGAAATCCGCGAATGTCTTCATTTTAGCAGACAACTTGGAAACATTCTGGACAACCTGAACGTCCCGCATATGATAAAACAGTATAACAACGGCAAACAACTGCTGCAAGCCGTCTGGGAGTTTGACATTATTTTCCTCGATATTATCATGTGCGACATGGACGGCATGAAAACAGCCGAACTTCTACGCCAGAATTTCCCTGATAAAATCCTAATTTTCATATCTTCCAGCCGGCAATATGTTTTTGACGCTTTTGCGGTTGAGGCGTTTGAGTATCTGGTAAAACCGATTGAGGACGGGAAACTCTTACAAGTACTCCAAAGATATATCACCAGGCGGAACCTACCTTCCGACAATTATATCCTTATTTCCAAAGACCGTTCCACCCGAAAACTTTTTCTAGATGACATCAGATATTTTGAAATTCACGGCAGGCTGATCGAAGCACACGGTATCCATCCCACTTTTTCCTGGTATGAACAGATCGGCATACTCGAAACTATGTTATCCGACAAGAATTTTTTTCGCTGCCACAAAAGTTATCTTGTCAACTTGAAATATGTGGATGTCTATAACAGGCAGGAGGCAACGCTCGATAACGGAGAGAAAATTTTGATTGCCAAACGCAGATATGAGGCTTTCTGCACGGCAATACTCGAATATATGCGCAGAAACGGAGGACGCACGACTTGATGAATCAATCGGAATTACTATGGTTTCATACCCTTCTCGTTCTACCCTACAGCATAGCTTACACATGGACGATACACCGTTTCTGTATAAGCCATTTTTCATGTGCCCGAAAATGCAAAATACCGCTTCTCTTCCTTCTGTCTGTCAGTATGCCGATCATCAATGGGGTATGTCTTGCCGACATATTTCCCTATCCTTTGGTAATATTGCTGCATCTGCTCTGGCAGATCCTGCTGATCTCATGTATCCTTCTGCTTTATCAAGGTGATCCGGCACAAAAAATAGCAGCGGCGTCTTTCCTGCTCGCTACACGCCTGCTGATTCAGCATTTTGTCGAATCTTTTCTTATGTGTTTCCTGCTTATAGCTTTTCTTTTCATGCACATGGAGTCCACTCCCTTACTGAATCCCGGTTTAGATCTCATAAGCTATTGCATTATATTTTCCTGCACCATATGGGGCATCCTTTTCCTGACAAAGCGCATGAAAAATTTCTTTGCCGACCACTTGTCACAATGGTATATCACACTATCCATCCCCCTGCTTGGATTGATCCTTCTGTGGGACTGCGTTGATATCGCCGCAAGTCACGGTATTTTACTGCGCGGCGGCGACCATCTGAATCTGTACTACAATGAACTGCTCAGCTATATTGGACTCCTGATTTTCTCCGCACTCTGTATGTGCGGCGCAGGTTTCTATATCTATAGCATGGATAAGATCGACATAGAGCAACGGCAAAAAGAACAATATCATTCACAAGTCACCTTTTACCAGATGTTGGAAGAGCAATACCACAGCCTGGAACGTCTGCGTCATGATATGAAAAATCATGTGATCGGACTGCAGCGCCTCTTAGATAACCAAGAGTGGGATAAAATGTCTGATTACCTAAACAGAATGGCGGCTGCCGGCAAAATCGACCATGCCGATGACCTGACCGGCAAAAGCATCATAGACGCCCTTCTATATTATAAGCGCAAGCAGGCGGACGGTCTTCATATCCGCTGGGAATGCAGCGTACAGCTTCCGTCCGAATGCCCGATAAACGATTTTGACCTCTGTGTAATCTTCGGTAATCTTTTAGATAACGCATTGGAAGCCTGCCAAAAACTACCCTCAAAGACAGTTGCCAAGACAGAACGTTTTATTAGAATCGATGCGCATATGGTCCGAAAATGCCTGTTATTGGAAATTGTCAATAGTGCCCCGATGCAGATAGAAAATCTTGCAATGCCAATAAAACATTCAAAATATACAAGCGGCATCGGACTAAAGAATGTCAAAGACGCCGTAGAGAGATATAACGGCACTCTGCATGTAGAGTGTAGCGAAGATACCTTCCGCATCTCGATTTTATTACCATGCAGCTCTGCCGCATATGACATTGAAAAGACTTTATGATGCATGTTGCTAACGTCTTTTTCTCTACGCTCCGAAAAAAAATACAGATAGGAGGGATGACACAATGCATGCAAAAACAATGGAAGGTCTGATCGGCGCACACACCAATATGAATATGACGAAAGTTCCGATGCGGGTATATAAGGAGGCACGGCGTAAAGGAGATCTGGGCACTATGGAACGCGCGATGGGCTATGTCAATGAGTTCGAGGATAAAGCCTACCAATACAAGGATAAAACCGAGGAAGGCATGAAAGAAGAATCCGAAGAAGCAAAAGAAAAAGAAAAGCTGGCTCGTGAACAGTCACTTGAAAAACTCCGTAAAGAGCGCCAAGAAGCCGAAGCGCAAAGAGTCGAAAATGGAGCGGAAAATGGAGACAATATCACCAATCCAGTTGCGGAGGATATGGAAAACTCCAGAACGGATACCGTGGAAATCAGTTCAGAAGGGCGTGAACTGTCCAAGCAATCATTATCCGATCTAGCCACCGCCCTAACTGATGAGCCAGTTTTTTATTCTTCTTCCGGCGCTGCAGATACAAGCATTCACAACGAAACTCCTTCCTTAAATGTTTCGGTATGACATGCTATATCAACTCACAAATATTTCTTTTTCTGCCAGTTTAAATGAGACGACTTTCGTATGTGTATCTTAATATCTTCACGAAAAAAGATTCTGAAAGAATTTTCAGAATCTTTTTCGGTTAAGGTGACTGCCGGATTTGAACCGGCGATAACGGTGTTGCAGACCGGGGCCTT
>JAMPGN010000273.1 GCA_023663915.1 Eubacterium sp. | reverse complement strand
TCCGGCGGGCTATTTTAATTCAGGATTCCTTCGGAATGAGAAATTTCCTATAGAATAAAAAAAACCGCCTGCGTCATAATCGCAGGCGGTAATAAAACCAAATAATATACTTATCAAGGGAGCCGAAGGGGCGATATGTCAGCCGCTGAGTTTTATGAAAGGGGCTGGTGCCAATGGTTACATATGAGAATCTTTTCACATTTGTAATTATGCTTTGCGCAGTGATAACACTTGTTGTTTACGCTATACGCAAAAAATAGCGCCCTGCTCTGGTAAGGTAGGCGCTACTTTTTGTAGCAACTCAATTTCCGGCGGCTAGGCTTCATCTAGCTTTCGGCTCTCTTGATAAGTATATTATAACAAAAAATGCATAATTGTCAAACCATACTGTGAAAAACCGCCCTTGTGCTGGTAACACAAGGGCGGCTGCAAAACTCCGGTTGACCGGGCTTCGCTATAATAACTCTCTCGCAAAGATTATTATAGCATAAAGCCCTTCAATATAGCAATGGGAAACGGGGCTTTATTTTTTATACCCTTTTCCCGAATCTTTCAAGAAGGGAAGGGAATAAACCACAATGAAAACAGAAAAAGGCGGGAACAATGCCGACGGGCGCATTACGGCGTTGTATGTGCGTGTATCGACGGGACACCAGATCGACAGGGACTCCTTACCATTCCAGAAGAAAGAACTTCAAAATTACTGTCTCCATATCCTTCATATTCCGGCTGACGAACTGGAAGTATTTGAAGACGCTGGCAAGTCCGGCAAAAATACCGACCGTCCGGCATTCCAGCGAATGATGAAAAAGGTCAAGGCGGGCGGGGTGGCGCGGGTGTGCGTGTACAAGATCGACCGCATCTCCCGAAACCTCGTCGATTTTTCCCTGATGTATGACGATTTCAAGGCAAACCGGACGACCTTCATATCCTTAAATGAACAGTTTGACACGTCTTCCGCGATCGGCGAAGCCATATTGAAGATCATACTTGTGTTTGCGGAGCTTGAACGGAAGCTGGCAAGCGAACGTGTGATGGACGTGATGATCGGGCGGGCGCAGGACGGCAAATGGAACGGTGCGCATATGCCTTTCGGCTGGAAATGGAACGCCGAAACGCAGCTGCCCGAACACGACCCCGACGAAGCAGAGAAGGCGCGGATGCTCTATCGTCTTTATGATGAAACCCGATCGACGTCAAAAGTGCGTGATTTTTGTTATGCCAACAATATCCAGACGAAGCGCGGCGGGAAATGGACGACCGGCACGATCATAAATTTTTTAAAGAATCCCATGAATAAGGGGGATTACAGATATAATTACAGGTATGCCTCGCACGGAGCAAGAAAGCCGGACAATGAAGTCGTTTATCTTCCTGCTGTATTCCCGCCGCTTGTTTCTCCCGAATTATGGGACCGTGTGAACGCCGTCATAAAAGAAAACGGGATAACATCACGGACGTCCTTTAACCCCCATCAGAAAAGGCATGCGCATGTTTTTTCGGGCGGCATTTTAAGGTGCGCGGAATGCGGGGCTACCTTTCAAGTTTTCCGTCTGGATAGTGTACGGCTGAATGGTTTCAGACCATCGCTTTATCTCTGTTCTTCCCGCCGCAGATTCGGTTCCTGTAATGCTTCCGGCGCTTCCGATGTTGTAATCGGTCCTTTTGTATTCAACTTTGTTTCCAACCTTGCCGCGGTATCTGCAGCGCGGCGGGATTATGTAAAGGCAGGAATCGGCGAGACCGAAAAGCGGCTTTTACAGGGTGATGCATTCTCGTGCGTGCTGCAAATGGACGCTGTATCGCTGCGACAGATTTTCGACGCCCTGCGCGGCATATCCCGCGCCGGTTCGTCCTTTATCCCTTCACCGCTTGAAAACAAAAAAGATGATAGAACCGCCGCAATCGATCAGAAGCGGAAGGAAGTGGTGAAAATCAACCGTGCGCTGGAACGTCTCAAAAAGGCGTATCTGTTCGACGATGACGTGATGGACGAGCGGGAATATATAACCACGCGGTCGCGTCTTGAGGAAGACATGGCGCGGATCAGTAACGAAATAGCCAGCGAAGAGGAAAGCGTGTTTGAAAGCATGTCCGAATTATCCTTTATTACAAGTGCCACCGAATTTCTGCTGTCGTACCAGATCCAGTCCGGCGCGCCTATTGTGTATTCAGATTTTGCGCCTGTTGTCGGGAATGAAACCCTGCATAAATTCGTCCAGACGATCATCGAGCGTATAGAGGTCAGGCGGTCGCACGTTTCCGCGATCGTATTTAAAAACGGGCTGGACGTGCGGTTCATTCTTAAGGATGCATGATCATAAAAGGCGGTAGAGGGTAGCCTGTCGTCAGCCCAAATCTTGTGATATTAATCGGAGTAGCTCTCTCTTTGTTGTGGCATGGTAATCCGCACACCCTGTATCAAGGTTGACCGCTTCCCACCAGACACAATGGTCTGGGTGATGGTATCCGCAATTGCTGATCCTGTACATGTTATATTCATATATCCCTTTTGATATTTTTTTGACCTTCATATTCCTGCTTTCTCCCCGCTTTACCCGACAGAAGCGCGGGAAATTTTTTGAACAGTTTCCCGCACCTGCTTGGTCGGATACGATTTAACCCTTAGAAAATCCGATGCCGATTAAATATTTTTCTGCCTGCTCCTTTGTATCGAAACTTTCCGGCGTGTTCATGTTAGAACTTCCAAACGAAGTCTGAATATCAACGAAATATTTCCCGAATAGCGGGGAACCTATATTCCATGTAAAGCGCCCGATTCTTGCAGTTGCACCATATGTATTATACATATCTTTTTTCTCCTTTCTGGCGGTAGGGGCAGCCTATCGCCTTGAAACTACTGCCCTATTCTGAAAATCTTTTTATTGCAATTGCAACAATATGCAAATTTGCCAACAACTTTATCCTGCAAACAATCATACATATCACTGTTATCTGTCTCATCTCCGTCGAACCGGTACCTTACTACTCCCTCGCCGGAATATCTGTATCTGATATAATACTCATCGTGTCCGCAATATGGGCACTTCTCCATTTGTGGATGCTCCTTAACAGTTTTTAAATCGACTTTCATTTCCTTCCCGCTTTCTCCCAGCACAATCCCGCTGGGTGGGTTTTGCCTAAAAATGAAAAATCTGTATCTTAGGAAAATTTCTTTCCTGCTGATTAAGCTGTGATTTTGTTTTCGTGTTGTAAACAAAAGGTTCCATAAAAATTCTGTATTCAATTCTCACTGTATGATTATTGTTTTCAAATAAGTGTTCCTCAATCTTAAAGATGTTCTTCATATCCTTCTCGCTTTCTCCCGGCGCAACCCCGCCGAGTGGGTGGTGGTTATTTCAGCCTGAATACATGGTATGCAAAATTTCCGTTTGCGTCCTGTACAGCTTCTACCGTTGTCAGTTCTGATAACGCTTCACTCATTGGCGTTCCGTATGTTCCACGCTCCCAAAGACCAGACTTTTCAGCACAATCCCAAAACAGTTCTGTATAAATTGCCTTTGCTTGTGGGTGGTGTTTCTTAAAAAGAGCATTGATAAAATTCTTGCACCATTCAACTTTTATATTCTTCATTTTTTGTACCTCCGTTTGTTTTGATAAGTACATTTTTCATCTATCTTCTACATCTTTTTCTATTTCAAGCGTTTTTTTATCTATCCTGTCATAAGAAGAATAATTTGCTTTAATGTAATGATCTCCGCAATCCCGTATGCCGCCGTAAGGTGTGAATTTGCCTTTTACTACTCGGTAGCTATTGGTTATTGTTCCGACTGCGGAATCCTCATATTCAATTTCGATAATTTCACCCGTGTACACGAATCCTTTCCAATCCTGTTTTTCAACAACCTCTCTGTAAATCCGCTTTACCTTCATATTTCGTTTCCCGCCTTTCATTTATACATGTGTTGTTTGTTTATTTCTTTCTTGGACTATAGCATATCACATATTGCGCAATATGTAAATACATATTATGTAATATTCGCAAAATTTTTCATACACGGAAAAGACGACGGTTTCCCGTCGTCCTGCTGCCCTCTGTTTATTCTTTTCTAAATTCTTTTAATATCCTGCATAGCGTTTCTACCATGCCCGCGCCCGTTAATTTCTGCATGATAAATTCTTCTATACGGAAAGCGAAACCGAATATTGTACCCGCGCCGACCCAACACAAAACATGTATTATAATATATTCTGCCATGATGCCCCGCCTTTCTATTCTGCTGCCCCTGCTTCGCTGTTCAATGCCCTGTCGATCGCCGTGTTTATATATTCGTTTACGCTCTGTCCTGCTGTCTGCGCAGCCGTCTTTACACGCTCTTTCTTGCCCTTTGGCATAGTTAAATTGATACGATCGTACTTTTGTCGGTTATACTCATTTTGATATGCTATTTGGTTGAATACGGGCTTCCCCTGCCCTGCTTCTGTTTGCCCTGTTTTCTTCATATCCTCGCCCCGCTTCCTTGCTCTTTTTTTGATAATTATAATATAACCTATATTGCACAATATGTAAATATATCCTGCGCAATATTTTTACAATAAAAGAACCAGCCTTTTTTCCGGCTGGCACTTTTAGGAATCCGCTATTTACGCGGGTTTTCTTTATATGTGTGTACGGTATTCATTTCCCATGGAAGGAGTCCCACAGCCTCTGCCCAGAATCATGCCCTGATCCTTAAAGTTCAGGTACTTTACCAGCGTATGGTAATGCGCCTCCAATGCATCAAACGTCCACCCATCGCTGTTCCATGCCGCTGAAATCAAGGCTGACCTCATTT
>JAMPGN010000272.1 GCA_023663915.1 Eubacterium sp. | reverse complement strand
CTGTAAATTCTCGTTTTTAAAACAGAGCACTGAATGATGAAAACGACCGCTAAGAAGAGAATAATATAAGGAACCACAAAGGAGTGAAACTCATGTCAGGATTTTATACCGAAGCGGACTATGAGAATTCGATAATCGAATTATTCCAGAATATGGGATACCGGTATGTCTACGCGCCGGATTTGGAGCGTGACTTCCGCAGTCCATTATATGAAGAGGAGTTAGAAGCAGCCATTCACAGACTGAATCCGGGTATGCCGGAGGATGCTATAGCAGATGCGCTGTTCAAACTTAAAAATTTTGAGAATGCCGAGCTTGTCCAGAAGAATGAACTCTTTATGGGCTATCTTCAGTATGGAATCGAAGTACGGTATTTCGTTAAGGGCGAGGAGCGCTCCGGTCTCGTCTATATAGTAGACTACAAAAATCTTGAGAATAACTCTTTTGTCGTGGCAAACCAGTGGACTTTCATTGAAAACAGCAACAAACGCCCGGATGTGCTTCTGTTCCTGAATGGACTTCCGCTTGTGCTTATAGAGCTTAAGTCTCCTTCACGCGAGGAGACTGACGCTTCCGAAGGATACCTGCAGATCAGAAACTACATGCAGGAAATTCCGTCGATGTTTATTTATAACTGCATTTGTGTCATCAGCGATCATCTGACCAGTAAAGCCGGTACCATTACTTCCGGAGAAGATCGCTTCATGGAATGGAAAACGAAAGATGGCAGTTATGAAAATACGCAATATGCCCAGTTCGATACTTTCTTTGAGGGAATGTTTGAAAGGGAGCGCCTGCTGGACATCATCAAAAACTTTATTTGCTTCTCTAATGAAGGCTTGAAGAAGTTTAAGATTTTGGCAGGCTATCACCAATATTTTGCCGTCCGGAAAGCTGTCGAATCTACAAAGCACGCTACGGTTACTGATGGTAAGGGTGGCGTATTCTGGCATACGCAGGGCAGCGGTAAATCTCTATCTATGGTTTTTTATGTGCATCTTCTGCAGGAGGCACTGGACAGTCCGACTATTGTGGTTATTACAGACCGTAACGATCTGGATGATCAGCTCTATGGGCAGTTTGCGAAATGTAAGGATTTTCTGCGTCAGGAGCCGGTGCATGCCACCTGCAGGAAGCTGACAGAGACTTCCGGTAAAAATGATATCGGCTTGAAAGATTGGCTGGATGGCAGACAGGCAAACGGCATCATCTTTACAACGATGCAGAAGTTTGAGGAGTCCTCCGAGCCGCTTTCGGAGCGTCGTAACATCATCGTTATGGCAGATGAAGCGCATCGTAGTCAGTATGGATTGAAGGAAAAAGTCGATGTCAAGACTGGTGAGATAAAAATCGGTACAGCACGTATCATTCGAGATAGCCTTCCAAATGCTACTTATATTGGATTTACCGGAACTCCTATTTCTGCCAAGGACAGAAATACCCGTGAGGTTTTCGGCGACTACATCGATATTTATGATATGACACAGGCAGTGGAAGACGGCGCTACGAGACCGGTTTACTACGAGAGCCGTGTTATAAAGCTGAAGTTTGATGAGGCTACGCTCCACCTGATCGATCAGGAGTATGACATTATGGCGAATAATGCTGATCCTGAAGTGGTCGAGAAGAGCAAGAAAGAACTCGGTCAGATGGAGGCAGTGCTCGGAAACGATGCTACGATTGATTCGTTGGTGAATGATATTCTTGACCATTACGAGAATTATCGTGCTGATCTCCTGACAGGTAAGGCGATGGTTGTGGCGTATTCCCGAGCTATCGCAATGAAAATCTACCATCGTTTTCTTGAGCTGCGTCCAAGCTGGAGGGAGAAGGTCAAGGTTGTAATGACCGAAAGCAACAAAGATCCAGAGGAGTGGCGTGCTATTATCGGTAATAGGCGCCGCAGGGACGAGCTTGCAAAGGAATTTAAAGACAATGATAGCAAGATGAAGATTGCTATTGTCGTTGATATGTGGTTGACCGGTTTTGATGTGCCTTCACTTGCGACGATGTATGTCTATAAGCCGATGCAGGGCTATAACCTGATGCAGGCCATTGCCCGCGTCAATCGTGTTTTTCAGGATAAAGAGGGAGGCTTGATCATTGACTATGTTGGCATTGCGGCAGCTTTGAAACAGGCAATGAATGACTATACTGCTCGTGATAAGAAAAACTACGGTGATACAGATATTGCCAAAGTTGCTTATCCGAAGTTCCTTGAGAAGCTCTCTATCTGCCGCGATCTGTTCCACGGATATGACTATTCCAAGTTTATAAACGGCACCGACCTTGAACGCTCGAAAGCTATCACTGGAGCTGTTAACTTCATCGTTGGCACGGATAAGGAAAGAGAACGTGAGGACTTCACCAAGGAAGCGCTGTTGCTCCGTCAGGCGCTATCTCTTTGTTCTTCGCTGGTAGAGCGTGACCTGCGAGTTGAAGCAGCATTCTTTGAGTCAGTTCGTGTACTTGTTATGAGGCTGATGAATCAGGGCGAGGGCAAGAAAATATCTCTGCCGGAAATGAATGCGCGCATCAACGAGCTGCTAAAGTCCAGCATCAAGAGCGATGGCGTTATCAATTTGTTTTCAGATGTTAAAGAGGAATTTTCCCTGTTTGATCCTAAATTCCTTGAGGAAATCGGGCAGATGAAGGAGAAGAACCTCGCTGTTGAGCTTCTGAAAAAGCTGATAGCGGAACAGGTGCAGATATACAGACGCACGAATGTGGTTAAATCTGAGAAATTCAGCGAAATTATCCAAGGCGTGATGAATCGTTACCTGAACGGAATGCTTACCAATGAGGAAGTCATCGAAGAACTCCTGAAAATGGCACAACAAATCCGAGAAGCACACGATGCCGGTGATGAACTTGGACTCTCGGAGGATGAGCTGGCATTCTACGACGCTCTTACTAAGCCACAGGCGATTAAGGACTTTTATGAAAACGATGAGCTGATTGCCATAACAAAAGAGCTCACAGAGGCGCTTCGGAAGAATCGTACTATCGACTGGCAGAAGCGTGACTCGGCAAGAGCAAAAATGCGCATGATGATCAAGAGGCTACTGAAGAAACATAAGTATCCGCCGGAGGGCATGGATGATGCTGTTGCCACAGTAATGCTTCAGTGCGAGTTATGGACGGATAATAATGATATGAATCGCCGGGTTGTCAGCTATGCTGAGGCTTTCAACAAAAGGTCGCAGGATTTACAGATGGTAGCGGAAGAATCAGCGCCATACGGAACGAAGCAGGAGGACTAATCTAATGGACGCGACGAAAGGTAATATGTTTATCAAAGATACTATAACAGGGAGACGGAGCAATGCAGCTGTCTTTGGAATGATATCGTTGATATGCAGAATAACGTCTTGTTAGATGACACCTGTGGCGCGGATGATTTCTTGATTAATACGAACAATGATAGAATAGTAAAGGTTGAGCGTGAAAACGCTAAATACATGGAGGTGAACGCATGATGGCAGAAAGCCAGAATATAGAATGGAAAGAATCTTGGCGTGACGAATATCTGAAATGGATATGCGGTTTTGCCAATGCGCAGGGTGGTAAGATATATATCGGTAAAAAGGACGATGGCACTGTCATGGGCGTCAGTGATGCTAAGAAACTGATGGAGGATATTCCAAACAAAATTCAAAACAAGCCGGGCATTGTTGCGGATGTAAATCTTCTCACCCAAAATGGGTTAGAGTATATTGAGATTGTAGTTTCACCATGGGCGTTTCCTGTCAATTATGATGGAGAGTATCACTATCGCAGCGGCAGTACGAAACAGCTGCTGCGGGGCAATGCATTGACTAATTTTCTGATATCAAAAACAGGAATGAAGTGGGAGTCATCTTCTGTACTCAATATTTCAATTGAAGAATTAGATAAGGAAAGTTTTGATATTTTTCGCCGTGAAGCACTTCGCAGCGGGCGCATGACAAAGGAAGACTTGGATATACCTAATGAGGAACTTCTGAACAAACTGAATTTGCTGGCAGATGGCAAGCTGAAAAGGTCAGGCGCATTGTGTTTTTATCGTGAGCCGGAGAAGATAATCGGCGGCTGCTATGTCAAAATCGGAAAGTTTGAAGGCAGTGAGATTTTATATCAGGATGAGTTTCATGGCTCCCTTATTCTTATAGCTGACCGGGTAATTGACTTTATTTACCTTAAATACCTCAAGGCGGCGATTTCTTACCACAAGGAAACACGCGTTGAGACATATCCTTTCGCCCGTGAGGCGGTACGTGAGGCTGTGTATAATGCACTGATACATTCCGATTGGTCCGATAACAATCCGATTCAGATTCGGATTGAGGATGAGGTTATGTATATCAGCAACAGCAGTCTTCTTCCCCCTGACTTTACGGCGGAAACGATGATGCATTCACACAGATCCATGCCGCTCAATCCCGAAATAGCTGATGTTTTCTATCGTGCAGGATATATTGAACGCTGGGGGCGCGGTATTCAGAAAATATGTGATGCCTGCAGAGAACATGGTGCTGATGAGCCTGTGTACACAGTTCAAAGCAATTATGTGATGGTCAAGTTTGCTGCACTTGCAAGTGCCATTGTGAGAGATTCCAAAGTTCCAAAGCACCAAAGCACCGCGGATTTTGGAGCTTTAGACGACGCTTTGGTGCTTAAGATCATTGCGATTTTAAGGGAAGAACCAAATATTTCTCAGGATGCTATAGGAGAGCGGCTTGGAACAACGAGACGTGTGATTCAGAAAAAAATTAAGTTACTGAAGGAAGCCGGGCGCATAGAGCGCATTGGCGGCAAGCGTTATGGTCATTGGGTAATCCACGAATAGATCTTACGAAGTGAAAATATCAAAACCGGACATTG
>JAMPGN010000271.1 GCA_023663915.1 Eubacterium sp. | reverse complement strand
CGCTTAAGCTGGCTGATCACGCGGGATTCCCTTGTCTCTGCTATATCATAATTTTCCTTCTGAAAAATGTTTTCCTTCTGAAAACGATCCAGAATATGGTCTAGTTTCTTCCACTGCCACAGAAAATAAGCCGTACTCAGTGCAAGTACAGCAAGGCACAGCGCAAGGCAGACTGCCAGTATCAAAATCACGAACCGCTCTGTCATGGATTCTCCTCCCACAGATAGCCGATTCCCTGAATCGTGCGGATATAGCTGCCGCCCAGCTTCTTGCGAAGCCGACTGATATTGACGGAAAGTGTATTTTCTTCCACATAATTCCCGTCGATATCCCATATATGCTGCAAAATCTGTTCTTTTAATAACGCATGGTTTTTATTTTCCAGAAAATATTGCAAAAGACGGAACTCTGTCATACTCAGATCCAGTTCTTTTTCCCCGCAAAAGGCGCGCAGCGTCTTCGTGTCTATCGCAACGTCACCCGACCTTATCCTATGCTCCTCCCCGGAAGAAACGTCGGGCGGCATTTTCCTGCGCAGTACATTTGCGAGTCTGACTTTTAATACGGATATTGAAAAAGGCTTCGTGATGTAATCGTCCGCGCCGCTTGTAAGCCCCATGATCTCATCCGTCTCCATGTCTCTCGCCGTAAGCATCAAAATAGCGGTCTGCGCGCTGTCGCCGGAGAGCTGTCGTACCTTCCTACAGAAATCAATTCCATCTCCATCCGGCAGGTTTAAATCCAATACCACGGCTTCTGGGATTTCTTTTTCCAAAAGGGAATATCCCTCCTGCATCGTCCGCGCGCTTACGGTTTGATACCCTTCCTGCTCCAACGCAAAACAAATACCGCGATTTAAGCCGATATCATCCTCCAGGATCAATACTTTCATATCTGCAGCCTTGCCTTTCTATTACTCTGGGAACAATCTAATTATAGCATTATATAACATGCGCTATTTTATATTAGGCAGAAATGTACCTTTCGTCTTTTCTGCACTCAGTACAATCACTATAACATAGATATATGGGATTCGCAAAATTTTCGCTTCAGTCCGCCCACATCACAAAGCCTCTGTATTATGCCGCTTCAATAGTTTCTTATATTCTTCACTCGTCATAATACTCACCCCTTCCTGCACCGGAAAGCCGCCATTCCCTCCACGGATTTCACTTCTGCCTTCCGATACATGGATTTCAGACGTTCTCTTATTCTCACCCTTCACATAAAAGCAGCCGCAGAAAATCCCACCCGGTTTCAGAACCCGGAAGACCTCACTGTATGCGGCTTGCTTATCTGGAAAAGCATGGAAAGAATCCCCGTACCTACAGGCACCTCTAACATCCGTCCCGAAAAATCCTTCGGGATGCCGGATCGCAAGCCCCGCTTTTCCAGATTATCCTTCCTCTCCCCTCTGGCGAGCAGCGTTACATCATTTCCGCCCTTTTTCAGCACATGAGCCAGTTCGCAGCCGATCACGCCCGCGCCATAAACCAATAATTTCATCCCACAATCCCCTGCTATTTTTTGTTATCAAAAGCTTGCATTCTTCTTTCCCCGGAATCGCATTTTCTTCTGATTCCAAATTATCCAGATCCCTTTCATTCCTTTCGGATCACAAGTTACAGCAGTTCCTGATTTCCTCAGTCCACTGTCCTGGATAACAGACCAGCAGTTCCTCATGCTGCATTTCATGCCGTCGTATGTCCGGATTCTTGAAATGCGTGTGATACCGTTCCAGATATTTCTCCCCCATTTTTACGGCATAAAAGATATGCACCACCGTAGCAGGCGGATCGATTCCGTTCTCAATCGGCGTGACTAGATCTGAATAGAACTGATTCCGAATACTTTCCTGCTTTACGAAAGACATCCGGGTACTTCCCACACCGAACAAACCCAGCATTTTATCATAATACAACCTCTCCTCGGCAGGCTTCTTCTCCAGCCGACGCTGCATGAATCTCGGCATACTGCCTTTTTGAAACATTCCGAACAGGATTTTGGCAATCAGCCATCCCTGAAATTGTGCAGACAGTCCGGTTTGCTGATCCAAATCGGAACTGCCAAGGATGGCATGGTTGATATGTATGTTTCCCCGTTGCACCAGCAGCCCCACAAAACTCCCGCCCAAAGAACAGCCATAAGCGGCGTGTACCCTGCCGCCATAATTCTTCCTGATATAGCTTTCCATCTTTGCCGTTTCCGTCAGCATATCCGGAAATATGGTGTCTTCCGTTTCATCAAAACCATCATAGGACACACAAACTACATAGAACTCCTCCTCCAAAAGCGGGATGACTGTTTCAAAGTTTACCTTCCAATGACAACAGGTTCCCGGCAGCAAAAGAATTACCGGATGATTCTTATCCCCAAATTCATAAAATTTCATAGTCCCTCCTTGTCTGAAATATCTCTCATTTAAGCTAACGTTACCTCCAAAACCAACTGGCTCCAGATGGAAGCATTCAACAATATTTCATAATATAGTTAGCGTAAGCTAACTTTGTATCAAACAAAAGCGACTACATCCGTTAGTAGTCGCTAACTGCTTTTAGTATACTCCATATGCTTAACGCTTGTCAATAGGGACACTTTTTTGCCAGTCGTAAAAGGGATAGCTGTCCAGACCATTCTTGGAAATGTCGCATCAACCTTATTAATCGCTTTCTCGTCCATTTTATGAACTCTTTATTGATTTTTTTGAAACCCGTGTTATGATTAAGAAAATAAATGACCAGATCTATTTATAGAGAATACAATGTTTACTACATATTTTGACCTCTGATAAGGGAGAAATATGTATCGTTTTTGACGATAATCCATATAATAAAACTTTAAAGGAGGAACATCTATGTCTACTTTGGAAAAAGCAATAGGATTGCTACGTGAAATGCCAGAAAATAAGTTAGAGGCAGTATACATGTATATTCGTTTTGTCGATTCACAGACCGACAATAATGAAGGAACTTCCTCCTCAAATATTGATTCCCTTGAGGAAACCTCGCATAAACACGAAAATCCTACCTTAGCCCAAAAAGAGATGGATGCTGTTGAAAATACCGTCACTGAAAAACATTCTCTTGAAAACACTCCCGAAAAAAGACTACAGGGTTTTCAGGGACTAATGTCATTTGCTGGAACACTGCCGGAGGATTTTGATTATAAAAAGGAATTAAAGGAAATTTGACACAAATATCATTCCAGAAGATTTACTCAAAATTCTTGACAGCTAACACAAAATACTCTCCCTGTTCCACAGATACCTTTCAGATAGTCCTCAAGAATTAAAATTGTATGCCGTAGGGCACATTACAAAGCAGCCGCACCTTCCGAGGAAAGTGCGGCTGCCTTCTGATATTTCATGTGTAAAGCAATAACTTTTTCAAAACGAGCGGTCGTATTAACCGAGTAAGGACAATGCCAACTGGTTGGACTGGTTCGCCTGTGACAGCATGGATGTTCCTGCCTGCTGTAAGATATTGTTGTTCGCATACTTAACCATCTCTTCTGCGATATCGGTATCACGGATCTGTGCTTCTGCGCTTGTCGTGTTCTCCACAACGTTATCCAGATTGTTGATCGTGTGCTCAAGACGATTCTGTACTGCACCGAGTGCAGAACGCTGTGTGGAAACCTTCTGGATTGCTGCTTTGATGGTTTCGATGGCGTTCAGTGCATTCTCATCATCCTTGCCGTCAATCTTTAATCCGTCAACGCCCAGACATTCTGCGCTCATGGCTTCGATCTTCATGGTGATCTGGTTATTCTTGGTAGCGTCTGCGCCTACATGGAGACTGACATCCAGCGATGCGGTCTTAGCCTGCTCTGCTTTTACATAATTATCCATATCATCTTCGGACAGCTTATTCTTCCCTTTCTCGTCAGTGAAAAGTTCCCTGTGATCCTTGATTGTTACTTTTGATCCATCCTTAGCAATGTCAAGATAGCTGTCCAGACCATTCTCGGAAATCTTGTTACCGTCTACATCGTAGAGTACAGCTTGATTAGCTCCTGTGTACGTGTAATCGGTTCCTTCTTTTGCTTCTTCTGCGGGTGTTGTGGTGGGAGCTACTGTATATACCTTTTTACCGGCTTCCAATTCTGCTACAATACCGTCACCATCTAATTTTTTACCATTTGCATCAAATATTTCCGTATCGGCAGCAATCGTTGCTTCTCCAGCCACTACATCTAGTGCAGTCAAGCCACCGCCATACTTATTTGCATTTACCTGACCATTGTCTTTTGTGTCATTATATAATTCTTTACCAGCCTTAACTGCGGCAACTAAATCCTTTCCGGTCAAAGCAGTGTTAGAATCTTTTTCATAGGCAGTTGCTACCTTACCTGTTGCCGCTCCATCTGTTGATACAAATGCTTCTGTATACTCGTAATCCTTACCTGTACCCTCCTGCGCCTCAGTTCCACCAGTCGTTGATGCCGGAGTCTTAATAACTTTCTTATTCGGGTCAGCATCCAAATATGCCTTCAATGCATCTGCATCAGCAATTTCTGTCGTTCCGTCCGCTTCATATAACTTTGTAATTCCATCACCAAACTTCGCTGTCGTCTTATCCGGATCACCTGCAGACTTCGCATAAACCGCCGTATACTCTAAATCCGCCTGCCGATCACCCTTAAGCAGATAAGTCTCATTAAACTTAGTTGTCTCTGCAACACGGTCAATTTCTGTTACCAACTGATTGATCTCGTCCTGGATCGCCTGACGGTCAGATACAGAGTTCGTCCCGTTCGCTGCCTTCACTGCCAGCTCGTTCATTCTCTGTAACATGTCATGCACTTCTGTCAATGCGCCTTCTGCTGTCTGCACTGCACTAATACCGTCCTGCGCATTCGCGGAAGCCTGTGTAAGA
>JAMPGN010000270.1 GCA_023663915.1 Eubacterium sp. | reverse complement strand
ACTTTTTGTGCAATCTGCCAGCCGAAGTTTATCGAAAGAGCTTTTGACACCCGAATCAAAATAATGAAACGCTCCGCGCAAAAATCTTCAACTCCTCACCTTGTGGACTCCCTCATGCACACCTTATATCCGAGCAGCGTCCGTCTCTCCACCTCCTCCTCGTCAAGAATCCGCAATAGTAACTCGCACGCCTTGCGCCCTAGTTCCTCCACATCAAACTGGATCGAGGTGATCGGGGGAATACGGTTTTCCAGCATGGTACTGTCATAAAACGATGCCACATACATCTGCCCCGGTACCGCGATCTGCCTCTGCTGCAGGGCATTCAGTACACATCCACACAGAAAATCGTCCATGCTCACGATACACTCAACTTCCTCTGCCAAAAGCCGCTCCACGAGCAGTTCCACTTCATGACTGTCGTTTACATTCAGAAAAGTCTGCCGGCTTCCTTTCCATTCTTTTCTCCCTGTAAAAACATCCTCGAACCCCTTCAATCTGCTTCTTGTCACGATATAGCTCTCATCGCCGCCGATCAGTGCTATTTTCTGAATCCCCCGCGCCAACAGATTCTCCGTCAATTCCCTGCACGCGCTCCTATGATCGTTGTCAATCTGCACCGCCCAGGCATCGTCCGTACTTCCGATTGCCACAAAGGGCACTCCGTTTTCTTTCAGATATTTCATGGGAGCATCGTCCGTCAGTGTTCTTGTCAATATCGCGCCGTCAATTTTCCGGTTCGTCACCGCCCTCTCAAGCTGTGTGATGTCATCCGCCGTCACCATGGAGATCAGCACATCGTATCCGTTGCGGGAAGCCTCCCCGCTGATTCCCAGCATACACTTCTGGAAAAAGGGCAGCTCCACGATATTGTAATCCCCCGGCAGTACCATGCTCAGATTAAACGTTTTGTTCTGTGCAAGCCCTTTCGCGACGACATTCGGGCTGTAGTGATGTTCCTCGATATATTTTAGCACTTTGTTCCGGGTCTTTTCCCCGATCCTGCCTTTGCCGGATATGACTCTTGACACGGTCGTCTTAGATACGCCAAGTGCTTCCGCAATATCCCCTATCGTCAAATTTTTCTCATCCATAATATACACTTTCTTTACGCTGTCATGAAACTATGATACAATGTTTACGGTGATTGCGCAATCGGTTGCACATATCAAAATAATCAAATGCACAGAAGTTGCGCAAGGTATTTTTATCGGGATTCGGATGTCAAAAGCTCTTTCGATGAAGATGGCTCGAAAAGCCCGAATCGCATGTACGAAAATCAGAAAGGACGACAGGCCATGAAAACAGACAAACTATTATTCGGAGCGGCATACTATGACGAATATCTCCCTTATGACAGGATCGAAACCGATATGGAGATGATGAAAAAGGCGAATATCAATATGATCCGCATCGCAGAATCCACATGGAGCACATGGGAACCACAGGAAGGCGTCTTTGATTTCACCCATCTGCACAGAATGCTTCGTGCTTCCGCCGCTCACGGCATCCGTGTGATCGTCGGCACTCCCACTTATGCAATTCCCACATGGCTTGCCGCAAAATATCCAGATATCATCACGGAAACCCATGCCGGTCCGGGGCGCTACGGTCCAAGACAAAACATGGATATCACCCATCCTGCCTATTTGAAACATGCCGAAATCATCATCCGCCGGCTGATGGAAGAAGTCTCTCCCTATGAGCATGTCATCGGTTTCCAGCTCGACAACGAAACGAAATCCTACGATACATGCAGTAAATATGCTCAGCAGAAATTCATTGATTATCTGAAAGATCAATTCCATAACGATCTTAACGCCTTAAACCATGCTTTCGGTCTGGATTACTGGAGCAACCGCATCAATGCCTGGGAAGATTTTCCCGATGTGCGGGGCACAATCAACGGCTCTCTCGGCGCAGAATACCAGAAATTCCAACGCAGACTGGTGACGGACTTCCTCGCATGGCAGTGCGATATTGTCAAAGAATATGCCCGTCCCGACCAGTTTATCACCCAGAACTTTGACTTCGACTGGCGGAATTACTCTTTCGGTCTGCAACCGGAAGTCAACCAGTGGGATGCCGCAAAGACGCTTACGATCGCCGGTTTTGACATCTATCATCCTTCCGCGCAGGATTTGAGCGGCAAGGAAATCTCTTTTGGCGGCGCGATCGCCCGTTCCGTCAAAAAGGGGAATTATCTGATTCTTGAAACCGAGGCACAGGGAAATCTCGGCTGGCTGCACTACCCCGGACAGCTCCGCCTACAGGCTTTCAGCCACCTTGCATCGGGTTCCAACTCCGTCATGTACTGGCACTGGCACTCCATACACAATGCCATCGAATCCTATTGGAAAGGCATTCTAAGCCATAATCTGAAAGAAAATGCAACCTACAGGGAAGTCTGTACCATCGGAGCGGATTTCGCCAAATATGGAGATCATCTGAAAAATCTGCGCAAAAAAGCGGACGCCGCCTTTGTACTGTCCAACGAGTCCCTGACCGGACTGCAATGGTTTCGCATCCATGAAAATCTGAAATACAACGACATTTTCCGATGGCTCTACGACGCTTTCTACGAATTGAATATTGAATGTGACATTCTATCCACAGAAGATACTGACTTATTTAGTCAATATAAGATATTGGTAACTCCGGCGCTCTACAGTGTTTCTGACACAGTTGTCAATAGCCTCAGAGACTATGTTTCTAACGGCGGATATCTAATCTCTACTTTTAAAACGGCATTTTCCGACCCGGTACTCAAAATCTATAGTGACGACCAGCCGCACGGAATGACAGACGTGTTTGGAATGACTTACGATCAATTTACCGATGGAGTCAATATCGGGCTGAAAGACTGTATTTTCCCAATTCACACTGTGGGAGTCAATACCGCTAGAACCGATACAAATTCATACGGCGACGACACAGCATCCTCCGACTCGCCTGCTCTAGCTAACTCATTAAACGGCACGGTCCGCTATTGGATGGAACTGCTCACCCCTACCACCGCCAAGACATTAGCCTCCTACGACCATCCTCACTGGGGAAGCTATGCTGCCATTGCTGAGAACCAATACGGCAACGGCACGGCTGCCTATCTCGGATGCTATTTTGATACGGAAACTTTGAAAAACTTATTGACTTACCTGGTCACTACTGCTGGAATCACACTTCCGACGGAGCAATACCCCGTTGTCATCAAACGCGGCATCAACGATTATGATCAAAAAATTACCTATTACTTCAACTATGCAGACGAACCTGCCACCATCACATGGCATGGCAAAAACGCAAACCTACTGTTACAGGATACCCCTGTCCGAGATGGGGATACCCTGACCATAGAAGGCTGGGACTTTTTGATCTTGGAAGAAGAGTAATGCCTCACTCGCCGCTCTTCCTATACACTTGATGTCCTTCCACCACGCAGAAGACAAACAGCACAAGGATCACCGGAAGCATCGCCACGGTGCTTCCGTGCAAGAGTGACTCATAGACCGTATAAGTCATAATCACAAAAATTGGCATACAGGTAGCGAAGAAATATCCGAACCCGCCAAAAAGCATCCGGATCAGAAGCGGCATGCACCACACGATCGCCGCTGTTGACACCGCTGTAAAATTATTCTTGCAATATGCAGACACACACAACATCATGGCACAAAGCAGGAGCATCGCCAGTAAATTCATACCTAGGATCATCCACAAAAACGACCTCACTGTCATATAACTTGCCTGATTGCCGTCAAAGCTGCCGACATAAAACCCGGTCTCCCCCGAAAGCGCTATCAAGAGCGGACAATCACCGCCGTCCAGACCGAAAATACAGACGCATACCACCATACACAGCAATACAACCGCACTATAGACCAGAATGGTCAATGTAAACGCCGCCGCAATTTTGGCACGCACATCTTTGTTTTTTCCTTCCTGTGTCGTAAAGAGAAGCGGCAGCATGTTTGACTGCCCTTCCTGCGCAAACACAACCGATACCGAAATGACTATCAATATGCTTGCCAGCATCATTCCCATCTGCAAGGAACTGAAAAGGGCTTTCCAGCCGTTCGTATAGGCAAACAAAATCCCCTTTCCCATTGCGTCCTGCAGCGCACCAAGTTCTGTATCGGCAATCGCATAGACCCGTGTCGGCACTTTATACCGATCCCAACTGCGAAAATACCCGTCTGACAGATAATCCGCCACAAAATTGCTCAGATAATTCCCGTCCTGCCATCCGCCATAATTATTGACTGCCTTGGATGGCAGTCCGTATTTTTCAACAATCTGAGAAATCTTTTCATCGGTAAGCACACCCCGGTATTCTTCTGTAATCTGTCGATTGACCCGGACAGCCTCATATCCGCTATACCTCACTCCGTCAACGGTCGCGTTCTCAACATCAATATAATACGCCCATATATTAAAAATAGTGAACAACGCCGTAAACACAGCACAGGCAAGTACAATCTTTTTGTGACATAACTTATATAATTCCATTCGATACAGTTTCATGTTTTCTTCATTCCTTCCTTTCCCCTCTTAATTATGCTACCTAAATAACCCCTCTCTGCCCTAAAAAGATTAAAAAGATTCAGAAGCCAAAAATTCCTTCAATAAACTTTGGCTGGCAGATTGCACAAAATGTTCGCGAAGCTGCCTTACGCAGGAATATGAGATTTTCTTAATATTCCGCCCAATTCACAGAAATTTCGGGACATGGATGTCCCGAAAAGCCCGAAATGCGCATGGACGCGCATAGAGGGCGGTTTCGTCCGCCATTCACAACCTTGTCGGAATATTTTAGAAAATCCATATTCCGGAGTCCGACACGAGCGGACATTTTGTGCAATCTGCCTTCACAACTTATACAATA
>JAMPGN010000026.1 GCA_023663915.1 Eubacterium sp. | reverse complement strand
CCCTTCCGCTCGCTAATTTATTATTTAACTCAGCAACCGCCCCAGCACCAACCCAGTAATTATCATCCGGGCTTGCCTCAACTTCTTCAAGTGTCTGTAAAGTATTTTCGCGCATTCCTTGATGAAAATCTTTTAATGCATTTAGTATTTTTTCTTTGATACTCATTGCCATCTCATTTCCTCCCTATCGATCATTGTTAAAAATATTTCTTATTTCATCTTTGGAAACATCTTCGGTCAATTTTTGCTCCAGCGTGGTGCCATCTTCCAAAAATACAACTTTTGCTTCTGTATGCGGATGAACGATGTTTCCATCGCTATCTTGCATCTCAACTCGCATAATTTTTGCCATTTTCATATCCTCCTATCATGCAAAACAATAAATCACACCTTCCAGCCGCTCTGCCTGCTGCTCTTTTTCCAGATAAACTATATTGCTGAATATCCCTTTATATATGTTGCCATCATCCTTACCTGTCGAAGGCACATCTGTCTCAATTCCATAGATTGTATTTTCAACGGTAGGAGTTTCTGTTCCCGTGATATAGCGGTCAAAAAACAAAATGATAAGTCCCTGCGTAAGAGTCTCTAATCCATACAGGCTTCCTGGTGTCCTGAGCTTAGGCGGTATATAAGTTGCTTCCGTCATCAGCGTAAACGGATCATCAGCCTCAGCAAAGCAGTTTACTTTCATGTCATAAAAATATTTTTGTATTTTCCCGAATAGTATTTCCAGAGTATCTTCCGTCTGCAGGTTCTCCCGTATCCTTGCCATCTTAAAAGAAGCTGCCAGATCATATTCCTGCACTTCTCCTTCATTATCCCGCTCCCGAATCCTTGTGATCTTATTCGTCTCTTTCAACGTCTGAAACAGAATCGTATTTTTCCGGTCAAGCAACTGTTCTGGTCCAATTCTGACGCGTGGAAGTGCCTTGAATTTTTCCTCGACTTCTTCCTTATACTCCTCAAATTCTTCACAATGTTGGTAAAAATATTTCTTCCGCAGAAAGTCATTTACGGAAAAATCAAAAGTAACTTCTGAAGCATTACTGACCCGCATCCCTATGTTATACTGATACTCAACCTCTTTTTCTGAAAGAATCGGTATACGATCTCCATATGCATCTTGACCGACAATGATCAATTTATCCTCACCGACTCCATCTGATGCATAAATTCCGAGTTGACGAAGCACATATTCCCGGTCAAGTTCCAGATTAGTAAGTACACATTCAATAAAAGTATATTCTCCCTCTGACCGCACGGCATCCAACTGGATCTGCTGTCTCTCATCCACAACACTCGTCAGAATATCCAGATAGGAAGAGCTACCTGATCCCGCCACAGCCCTGGTCAGATGCATTTGAATTTCACCGGCATTGACTTTTGCCATATATTCTTTTCCTGCATTCGTAAGACAAAATATCATTCTTCAACCACTCCTCTCACGATCCCTATATATCCGCCTGCAATTCCATAATATATTCGTGATGTTGATTTTCTGATCAGACGATTAATAAACTTATAAGATAAGTGCGCCGGTCTGGCAAGCCTTACTGCCTCATCCGCGATCGCAAAAGTTTCTACCAGATAATCACTATTTACATATACCGTAAAGCTATACTCTGCCGGATGCTCTACAATCGTCACTGCATTTGCTGATATGATCTGATATACGAGGTTTTCAAGCATTTTAACTGTCGCTGGCGGATTGCTGTTCAGTTTTGCAAGTATCCTTGCCCTGCGCTGCATAAGTGTCAGAGAGGTATCTCTAGCCAGAGCAAATTCATCTTCCCATTGTTCAAGTGAATAAGTTGCTGTCTTAATATAAAACTGTTTGAGTAGTTCTCCCAAATCTGTCTCCATTTTGTCCAGTTCTGGTTGCTCTGCTATAAAGAGCTGCGCTATCTCCATCATTTCTGCTACAAAAGGCGGAACACTCTTTTTAAGCATTACCGATCACCATACCTTCCTCTTTGATCGTAATCACGGGCGGCTGCGCAACCGGAAACTGTCTTTCCGATAAATGCAGGCTCGTTGCCTCTTCATTTACCATAAATTTTGACACATCGACCACTCCTGGGCAATCAAACAGTAGCTTTACCATTCCGTGATAGGAAAGTATCCGGGATTGAAAAGCGATTGCCTCACAGTGTTTCTGCAAAAGTGCATAAAGGCTATTTCTTATATTTTCCACCGTTGTTCCGGCTGTTACGATCACTTCTGCCGTGATATTAATATCTATCCCATGCCCGCTTATCACGAGTACATCTGCACCAATCGGTCTCTGATCCTCTATATTTTTTTCTACTGCTTCAATCAGTTTCTGCGGAGCGACCTCATTCCCGTCTGCTATGATCACAACATCAACAGTTCCGGGACCTCGTGCAAGATCATATACTTTCACCTTCGATACTCCGGAAACTTCTTTCGCCCACTGCATGTAGTGTGCTATATTTCCGGAATTTGCCGGTGTCCTGATATGCTCTAATGTCCGCTCTCTTAGTGCTTCATCGGATTCCAGATCAAATCCACCTTCCGCTGCACTAGGATTTAAAACTTTTGTGATTCTTCTATCATTTGCTCGATTAATGCTGCCTGCTGTCACATTGCCTATCTCTCCGGGCTGATTGCACACCGCTCTAACAGATATCTGCTTATTTCCTATAACGTTTCCCGGAAGGATAAACTCTTCCTGTACGGTAAATGCAATATCCCCGGCATATAACTGGACTCCAACATAAATACCCGCTTCTCCTTGCAACTGCACCATCACTTCTGCCGCAGTCGCCGCTCTTCTGGTAATTCCATAATCGCTGCAGCAGCTATCAAGATTTCTCCCTATAGCAGTTACCACAAATGCCTGCGGAAGTATTGTATCGATATCTTCCGCATATATTCTTGCCAGTTCGTTTGCCACAGCCTGTAGATTATCCGCAGTCCATGTGCCTTCTCTCCTGTCAGCTTCCGTTTCGATTCTGCTTTTCAACCGGTCAAGAATGTCTTTAAAACTGTTACTCATTATATACCTCGCTCTCATGGTTAAAACGTCCGTATACTGTCGTTACAAGAAACTCTACCGCAACGGTATCTTTTTCATGCTGAAATGTAAAATCAGACAATTCCTGCAGATATGGATTTACCATTAACGTCTCTGTGATATACCTCTTGATTTCACTGTCGATGATATCCGGGTCATTACTGATTCCAATCACGTTCTCTATTTCACTGCCATAAGTATGCGTATAGGCAGCCCACGCAAATCTTTTTGTCTTAAGAGCTTTGTAGATCCAGATCTGCAATGCCTCATCCTTCTCGACCAGATAAGGTTTCCCACCTTTGCGCAGCAGACAGTTTTTCTCAAAATCGTATGCAAGTTCTTTAAACACCGGAAGTTCGTCTGTCCGGTCTTCCAACTCTGGGACATCTATCGTAAATGGAAATACACTCATTGCTCTGACACCTTTCCACAGATATAATAACTGTTATGAACTCTCTGCACGAGTACACTGTCACCTTCCTCCACCCTAAGTTCTTTGTAAAGGTCTTTTATGAATTGTTTCAACTCATTTGAAATATTCTTTTCGTTTGCCAGAATCCTGTCCAGCTCCTCATCTTTATCAGATGTGATCAGCCCGTTGCAAAACAGATGGTTTTGAATGATATTTCCATTGTCACAGATCTGCAGCGGATCCACGCTTACCACCTTTGCCTCACTCATGTCATAGCCGTTAAGATTTTGCCCCTGACGCTCCATAAGTTTGAGTATCCTTGCCACCGGGTCTCCTTGTGCCATCTGTTTCTCCCTCCTAAACCACGGAGTCAAACCGCAGTCCCAATGTTGTTATATAGCTTGCATCTTTGATATCATGTGAATCCGATATAATTACAAAACGTCCTCTGATCTTGGAATTGACCTTCTCAACAATAATCGATTTTCCTGTCACAAAATCCATCCTGCCTCTTACCACAATCTTTCCAGATTCCTCGATTCCTTTTAACAATTCTGCCGCTTTCTTTTCTCTGTCCAGTTCATCACCGGAAACCTTATATGCTTCATTGATTGTTCCATATTCCAAAAACCCGTTCATTACTTCCCCGACAGGCTCTTCGTCTGTATTTAAAAGTACCACCCGGTTAACCAGATTTTCTATGCTGCTTGAATAATTAGCATCCGTCACATAATCATCACCTGTCACTACTCCAACCAGATCATTTCCGTATTTCTCTGTACACAATGACATGCCATTCATATAGATGTGCATATCATATCCTTCATAGGCTTCCTTGATCACCTGGCTTATTGCCTTCTCTCCTGCGGTAATGATTTCCACTTCCCCGCCTGGATCATACAATGCCCCGCATGATATGCCATTTTCACTGCATACCTGTGATGTTACTTCTGCCGGGGAACCTTTATAAATCCCGAATGCTTTACTCCTTAAATACCACGCATAATCATATACCGTACTCTGCATGATTACGGAATTTTCTGTCCGGTTCTCACTGACCACGATTCCTTGAAAGACTACGCCACCGTCGCTGAGGACTACCCTGTCGCCCTTCGCCATTGCCCGCATATATGCCGGATGACTCCGCGGGGCATACAGGTATGTGATTCTGAGTTTTCTTGCCAACTGGTTTTCGTCCCCACTCCAGTTTATCGACTCTATTTCCCTTGAAAAATCTGTACCATTTACATAGACATTCATAACGGTATCACCAGCCTCATTCCCGGTACCGGGTCATCCTGATACATATTGTTTGCTAAGGCTATATCTTTCCACCTGCTGCCATCATCGTAGTATCTTCTTGCAAGATTCCAGAGCGTATCCCCTGCCTGTACTATAACCACTTTAGGCACAGTGCGTTTTGTATTTCTTGTACACAACCCGGTATCCGTATATCTGCGTACAAAACTGGCGATCTGTCCCGTATTCAGATCCCTCAGTTCGACAAAAGACCATGTTATATAGATGTCTCCCTGCCCTTCTTTGTATGTCTCACTCATGGACGAGACCGTGAACAGAGTATTGACATCACTTCCTGATAGGATGACTCGTAACGGTTTCTGACCATTCTTAGATTTTTTGACTGCCTGTATGATCTTTTTAGGTGCATTCCCTGTATAAAACGGGCTATTACTGTCCGGCAAAAAAGCAGATAATGATATTTTGATCAGTCCCCGCATTCCCGGCACGTTGATTTCCCCGACATTAAGCAGGTCTATCGTTTTATCTTTGTTATCCTGTGTCACCGTCAGTTCTGGCGGATTGACGGACAGTTCAAACTGCCCGTCATCGGTAACTAACAAAACTGTCCGTGTTTTTTGCACTACTGATTCTCCTCCGCTTCTTCCAACATTCTTGCAAGTTCTTCTGCGACTGCATTAATGTCAGCATCGCTTCTGACTTCCATATGCGCAATGTTGATCTCAATATTTTTATTTCCCTGTATATTCTTGCTCTCCGAGTTGGAGAGTATTTTTGACCCGACTGGCAAGTTCATCAGCTCTGGCCCGTGTTCGCCTACCGTCGTCCAGCCGCCGGAGAAATACTGCGTTCCTGTGGCGTTCGCCGGAACACCACTTCCAGTACTGCCTCCACCGGAACTTCCGCCGCTATCATCCATTCCGCGGATTCGCTTCACCGCATCTGTAACTGCACCAATTCCTTCTCCGATCTTACGGAATATCGGTCCGATCACACTCCATACCGTTTCAATGATCCCTTGTATATACGGGAACGCCCATCCTATGGCATCCGCTATTAGCCCGACCCCTTGGATTGCAAGGTCTAATATGGGGCTGATCACTTCCCATGCTGTAGACAACACCGATGATATCGCTGGTCCTGCTGTCTCAAACAACTGCCGGAAACCACTTGTTGAAGTCCCCATGGAAGAGAATGCCCCGGAAACCTTCGCACCAACATCTGACACGATTCCAGATATGACCGGCATTACCTGCGCCACGACCGATGATACGCCCGCAAATATCTCAGCAATAGGCGGTACTACGGAAGAGATCACGCCAGCCAGTGTCATGACCACGGGTTCCACTGCTGGAAGGATGGATGTAAAATTATCCTTTAACGTAGTGATTGCTGGAAGCGCCTGCAGGAAAGAGTTCTCAAACATTGTGGCAATCTGTACTGCAAACGGTCTGGCTTTTGTAAGAAATCCCGAAATACCGCTTACCAGATTGCCGAATACCGGACCCGCCTTTTCAATGATCCCTCCAAACGCCTCAGTCAGTTCCGGAACGCGGTCAATAACTCCCTGCAAAGCATCCTTTATATACGGAAGCACCTGCTCACCAAGACTCTGCAGCATGACGCTTCCTGCATTCTTGACCCGTGACACCATCTCTTTGATGGAATCCGTCTGCGTCCGGAAGGCTGCGTCCGCGGCTCCGGATGCTTCAAACATTGCCTGTGTCTTTTCCGCAAAATTCTCTGCTTGATTCCCCGCCAGCGCCAAAACTGCATTCTTTGCCTCTACGCTGGAAAACATGTTTGCAAAGGCAATCTCATCACCATTGACAGATTCCTTCAGCTTGTCCAGAATACCTCCCAGCCCTTCGCTCTCCAGCGCTGCTGCACCGGAAGTATACCCCATCTTTGTCAATGCTTTCTGCATGTCTGCAGATGGAGAAAGGAATTGCTGCATAGTGGCTTTTAACTGCGTCGTCACTTCACTCGTGCTGCCAGTTACACCTGTAAGTGTAGACATCGCACCGAACAATTCCTCTTCGCTGACTTTCAGTGTTGAAGCAAGCGGAACCACCTGACCCATGCTGGCAGCTAGCTCTGGGAAACTTGTCTGTCCAAGTTTTACCGTCATAAATGAAAGGTCTGCTGCCTTCTGCATTGCTTCGGCAGATGTATCTCCGTATCCTTTTGTCACCGCAGACAAAAGATTGATGGAATCTACGGTCGTGGCATTGCCCGCTTTTGCCGATTTCGCGGCAATCTCCATCTGCTTTACATTGTCTTCGGATTCACCAAATGCTGATACAACCTGATACAGTCCTTCGGTCAGATCGGAGGTACACACACCCGTATCAATGGAAACCTGTTTTAGCTGCTTCGACATACCCTGCAGCTTGCCTTGCACATCACCATCCAGCAGAGTGCCTACATTCTGCATTTGTGCCTGATACTCCACGGCTGACTGTATCGCCATCGTACCCGCTGTCGCCGTGGCGGTGAACGCTGCAGCCGTTCCGATCAGCGCCGCCGTCCCAAGTGCCTTGGCTGCTTTCTCTGCCCCTTCCACTGTAACCCTGACAACTTTTGAACTTTTGATCTTGTTCAACGACGACTGGATTTTCTTGATCTTCTCTTTTGCCTTTTCCGTCTTTGCCGTCAGCTCAACTGCGGTTCGGGTGATCGGCTGCAGTCTCTTCTTTACATCATCGATCGCCTTATAAGCTGCTGTGTTTTTTAATTTTAGTTCTTTTTCTTTTACTTTTTGTTTATCCAGTTTTTCAAGGTCTTTTTTTGCTTTTTCTACTTCCCCGCGAAAGCCTGTCGCAGATTCCCTTGCCTGTTTCATGACTGCTGATACATTATCTTTGACAGAAAGAACCGCACCGAAGACTTCCGACATCAGCCGTCACCTCATCCTTTCATTGCATGAAAAAATACGGCAAGAGCTTCAACCACCGCATTTTTCATATCCTGATATTGTTTTTCATTATTCAGCTCTGCTATTGCCTGCCAGACAGTCCTCTCAGCCGGCGACAGGGACAGGATCTCCTCCGGCTTAAATCCGCCGTGCTCCATCCAGTACCCCGTAAGCCACATGAGCCGGGACTGTTTTAGAAGTTTTTTACCTCTTCCGTCTCCTTGACCCGGATTCCGGCATCATCGTATGCGCCGGAAAGAGCAAGCACACGTTTCGCTACAAAATTACGTTCCACGCTTGTAAACATCTCCGTGATCTTATATTCTTTACCTGGTTGCAAAGTCCCGTCTGCAACCATGAGTTTAGCTGCTTCCTGGAGCGTGCTGCTGGCACAATATATGAGATATCTGTCATTTTCTATACTTTCCTCAGAAAATTCATATATCTCGTTAAGCTCCGCATCCGATAGTCCTCTGATCTCCATGGTCATACCACCCATGCTGTCAACAATCAGTTCCTCCTTCTTGAATTTCTTTCTCTCCTCGATCCGTTCCTTTGCTTTTCTCGCAAACTGTTCAAAAACAGCGATTTTATCTGCATCCATATCTGCATTCTCCTCTCTATACATCTATGATCTCATCTAAAACGATCATATCCGACGGCGTGAACGAAAACGGTACTTCCTGTTTCACAACCGATCCTTTTTCATACTCAAATCCAAATTCGGAAAGGGCCACATTGCCGATCTGGTACCGTTCTGTCTGCCCTCCTGTGGCATCCGGGTCTTTTAACTTAGCAATGATCGTGCCGCGTGGATCTCTCCCCCGTGCAATTTCCTGTCGCACATCCTCAAAACGCGTAAATGACTTGATGATAGATATCGTTCCCTCGCCTTTCTGTCCGGTGACCTTGGTGTCAACATCCAGCCCCAACTGTACATCTTCCCTGTTCACCGTCACTTTTGCAGTGATCTTACTCACTTCCAATATCTTGAAACCGTTGAACCACACCTCCGCCCATGTGCCGGATAATGTCCTGTTACCTGTGATTGCCTGTCCTGACATCTTTATCTGCCTCCTACATACTCATATTCAGATTCAGATCCTCTGCTGCATCGAGGAACTTACAGATTCCTTCCAAAAACATATAAGATCCGGTATCTGCTTCTTTCAATTCCTGTTCCGTCATGTCCGTTGTATCCGTCCCGTGCTCTTCAAGATATCTTCTATTTCCTTCCGCACTGACTTCCACCATGTTCTCCGCCTCGGCATTCAGAATAGCATTCTGCATCGCACGGAGATAATGATTGACCGCCCCTACAAACAGCTGCTTATTGTCGTAGCTGTTCACCACCTTGCCGACATAACTATTCTCATACGTAGAATAAATATCATGCTGAATGACATCCATTCCTTCCACAATCTTGATTTTTTTATATTCCTCAGGTCTCTGTTCGTTAGTTGTCCTCAAACTGGTCACTCCGCGGCCAATCTTATACTTTTCCCCGTCAAACACGATGATCAGCTTTCCGGCATCGATCTCCTTATCCGGTTCTTCCGGAATATCTGCATCTACAATCTCATCCAACACATAATATGTACAGCTCTGTGTCAACGGCAATCCTGCAAGGATACCCGCTATCCTGCAGCAGTATTCTGCCGCCGTATAGATCACGGGTTCCTCCTCGTCCAGCCACCTTGCTGTCACATATCCTGCTGCCAGATTGATGATATGCATATCATCCGCTTCCGTCTCCGGAAGCACGGCTTTAACCTTCTTTCCTTTTTCATGCGCCTCTGTAATATAATCCCTCAGTATGCCAAGGTCCTTCGCAAGATATCCCGGATAACAGAGATAATCGATGTTGATATGCATGATCTCCTTTAAAGTCTGTTTTAAATCCAGGCTTCCCTCCGTCCCGAGGACACGCACGATAAGTACCTGTTTCGGGCCGCCTTTAAATAGGAGTTTAAGGACTTTTAAACTCTCCTTTGTCCACTCTGTTTCCCTGACATCCTTCCATCGTGTGCAGGGTGTCAGGAACTGCCCTGCCGTATCATCCTGTAAGAGCACTGCTGCCATTCCCCTGCTGCCTCTTGATATGGCACTGGATGCTTTCTGCTTAAACGTAATGAGAATTTCAGGTAATCCCATTGTTTTATTCCCTCCATCTGATAATTAGGTGTTCTGCCAGCGGTCCCTCCGTACATGGAACCGTGTCAGTAAATTCAAGTGTCATTTTATAATGCCCTACATCGTCCGTGATATCCATCTGTGCTGCAGGGCTGAATGCACGATCCATGATCTGGAAGTATGGTTTGAACGCCTGGTCGATCTGGTCGAGCACCTCATAGATTCTTTTATTTGATGTGTGCAGTTTTTCCATATAGGCAATGTCCACAAATATCTGCCTGTCAACGAAATGTCCGGCTGCCGCAGTTGCCGACTTTAATGGGATCATCTGTATATGAAGAAATTCCTGCTCATCCGTACTGCTTAGATCCTCTCCCGAAATATATTCAATATCCATGTTCTCTCTAAGGGTCTTGATCATCCCTGTCAGTATATCTTTTAATGCGATCATGTCAGCCCATCATCCTCTTCCCAAGTTCATCAACCATATCCTGTAAATCATCTTTCATATAAGTATTCTGATAAGCTGCTATCCCTTTCTCAAGCATATGATGCCCTTCCTTATATCCTATTGTTTCCCCACGGTTCACTATCCGGTGTCCGTTATTGACTGGAGCTGCATAATCCGCATCATTCGTCAAGATGATATCCGCGCCGTCACTCCGCTTCTCTGCCCTGCCGTCCCACCGGCGGCGCAGATTGCCTGACTGGATCGGTGTCTTGCGCTTTACTTCACGAACTACCTTTTTCGCCATCTTCTTTGCATGTTCCTCGACGATATCCTGTTCCCATGCATCCAGTCCCCGGTCAAATGCCTTTTCCAGATCTTCCAGACTCTTCATATTTACTCATGTAATCCTCTCCACAGCAAAAGGTGTCTCACCATGACTGACATATGTAAACGTTTCCCCCGTAATCCCTTCAAGCTTCTGTCCCGCTTCCGTGATAATGACTGCCCTGTCATGGTCCTTAAGTTCGACGCCCGGAATCGTAAATATGGTAAACTCCCTCTGTGTTTCAGAATGGAACTCCTGTCTTTCCGGGGTATTGCTGTTTTTCTGACTTAATGCACAGGCGATATTCTCATATAAGATATTTTCTTTTTCAACCGTCTCCTGTGTATCCAGATCACGCTCCCTCTGTCTTCTGTGTACTGTCAGACGGTCCCGGAACGTTTTTGCCAGTATTTCTGCCTCCCGTTTTCCTGTCATTTTTCTTCACCGCCCCTTTCGGTTTCCGATAGCTTAATTCTTTGAATCCCATGGCCTCCTCCTAACCTATGCGTATTCTCCTGTATTTACAGCACAGATCCCTGTGCTCCTGTGTCATGTCTTCCCGGCTGATCGTCTCCGTATAGGTGATCTGTGTATCGCCGCGCTTGATGGATGATATATTTTCACCGTTCTCCTTATAAAAGGCATTGACCACCATCTGCCGCGCGACATACTCAAGCTGGACCGGGAACACATCCCGGTTACAGAAGACCATGATCACCATGACCGCATCTTCCAGCATGAGGCGGAGCACTTCATCGTGCTCCGTATCTTCTCCCTTAAGACCAAGCCGGAGTTTTATTTTATACAGCATCTCTTCCTTATGGATCATTTTTCCTTTGCGCCTCTTTTGTCCGGTTTCTGGCTGCCATCCGGCTCTGCTTCCTGCACGTTATCCTTATCCGTTATCCTGCTGTTGTACGACTCCGCTTCCTGTCCGCCGTCCGGCTCTGCTTCCTCCACAGGCTGATACCCTTCACTGAGCAGCCTGTTTCTTTCTTCCTCCGAATGTGCATATTTCACTCTGTTGAGCCTTATCATTTCTTCTTTCATGTCATCCCTCCGCATTCGTCCAGCACTTGCTGTATCTTTTTTCAGGCAGCCATAACTCATGATATCTTCTGTAGCCGATAAACCAGGCATCTGCCTTCTGGTAAGTATCCGGATCGATGATCTTCATCTTATCCTGCTTCGTGACGGCAATCGGTGCCGTCTGCGTCGTGATAATCCAGTTAATCTGCACAGCGTTCTCGGCCGCTTCAAACCCGCCCTGTTCTTCTCCGCTTGTTTTTCCATCACGGAAGACATAGGCACTCTTCATTCTGGAAGACGGCACTGCTTTTAAAAAGCAGTTGTCAATCTGTTTTAACTTCGTATTGATCGTCCCTGCTTTGAAGTCTGCCACATTCAGCTTCTTGACAAACTTATCATTCAGTTCAAGAGCTGTCTTGACCGACTGCGCAATAGAGATCACAAGCGCCACATCCTCTCCGACTTCATCACGTATTTTACCGATATCGGCAAGTAATGCATCCATAACGTCTTCTGCTTTTGCCGTATACGTCGTTGCTCTTCCTGCTGCTTTTAGAAGTGCATACAGTTTACTGTACCTGTAGGAATCGATCTCTGGCAGGACATTCTCTTTCTGGAAATTATGGATAACGCTTGTGGCATTGGCAATGAAATTTGTCTCATTCACATCCATTGCATCCAGCATGAAGGAAGTGCCCCTGTCCATTGTCATATCGTATTCCTTGAATTTGAGGGTCACAGATCCTTCGGGATATCCTTTGTCCCTATCATAGTCTTTCAGCCCGGTGGTCTCGATCTCCGGCATTCTGACTTTATTGCCGCCGTTGTATTCCACCTGTCCAGCATTGGCATCCATCCAGCCCGATGTCAATCCCTGCGTTGCCGATTCATCGAGCTTTTTCTGCATCTGTGCCCCATACGCTAATGTGTTTAAAGCCATCTTTCCATCCTCCTCTTACATATACTTGGCAATCTCTGCCGCCATTGCCGCCTCTTCACTCTGCATTTCCGTGCCATTCCCGCCTTTCGGCGTGGTTCCCGCAAGGCGCTTCTCCACCTGCGCCTGTACCGCCGCGTCAAACTTTTCTTTAAACGCTGCAACATTCGCCTTGGTCGCATCTGCGCTTTCTCCGACCAGCATATCCAGGAACTCCCGCGGAACATCATTCTTATCAAGTACGTCCAATGCATCTGCTTTTCTCTCCCGCAGCGCGATCTGCGCCTCCCTATCCGCCAGCTCCTTGGCTGCCTTCTCCTGCTCATAGGTTTTTTTGCTTCCCTCATCCATCTTGGCAACCTTAAGAGCTTCTTCCACTGCTGCCGCCGTTGCCGCTTTCTGGTCTGCAAGCAGTTTGTCAATGTAATCCTGGTCATAAGTCTTTGCAGACGTCTCCTGTCCGGCATTCTCTTTTGCCACACCCTCGGCGGTCACCGCTGTTTCGACACCGGAAACTACCGCTGCATCCGCTGCTACCGATGCTGTCACTGTGTTATTTCCTGTTGTATCCATTTTGCTACCTCCTGTTTTGTTGTAATGAAAAAGAGACCACGCATCTGCATAATCCCTTAAAGTTACCTTTCATTGCTGTTCAAGGCGTCTTATCCTTATGCTGTCCCCACCATTCCTTATAGGTCATATCCGCAGGAACTTCATAATATTTTCCGTTCCCGTCCTTGGCAATTCGCGTTGTCCTGGATTTCTTAGTTTCCTCTTCCGGGAACCAGCACACGGTAGTGCTGCGGCAGTTCGGATGCATGGGCGGAAAATTTTTCCCCGGCACTGCATCCGTTACCTTGAAATGTTTTCCGTCCATTTCCTGACAGATCTTACTTGTCTTATCATCCAGCGTGGCAAGGAATTCATACCACTCGATACCGCATTCACGGTATCCTGCCATGGTTGCTTTTTCATATATGTATGCCGTTTCTGTCCTCACAAGGGTCTTCGCTGCACTGCTGGCAACTCCCATCCTCCTATGTATCCGTGCCGCCATCCGGTCAAGGTTCTCCCCCGCGATCAGCCCACTTACAAGATTACTCCTGAGATCCTCTGAAAAATTTGTGCAATGCGCATACAGGCTTCTGGAAAAATTTCGTTTGTCATATCGGTTGAGAATTGCTGTGTCAACTGCCCTCTCATTCGGTCTTGTAAAATCATAACCGAATCCCATATGCTGCTGTGTATTATAAATACTCCGGTAATATCCGTCATCATATTCGCTCGTAAGGTAATCATATAGTTTCTGCTGTTGTTGGTCATACAGATCGACTATGATCCGGTCTATCTCCATGGAACGCAGCTCCAGATAAGAGATCCGCCCCCTTACCGCATATGCTTTCATGGTCTCATCCAGATCCCGGTGCTGCCTTTCCAGATTTTCCCTGACCTCTTCCGGAAGGTCTTCCTTCAGACGTTCGCGCAAGTTTTTTGATTCTTCCAGCATAGCATCCCAATCTATGCGCCGGAAATCCGCCTCCTTGACATACCGCTTTGCCTCCGCGAGGGATATCTTTTCCCTGGATGCAAACCGCTCATAAACTTTCTGGATCTGCTCCTGGATTTCTTCTTCCGCCTGCTTATACAATTTTTTCTGCTGTTCTGCCAGATAATCCTCCGCCCGGTTGATGGAAGCAGCCTTGTCTTTCAGATACCGTCTTTCCCAATAATCGTTAGCCATCCCATCACCTACAGATTTCTAAGATCGATTCTTGGCAGGTTTCCTGCCTCCACCGCTTCTTTCCTCTGTCTATCCAGCTCAGCGGCAGTATCGGATATCACACTGACCGGAAGCATATCAAGTTGTGTTTCCCTTGACACGATACCGTCTATATTCCTTACATCCGTGATAATATCTGAAATATTGTCTACAAAATTCCGGTCATATTTCTGCTCTACCACATCCGGATTCCAATTTTTGTTCATCTTGGTATTTAAAAAATCCGTGATGATCTTGATCATCTTAGTCTGTGCCGCGCACATCTTGCTTTCCTTCATGATCGCCAGCTCTTCCAACCCGGTCATCTTATATTTGATTGCAATCCCCGACAGATTCCCGGAAAAACTTTCATCCGTCAATGCTGGAACCTGTGACAGAAAGAATATGTCCTTATACAGCCTGTTTTTGTAATTTTCGTTTGCAGTGTCGTTGATATTCTTGGTCAACCATTCTGCCTGTCCGTGTTCGTCCAAGAACAGTATCCTATTCTTTCTGAGGTTTTTTGCTGCATTCTCCGCACTGTCAGCGTCTTCTTCATCCGTAAGTGTAGTCTCGACCATGCTGCTCGCTCCGGTGATGCACAGATAGGCATCTGTAAAATAATCCATATCATTCGCAGTGTCGGACTGCCCGTTATCGTATGCATCATTTAAAGTGATGACAGGCTCATAATCACCCACCTGCTCTTCGTTATTCCATACGACGATCACAGGGATATCCCCCATCCTGTGATATTCCGGCTTCTTATACTCTGTATAAACCATTTCTCCGGCCTCTCTCCTGTAGTGGTATATCTGCCTGTCGTCATACACATCGGCATATTCCGCGATCAGAAGACAATCGATGTCGTACTCCGACCAGATGTGTACTGCTGCCTCCAGAAATTCATCCAGCGATGTGGAATAAACAGGAATGATCGTTTCCGCTTCCATCTTCTTGATCCGGATATTTGAATGCTCATTGGAAAAGATCAAGTAAAATCCGATTCCCTTCTTACTCGCCTCTTTTGACACTTCAAAATTAAGAGAATTGATATAATTGTTTTTAAAAACCTCTAACAGTGTCTCTTTATAAAACTCTGTTTCCTTTCTGGCATCTTCCTCTGTAGATACAAAAAGATACCGGATCGGCTTCCCTGCAAAGTAGCTAGTCGCCATATTGGTGATATACCTGCAGAATCCGTGTGCCAGTTTATTGTTAGGTTTTCCGTCCGTCATCGTGCGCTTTTGTATTTCCGTTTTTACCATATAATAATTCTCGTCCCTGATAAAACGCGGTATCTGCTCCCGTTTGAAACGGTGAATCAGTTTTGTTAAGAATACAGGGTCAAGCACCTGCTCTTTACTGAATTTATACATAGCCATTGCCCTCTCGTTATATGCCTAGTCTGCTCTTTTTTCCTACCCTTGCCCTTTTCTTTCCCTTGACATCGCCGTTTACCATCTCGACAATCCCTGTCAGGCAGTCTTCAATATCATCATGGTCATTCTTGCCCTTCCGTTGGAACCTGCGGATATGCTCTGCTGCCTCCGGGAACCGTTTCTCCCAATCATGCGGCATGATCACCTGCTCCATGACATTGGAAGCATTTGTGATGATTCTTGTCCGTTTATTCTTGCTCTGGTGAAACCAGGTGACAGAACACTTGAAACACCTAAGCTCCCTCAAATGCCGCATCACATTCCTTGCAAATCCGCGTCCTCCGTTATTGGATTCGATCAGGCACTCCCTGACGCCATTGATCTGCAGGCGGCGTGCCGTCTCCGGTTCCGTTGTCTCCATCGGTTCATCCGTATAATAAATGTCTGTAATATAAACATATCTGCCGATCTGACCACCGGATATGCTCCCAAGAAAATCGGTCCCTTCATCTGCCGTGTCCGTATAATTTATCACCCGCTCAAATTTATCCGGGTCAATTTCATCATACGTCTTGAATTTTCCATACAATCCGCCTTCCAGATCCACCGGCTTCTGCATGTAATTGGCTCCCCATATGTGCGGATCGAGCGTCATACGTTTATCCTGCAGGTCTTCTGTTGGAAACAGATCCTCGCATGTGCTGACTCCCTCCGGTCCGTCCACATCCAACGCAGTGATTTCCAGTACGTGGCATTTGTCCGAATACTTATCAAGCAGCACGCCCGCCAAGTCATCTGTCGCCCACCTGGTTAGCACAATCACCCACAAGGCACCCGGAAGCGCCCTGGAAGATAATGTGTTTTTCAAATAATTAAAATGTGCCGCCTTGACTGCTTCGTTGACCGCCTCTTTATCATTTTTGATCGGATCATCTATGATGATGATATTCCCGCGCATACCTGTTACCGTACCGTCAAAAGATGTAGCTAGATAACTTGCATAGCTGCCTTCCAGCGCCCACTTCATAACGGACGCATCACCGTATTTCAGACGGACTTCCGGGAAAAAATCCCTCGTGGTATAGGAATCTTCATTTTCCGGATTAGGTTCTTCCGCTACCATGTCCCTCGTTGTCCTGGCAAACTCCGGCGCAATCGTTCCGTTATAGGATACGGTGATAATCTTATTTTTTATGTTCTTCCCATACGCCCAATTAGCGAAATTGGCAAGGGTGTAACTTTTTCCATATCCCGGCGGAAGATTTATGATCAGGTATTTAATCGGCTTTCCAGTCTTTTCATTGACCAGCCTCTTTTCATAGGCTGCCTGCAAAGTGTTACACAGGATATCCTGGTATTCCCTCTCCGGTTTATAAAAGTCTGGCTTCCTTAAGTTACAGAAGGTTCGCAGGTTTTCCCTTCCAAGTCTCAGATTTTTTTCACGCTGCGTCTCTTCCTTATTTAGTTGGTTTTTAAATTGCTCTGCCAGAGTCGCCATATGAAAACCTCTTTAACACTGTTTTAAACCACGAAAAAAAGGGCTTTCAAACCCTTTCATCCAGTTAATGATACTTTTCCCTTGATAATTCGATCGCTGCAAGCTCATGCTCACGTCTCATCGTCTCCGGAGTGACCGCATGGATAAGACTGCTCTCCTGTCTGTACTTCCGCTGTTTCTCCGTTTTATACTGCCGGCGTCTTTTCTCTGATTCCTTCCGACGTTCTTCTTTTATCTTCTCATAATCCGGAAGGCTTTTCAGGTAGTTGGAAATGCTTTTTCTTGATACACCGAGCAGCATTTCTATATCCGTGATTTTAAGACCATCCCGATAATATTCCTCTGCCTTCTTTTTCCAGATGTTTTCACTTCCCATTTCTGTCCACCTTCTTCCGGGCATGGAAAGGCTGCTGCAGCCTGCTTTAAAACCTCTTTAAACGGCTTAAAATGCCCTCTCAGTTATTTTTGCTTAAGAACTGTCCATAAGCATCTTTTCCATCTAAATTTAGGCTTCTGGGGAACTTCCTTTGTCACTGCATCCTTGCAAGCTCTTTTTCCGTGTTCTCTGCAATTTCTAAAAGCGTAGCTGCGATCTCCGGATAATTCTCCCCGATCTCCGCAAACACTTTTTCCTTCATCAGCTCCATTGCCGCATGAACCGGCCCCTGTTCTTTCCTTGCTTCGATCTTCAACTTTTCATTCCTTACCTGCGCACTCTGCAGGGACGCAATACTTTTTGCCACCTTTGCCTTTTCCCCGGCATCCATCTGGTCATCGATCAGAGCTTCCATGATGAGCTGTGATGCCAATAAGTTGTTTGCCTCGTGCAGCTCGGTTGCCGGACGGTCTACATTATCCTCTGCCAGCAGCTTAGCAAATTCCTTTGCCACCCGAACCGATTCAAAACGGGTCAGAAATTTCTTGCCATACCTCCCGACGCTGGATATATGGACATCCTCACCCTGTTCTTTCAGGTAATCAGAGACCTGCTCATAGGTATCTCCCCCTAACAGCCGGTTTTCCACTTCCCTGCGGAGTTTCGCCGGAAGCTGGTCAATTTTACCGTGGCTTCTGTTCCTCTGCTCCATATGTCATTCCACTCCCACAATATCCGGTCCATTCCCGTCAAGATAATCGATACCCGCAGGTGTCAAATGCACGATCAGACGGTGGATATCCAGCCTCCTGTTCGATACCTCATCCGTCCGGACAAGCTCTTTTCCTTTCAGGTATTCTATATGCATCAGCAGCTCCCTGTCATCCACGGCATATCCATTTTTCCTGAGCGCCGCTTTTATGACCTGTGTTCCTGCCCCGTATGGCTCCGTCTCCCTGCACAATTCAAGAATCTCTCTTCTGATCACTTCACTCGCTGCTGTATTCATCAAATCACTCATCCATCTCCACTCCTATGTCCGTAATGTCCCCCTCTGCAAGATTTACTCCCGCAGGTGTCAACCAGATCGTGGAATCCAGCCAGTTATCCTTGTTGACTTCCACATGGACGTACCGTTTCCCCTCGCCGCCCAGATAAAAAATTGCCTTCTGCAGTTCGCCCTCTGTTACCAGACCGGTTGTGCGCAGCAGGTTTTTCAGAATCGCTATCCTCAGATCTTCCCCGTAATATCCATACAATTTCTCAATCACATTTCCCCTGAGCACTTTACGTTCTGATACTTCCATTGTGTTCATCCGTCGTCCCCACCTTCTCCTCTATCTTTTCCAGCCTCCTGTCTATGCCGGAAAAGCTCTCTTTGATCTCATTCAGCGCCTTTGTAATGGAATCCATACTGTCCGTGATCCGCTCCATGTTCAGCATCAAGATGCTCTCACGTTTCTCCGATTCCTTACGGATTAATTCCTCACGTTTCTCTGATTCCACACGCAGTATCTCCTCACGCTCCATGCTGTTCTGCATCAGCATATCCTCACGTTCGCGAATGGTCCTGTTCGCTTCCTCTATCTTCTCCTGTGCGTCATTGTATGCCGCCGTTATGGATTCCACGGCTGCCGCCTGTGTATCCGCCACCCGCTTGTCATCGCTTTTTGCCTTCTGTAAGACGTAACCGACAAAAATGACAAGCATCACCACCGAAACCCCGAAGTTTCCTATTAAACTTACGATCTGCGCTGTATCCATCGTCTATACTCCTGCTATTTTAAAAATTCATCCCAGTACTTTATCCAATACAGCCATATGGCAAATGCCCCCAGCCAGAGGATAAGAACCGCCACAGCGGCGATGATCCCTATTGCACACATAACTTTTGCAAACACACATCCTGCCGCCATGACCATCCTCCTTCCGCAAGGGATTACGAAAAATAAAAAGACCACGTCAAGTTCATTCCTGACATGGTCATCGTAACATATGCTTATTTTATTGTATTCTCCAATCATGGGGAAAGATGTAAAATATTCCCTATTTTAGAAAATCAATGAGCGACATCTGTCCCGGAAGGTTTTGTCTCTCCCGTCTCCGTTTTTCCCTCGCCTCTTCCAGCTTATCGCTGATAATCTTATACACAGTTGCCTCACATACATCATATTTCTTTGTGAGTTCCGAAATGTTGCTGCCGTCAAACTCTTCATAGATCATGTTATAAATCTTATTTTTTTCCAACTCTTTTCTCTTCGGAATATATATCTTGGTCCCGCCAAAATTATCTGACAGCTTGAGCAGATTGTCAACCCCGATTACTTCGGCATACTCCCTGTGCTGCTCCTGGAGATCATCCAACGTCAATTCATGTCTGTTCAGTTGTTTCATCCGGATGACCCCCTTCCTGCATCATGCCTGTTTCTGCTTTCTTCCCCTTTTTTCCTGCCTGTCCTTCATTTCTTTTAAAAATTCAATTACATTGCTTGCGGTCTTCCGGTCCATGAACTGGTGGCAGCCGATCCCGTACTGTTTCCTTACAAAACCATCCAGCCGCCTGATATCCGGTTTCCCTTCTTCATCCGTCCAGCCGTTCTGTTTCATAAGAAAAAAGATGTAGGCTTTCTGTCTGTCCGTCACATGGCTGCCTGCAGCATAGCTTTTCTTCCCCTCAAGGCTGTCTATGACCTTTACCGCCTCAGTGACCGTAAGGCTGCTGATATGCTGCTTCTCCGTAAGCATGTAGACAAACTCATGCAGCAAGTCGTCATCCATTCCTAGTTGTGCCGCCTGCATGTGGATCTTTCTGTTCTGTGCGGCTGTGATCTTCCTCATGTTCTCCTCCTCAGCCCGGCTCGGCAATCTTTTCCTGTTTTGTCTCATACCAGAAAGTATCTTCTTTTTTCAGGCTTGCCCCGACACCAATGATTGTATTCTCATCATAAGTCTTCAGGATTTCTTTATTGACGCTCTCTTTCGTGACAATGCAGTCACCCATGCCGTTCTTTCTAAGCTGCGTAATTACGGTCTCCACCGCCTTAGGCAGTACCAGCTTCGTGCTCATCCGGAATCCTACCCTCCCGAATGCCATCTCCCTTGTCTTCCCTTTCAGTTCCGACTTGTTGAGCGTTGTAAACTCCTTGATCTGCAGTTCCAGCCTTTTGATCTGGTCCTTATAAGGCTGTGCCGCCGCCTCGGTCCGTTGCTTGATATCAAGGATACGCTTCTCAGCGCTTACCGACAGTGCACTCAGTTCGATCTCTGCCTCCCGGATCTGCTTCAATGTCCCATCCACTTCCTCCCAGCTTTTCAGTTCTGGCTCTCCCATCCTTTTTCTTGCCATCTTCTTTTCCTCCTTTTATTTCCTGTGCTGCCTTTCCAGCAGACATGCATTAACCGATATTCATATCCCTCATGACTTTTACCATCTCTTTTTCATGGATCTCACCGTATACCGCCGCCGTATTAATATAGACATTCACCGCTCCGCGTAACCCATACGGCGTGTTAGCGATCCCTAAGAGCAGTTTCAACACGCCTTCATCCAGTTCATATGTCCCAAAAATGTTCTCAATATCTTTCATGGAGATATCCCTTGTCTGCACCTGTTTCCGCATTCCGACACGCGAAAACAACTGTGCAAAATCCGCCTTCCCGCTTCCCCTCAGCTTGCTGTATACCTCTTCGTTCCCGACCAGGGCAACGCCGATCCCGCTCTCATCCGACAGGCATCTTAAATGGTTCAGCGCCCTAACGGTCAGATGCTGCGCTTCGTCCACGATCAGCACCCTGCCGCTGCCTTTCAGCCTGTCCACGATTTCCGCCGTGAGTTTCCGTGCCACACGCTCCCGCACTCCCAACTGTGCCGCGATCAGTTCATTCACGCCTGTAATACTCGCATAAGTTGGTGAGATTGTGATAAGAAGTGCAAGGCTGTCGTTCCTGACATACTCCCTCACGGTGCTTGTCTTCCCCACCCCGGCATCCCCGTAGACTACTGAGATCACGCCCCGCAGATGCGCATATGCTACGGCGTTCTGTACGGTTTTACTGATAGATGTCGGTGCAAAATCCGGCGCCTTTGGCACAACCTGTTTCTTCTCATTCATGCGGATCAGGTTCTGGATCTTTGGGATCAGCGTATGTGGTGTCTTATACTTTCCCGACAGAAATGCGCTGACCGCACCACCTGAAATACCAAGTTCGTTCCCTACCGCTGTCTGTGTCTTGCCGCTTTTCGCAATGTACCCTCGCAGATTCTCCACGGCCTGCTGATAAGCGGACTGCCCTTCCATTACTTCATCCAATACTGCATCCATTTTTCATCCTCCTGTGGTCTTTTTATTCTTCCCTTGCTTTTTTTAGTCTTTCCACTGCTGCGGTATAATCGATCTGTTCATAACCACCACCGACTGCCTTCTGCAACTGTGTTTCCGTCACTTCATCCGCTGACTGTATCCTTATGATTTTAGGATCAAGCCGATGCGTGTCCCCTTCCATGTTTCGCTCCGCCTGCCACATCAAAAGTTCCAGCTCGTTCATGGGTTTCCTGACATTAGCATCCTTCCATGTCTGAACTGCCCGCATGTACTTCCTATTTTCACGAATATGCTTCGCCAGCTCCTCCTTATCTGCAAAATATCCCAACGCCTCTGTCTGCTGTGCTGTACACAGAAACCTGTCGTGTTCATCGTAAACACGCACTTCCCGCAGGTCATCCGGGTTATACCGTACATACACCTTCCTGTGGATATGATAAAAATTGAGTTCCCCACTGTTGAACGGCACTTTCTGCCCACACAGCGTGACATACACGCCATCCCTTGTGACTTTCTGCATCCTCGTGTTCCTGAGCATCATCAGGTTAAGCTGCTCTGCGGTCGCCACCGTCTGCTCCGTGAGACATGCCGCATACACCTGGTCCGGCGTCCTGCCGTTCATCCCTACCCCGTAATGCTTATGCCTGTTGAAGATTCCTTCTATGTATTTATCTACATATTCTATGAACTCCGGCAGCAGTGTGAAGTTATCTGCGTCTTTTCCCGTCTTCTTGAGCCGCTCCGGGCGTTCCGCGATTGTACCGCCCGTATATCCCTCAAACATCTTGGAAAAGCCGTTCTTTACGTCCAGGAACGCCCTCTCGATGACCTTCGCCCGTGCATTCCTCACCATGGCTGTGGTAAACTCAATGCCGAGGTTCTGCAGGATCGTCGGGATCTCATGCTCTTCCCCGGCCGGCTTCCTGCTCTTCCGGAATCCCCTGCCGCCGATATCAAAAGTGAGAAACTCCCGCCCATTGTCAGAAAGTATCCGCTTCGGGATGCCGTATTTCTCGATCCCCCGCCTGAGCGCAATCAGTGTGGCAGTGGAATTGGGGTTCAGGGTCACATACCAGCCAACAAACTTCCGGCTGCGCACATCTTGGAACGCTGTCAGATAAACTCGAATCGGTTTCTCATGTTCCCCGTCATTGACAAACACATCAAACGTATGGTTATCGCATACCCAGATATCGTTACTGCTAAGATCATCGTAGGTTCTGTGAATATATGGCAGCATCTTGTCCGTGCATGCCTTCATGCCTTCCCTGCACAGTACCCTTGCCGCAGGTGGAATGCTCCGCATGATCTCCCTGGTAAATGTCTGCGGCGATGCCAGTGGAAGCAGTTCTTCCCTCTGTTCATGCTTCAGATAGCTTTCTGTCAATTCCATGCACTTACGCACACTCTTCCGGCTTTCATCCAGGTAGTAGCTGACGAAAACCGCAAAGACTTCCTCCGGGATTCCCTTTTTATGGTTCTTATGCTTGCCCCGCCTGTCGATCAGGGCGGCTTCTCCCTGTTCACGTAATGCCTGATCCTTCCGCTGGATACCCCGGACGGAGAACTTCATCTCCGGGTATCTTTCACTGATCTGCTGCACAAAGAGCTGGTCGGCTTCCTTCTTGGAGCCGCCACGGTTACGGAAATCCCTCCACTCCGTCAGTATGTTCTTCCAGAATGCCACTTCCCGGCGTTCCTCCTCGCTCATTTGTTCCAGTGAGACTATGACCTGCGGCTTTGCTGGCTTCGGCTCTGTGATGCCCCTCTTCCGGTTCTGCTCTTTCTGGTATCTGCGGTATGTCTTGGGATCCAGCGCATCTACCGGAATGCGGTAGGATATTCCGCCGGTACCGCCTCCGCGTTCCCCTGCCATTCCTATTGCCGGAATTTTCCCTTGTACGATCTGCTGACGTATGTATCGAGAACTCTGTCCGGTAAATTTTGCATACTCCGGTACCGATATATATTCCATTTTTCGTTATCACTCTCCTTTGCGACCTGCCTCATCAGTGCCGGGCGGTCATTCCCGGCAGACAGGGGACTCTGCCCCTGTTTCGGCTAGTTTCCTTTTATATTCTTCAACATCCTCCGTGTGGATACTTTCTGGTAGACCGGATGCTCCGGGTTCTCTTCCTCCGGTGCCCTTACCGGCCCGATCTTTTCACAGGTCTCTTCGATCTGCGCCTCCGCATAGGTAAGCCCTCTCCTCATTGCTTCCTTGTGAAACCTGTCAATGTCATGTATTCTGCGTCTTTTCTGTGCCATTTTTGTCTGTCCTCTTTACTTTCGGTCTTTACAGTACCGCTATAACATCCTTAATGATCGCAATGCCCGAATCACAGGCTATGTTGACCTCCCTGCTGCTTCCACTGTCGAACGTGATGTGGATTTTGTTTTCGTCATCACTCAATGCCATCTTTTCAATGTGCGCTCCCGCCCTGGTCACAATAAGAAGCAGTTTTAACCGGGCCACTATTTCTTTTTTATTTTCCACCTGCCGGCTCCTCCTTTCCAAACAATAGATAATCCGCCGATACCCCGAACAGTCTGCACAGGCGGGCAAGCGCCAGTACGCTTGGAATATTGTCTCCATACAGCCATAATCGGACCGCCTTCCGTTCATACCCGATCTGCAGCGCAACCTCCTTCTGTGTCATCCCAGAGGCAAGCCATGCATGGTACAGCCTTTCTGTAAACCCTTCCGGCGGATATCTGTTCGTCTTCGCCATAATCCTGCAGCCTCCTTTCCTATCCCAGCGCGGACATTAATATATATAGAAAGAACAGAAACAGAAATATGGACACCCCTGCTGCCAGATCCTTAAAAAAACTAATGACTGTTTTCTTCATCCCCTGTCCTTTCCGGTCTGCCTCTTCAGTGCCGGGAGACCGTCCCCGGCAGACGGGGCTGTGCCCCGTTTCGGCTGTCTGCCTATCCTTTTAGTAGAATATATGTTATAATCCTCTTGTAACTACTGTTATTGTCCAGATAACATAAACCATCACAAAGGAGGATCTATAACCTATGGAAAAGAAAACTTCATTAACATCCTGCCAGCTGATTGAAATTATCAGCCTTATAGAACATCAGATCTTTGACATAGACTTCTATGCAAAATACGGCTACTTTTTTGATTCCCTAATCAGCAGGCATGTCACTCCGGAAATGAAATATCCCGATGAATTTATCCGCACGATCAACGGGATTGCCTCATTATGGAACACCCCCGAAAAACTGTACCAGCTTTATGAAGTCACTTCCTGTGATCAGCTTTACACCCTTTACGTAAGGTGCAAAATCCTAACAGTCTATGCACATACCATGAAAGATACTATCGAGATCCCAGATAACACGCTTATTGGACAGTTTAAATTTCTTTTTACCAGATTTTATATCTCAAACGTTCATTTGCCATTAGCTGAAGTCCACGGCGTGTCCCTCGAATAGTCTTCCAGATATTGTCAACTGCTGCATTCTCATATCCGTCTTCCAGAAGCAGCAGTGACAATATCAGACTAGCTCTTAACCTTGCCCGTATCTTTACTTTTGCAGTATGGACTATTGCATGAGACAGGCGGTTTTCTTCGTATTCGTAAACCTTCCAGACAGACTCGGAATTATCCACACCATTCTTTAATTCGTCTGCTGCCTTTCTGTACAGTTCTGCTTCATTTACTTCCCGGTTCGCATCAAGCCTTTTTTTCCTTCTTTTATACATTTCCATCCACCTCACTTACCAAATCATTCAGATTGCACTGCAAAACCTTTGCAATCTCCACCCCTAATTGTATGCTTGCTGACTTGCTTCCGCGTTCGATCTGTGCGACCATGGATCTTCCCAAGCCGACCGCCTGCGCAAGATTCTCCTGGGTCATTCCAAGGGCCAGCCTTCTGGCTTTAATATTTTCACCAACACTCATACTTGAAACTTCAACTCTTATTGGTTTTAACGAAGAAGCCTTTTCTAAATTTTCCACTCGTTCTTCAAGTCTCCTTATTCTACTTTTATACATCTTAGTCCTCCCCATAAAGCTCCTCTATCTTACATCCAAGTGCCTCTGCAATAGACTTTCCTAATAGCATATTTGGCACTTTAGTTCCACGTTCAATCTGTGCCATCATGGGCTGCCCAATTCCTACGATTTTAGCTAATCGATCTTGTGAATATCCAAATGCTATACGTTTCGTTTTAATGCATTCTCCAATACTCATACTTTCACTTCCTTTCTTTATTATCACTATGGTAATATATAGTTGAACCATCACTACAGTAATAAGTATAACTCAAATATTTGAAGTTTTCAATATTAAGATTCAAATATTTGAACTTTTTTTGGAGGTTAATATGTTTTGGGATCGTTTTTATCATTTATGCGAAGCAAATAATAAAAAACCAACTCCTGTCGGAAAAGAAATTGGCGTATCTTCGGGTATTATCTCTACTTGGAAAAAAGAAGGCTATTGTCCCTCTGGTGAAATGCTAATTAAAATTGCAAATTATTTTAATTGTTCTATTGACTATCTTGTAGGACGATCAGATTGTATTAGTATTCAAAAATCTGAACTATCCTCTGAGGAGCTACTTTTTATGAAGAAACTTCGCACTTTGCCAGAAGACAGTCAAGAAGAGATTGTGCACATGATCAATTACAAATATGAACAGTACCAAAAGAAAAGAAACAAACTGTTATCCAATTCCGAATCCATAACAACGGATGATTTTCACAACATGCTTGCATAGGAGGAAAATTGCATATGAATAAAGAAGAACGTAATGTAACAGATAATCTAAAAGGCATTGAGTATGAAAAAGCTGGTGATATTGATAAGGCTATCGAAATATATGAAAAGGTAGTCTCTCGGAAATTTGACGGTTCTCATCCTTATGATCGTCTAAGCATCCTATATAGAAAAAGAGGTGATTTTGCATCTGAAGAAGCCGTCTTAAATAAAGCCATTGCAGTTTTTACGATGGTTGCAAAAAGTGGTCGTTGCGATGGTCCTAAAAAGTTGCTGCGCTATCAGAAACGACTCGAAACAGTTCATAAAAAAATGAATAAATAGAAACTTTACAACTCTTTAAACTATTTTTAAATGTTTGTAAAATTCATTCGTTTTTACATCAAATTTGTTCATTTTGATAATTAATCATGGAAGACTCTAGAAAGTGCGGAACTAAATAGTATTACATTTAATAAGGTTATTTCTCATTTTTTATAAACTGTATTTTTGTTCCGCACTTCTTGACAGACTTCCTAATTATCTTAGTATTTATGCACTCTCAATAAGTGCGGAACTCTTTTTCTAATTATCTGATTCACTTCCGCACCTAAAATCACTATTTTTTACAACACTTTTTACCCCATTTTAAACTGGCTTTTAAAAACCGATAAATAACAGACTTTTAGCTTTATAATTTGTAAAGATTTAGTTAAAATAAAAAAGCTGAGCATTTTAACCCAGCTTTAATCTATATTTTTTTCTGTACATTTAAAATGACATTTCTATATCCACTATCATTCTAAACATGGCTATTTTTCGGTTTTTCTCACCTTTTTTCGGTATTTTTCACTTTCTTTCA
>JAMPGN010000269.1 GCA_023663915.1 Eubacterium sp. | reverse complement strand
TATTCTGTACCTTTATCTTTGTAATAAAAAAGGATTATATTTTTATCATCGCAATTTAAGCTTATTTCAATATAATCAGCATTAACTGTAGTCTCATTTACCGGCTCTTTGTCAGTTACTTCCATATCCATTAAAATGCCAAGGAATTCATCAATAAATTCATCTGCTTCCCCTTCGACGTTTGGTGAATATCCAACATTTTCTCCATCAAACACACCAATAGATATGATTTCCTCCCTATCCGGAAGTACAATGGGTTTGCCCTGTTTTCCGCAAGCGCATAGTGTAATGGCAGCGAAAGACCACAAACAAATACTGCTGTATAATTTCTTTTTCATAAATTTCCTCGTCTTTTCTTCCTATATGTATCGGGCGTCATATGATAATGTTCCTTGAATTTACGGCAGAAATACCCTGCATTGGAAAAGCCGGTCTCCTCCGCGATGGCGGAAATCGATTTCTCCGTGGTATGGAGCAGTCCGCTTGCACATTTCAAACGGTATTGTATCAGATAGGAAACAGGCGAAATATGAATGCCGGATTGAAAAATATTGAGCGCACTGCTTTTGCTCACAGAAGCCGCCGACGCAATTTCTTCCAAAGTAATCTGTTCTGCATAATGGTCATGAACATACTGCATCATAATCTGGAGTTTCGCCATCCTGTGATCTGCATGGCGTATGCCGGAATCCGCAGGAGACATATCCCAATGTTCATACAGAATTTCCCACGCCTGCATAAGCATCCGCACTGTCCGCAATTCCTTTTCTCTGACATTTCCTGTATTATTTTCTCGCAGTCCGCTTTCCTCACTGTTTCCCCATAAATAATCGCCCTGACTGCCTTTCCGCAGATCGTCGCTTTTCCTTTCTTCCCACATCCTGTCACACTTACCGCTCTCCTGCAAACCATAGACCTCCGACAGAATTTCCAAAATGTGATTCTGCCATTCTATCTTCGGGTTGAAAACCTGATATGAAATCGCGGACGTGATGACCGGAAGCACATATTTTTCATAAATCAGACTTTCCTCGGCAGCAAGCAGCACCGGCGAGAAAACAATGTTCGGCGTAAAGACGTTTCCTTTGACAGCTTCATAGCGGTGGAGAACGCCGCTGTTGACAAACAAGCCGCACCCGCTTGGCAGTTCTATCCTTTGTTCCCCAATTAGGCAGAGGATTTCCCCTTCTTTGACCGTCACAAATTCCACTTCGTGATGCCAATGCCAGTCAACGAGGTGAAAATCAAACTCCCAGATATCTTCCGGATAATAAGAAAAAGGATATTTCCCGCTGCCATGAGGTATCGTCTCCCGAAGTGTATCGTCTGTCGCAATATGATTATATTTCAATAACGGCACTTCCATGGTATTCCCTCCTTTTTGCTTTGAAAAATCATTTTGGGATATTGTACCATAAAAATCCGATAAAATACAATGACTGCAAAAATATAATGCGATATAATCCAATTTATAAATTTTATCTATCACAATTTACCAAACCACCTGTACCACATGCTGCCTGCAGGCAGGCGGTACCTTTCACAAAGCATCGAATACGGAGGATACAGTCATGAACAACAAATATGGCAAAACCATTGTCGCCTGCTTTATCGGTTACATCGTCCAGGCGATCGTCAACAACTTTGTGCCGCTTCTGTTTTTATTTTTCCAGCGGACTTATGAGATTCCGCTCTCTCAGATCACACTGCTTGTCACGTTCAATTTCGGAATACAGCTTCTCGTTGATCTGCTGTCGGCAGGATTTGTGGATAAGATCGGCTACCGTGTATCGATGGTTGCCGCGCATGTATTATCTGCGGCGGGCATCGTGCTTTTAACGGTTCTGCCGGAACTGTTACCTTCACCGTTCCTCGGAATCCTGATATCGGTCATGATCTATGCCATCGGCGGCGGGCTTTTAGAAGTGCTCGTCAGCCCTGTGGTCGAGGCGTGTCCATCCGATAATAAGGAAAAAGCGATGAGCATGCTCCATTCTTTCTATTGCTGGGGACATGTCGGGGTCGTATTGATCTCCACCGCATTCTTCTCTGTTTTTGGCATAGGCAACTGGAAAGTCATGGCAATCCTATGGGCGCTTGTTCCGCTTGGCAATGCATTTGCGTTTACAAAAGTTCCCATTGCATCACTTCTTGAAGAGGGGGAGACCGGATATAGTATGAAAGATTTGTTTGGCATGAAGCTCTTCTGGATTCTGATGGTCATGATGATCTGTGCGGGAGCGAGTGAACAGGCGGTGAGCCAGTGGGCTTCCACTTTTGCGGAGCAAGGACTTGGCATCTCCAAGACCGCCGGCGATCTTGCGGGTCCGATGGCTTTCGCTATCCTGATGGGAACCGCCAGAGCTTTTTATGGCAAATACGGTGATCGGATCAATCTGGATCGTTTTATGATCTACAGCAGTATTCTCTGTATCTTCGCATACCTTGGGATATCCCTGCTGCAGATTCCGCAGTTAAGCCTCATATGCTGTGCGATCTGTGGTCTGTCCGTCGGTATCATGTGGCCGGGTTCTTTCAGCAAGGCAGCGCAGGCGCTTCCCAAAGGCGGAACGGTCATGTTTGCCTTGCTTGCACTTGGCGGCGACGTGGGATGTTCAGGCGGTCCGACGCTGGTCGGCTTTATCTCAAGCAGGCTGAATGGAAATTTGAAAGCCGGAATCCTCGTCGGAATCGTTTTCCCGATTTTGTTATTGATTGGAATTTTATTGTGTGGAAAACAAAATACGGCATCGACGACACTGGCCGAAAAAATATGATGAATAACAAATTTGTTACACACGAAAGGAGACCGTAACTATGACTGATTTTCTAAAATGTAATCCACAATGGACGCGCAAACCCGCGCAGACAGTAATTGACGAAGACAAGGTCATTATCACCACAGAGCCGGGGACTGACCTGTGGGCGCGTACCTACTATGGCTTTCAAAATGATAACGCCCCTGTATTGCAGGTGGAGACGGAAGAGGAATATTTTTCTTTTCTGGTCAAAACAGAGTTTGAAAGCTCCCGCCGCTTCGATCAGTGCGGTGTAGCCATGTATCTGGACAGCGATAACTGGTTTAAGGCATCCATCGAATATGAGAACGAAACGTTCCAGAGATTGGGAAGCGTCGTTACCAACCACGGGTATTCCGACTGGGCGACCACGGACATATCTTCCGATATCAAATGCATGTGGTACCGGTTTTCGCGCCGTGGAAGCGACTACTGCATCGAGTGCAGTCAAGATGGTGTGAATTATAAGCAGATGCGAATTTTCCATATGTGGGAGGGCGCCGGTAAAATTGTCTTCGGCATCTATGCCGCAAGCCCGACTGACGGCTCGTACAAAGCGGTCTTTTCCGAATTAAAGATTACGGAATGCCAGTGGAAATCGGATGCGGACTGGCGTGCGGAAGAAATGTAACGTTCGAAAGCAAAACCGTTAAAAATATCCGCGTCGGAGAGTAGTCTCTTCTGTATCAAAATCGGCTGCCCAAAATTCCAAGGCAGCCGATTCTTTCTTATTTCCCATGTTACATATATCTATACACTACTTAACCATGCGTTTCCTGACTATACGCACTTCTTAAGATCATCTACCTTGTCCAATTTCTCCCACGGGAGATCCAGGTCATTACGTCCAAAGTGCCCGTAAGCCGCCGTTTGTTTGTAGATCGGGCGGCGAAGGTCGAGCATCTTGATGATTCCTGCCGGGCGAAGATCGAAATTATCACGAACAATATCTACCAGCTTCTCATCGGACACCTTACCCGTGCCAAATGTATCTACCATAATAGAGGTTGGCTGTGCCACGCCGATCGCGTAGGACAACTGAATCTCGCACTTGTCTGCGAGTCCTGCGGCAACGATGTTCTTCGCCACATAACGAGCCGCATAAGCCGCCGAACGGTCTACCTTCGTGCAATCTTTGCCAGAGAAAGCGCCGCCGCCGTGACGGGCATATCCGCCGTATGTATCCACGATGATCTTACGTCCTGTCAAACCTGCATCGCCGTGCGGTCCGCCAATCACGAAACGGCCAGTCGGATTGATAAAGAACTTGGTATTGTCATCAATTAGCTCCTTCGGAAGAATGGGATCGAATACATATTTCTTAATGTCTGCGTGAATCTGCTCCTGCGTCACCTCGGCGTCATGCTGAGTGGATAATACGACCGCTTCCAGTCTCACCGGCTTGCCAGCCTCATCATACTCTACGGATACCTGGCTCTTACCGTCCGGTCTCAAATAGGTGAGCGTGCCGTCTTTACGGACTTTCGTAAGCTGTAAGGCAAGTTTGTGCGCCAGAGAAATCGGATAAGGCATGTATTCTTCTGTCTCATTGGTCGCATATCCGAACATCATACCCTGATCGCCCGCGCCGATCGCCTCGATCTCTGCATCGGACATCTTGTTCTCTTTTGCCTCCAATGCCTTGTCAACGCCCATGGCGATATCGGAAGACTGCTCATCGATCGCTACCAGCACGGCGCATGTGTTGCCGTCAAATCCGTACTCAGACTTGGTATAACCGATCTCCTTAACGGTCTCACGTACAATTTTCTGCATGTCCACATATGCATTGGTAGTGATCTCTCCTGTCACTAGAACAAATCCCGTACAGACTGCCGTCTCACAGGCAACGCGGCTCATCGGGTCTTTCGCCATACATGCGTCCAAAATGGCATCGGAAATCGCGTCGCAGACTTTGTCGGGATGTCCTTCTGTTACTGATTCTGAGGTAAATAATCTTTTTTCCATCTCTGTTCTCCTTTTTGTATATTTTGTTAAATTCTTTGATCTGCACGAACGAGCGGACTCGGAAAGTAAACGTTCCCCGTTCATGCAAAAATCCGCTTATCGAAATAAGCGGACCTGATAGCTCGATAATCAAATCCTCTTATTGTTCGAGCTGCCATATGACAGTATTTTCGCTCAGGTTGGC
>JAMPGN010000268.1 GCA_023663915.1 Eubacterium sp. | reverse complement strand
AAGACCGGACAGAAGAGTTTTTGGCTGAAGTAAGCTGGGAGGAAAGGCCGGAAGAAGGGAGGTATATTTATGCTTTTGATTATCATCCAAGTGTAGAGTATGCTTGGTGGAACACGGGAGTTAAAGGGAAGCCTTTAGGTATCATAGGATTCACAGAATAAGGAGTAGAAGGCAGGAAAATCTTATGAGACAGACGGTTTTGGTGTCTGTATGGCGTCTGGTATGCTATAATGGCAGTAGCGCTTCTAGGGAATGTCGTCTTGGTAGAGAAGAGTATCCGCGCAAATACGGATGTGGTGGAAAATGAGAATAGAATATTGCGGAATATGCGATAAGGGCGCACTGCGCGAAGTGAATCAGGATGCAGTGCTGATGGAGGCAGAAGAGGACATGGCGCTTTTTGCGGTAGCGGACGGAATGGGCGGTCATAAGTGCGGTGAGGCGGCAAGCGGCATTCTCGTGACACAGCTGCAGCGGTGGTGGGAGTTTTGCTGGAGAAATCTGTTGCGAAACGGGAAGGCGGAGAGCTTCGATGAAAGGATGACCTCATTGCGGGAACAGGTAACATATGCGAACAAAGTAATCCATGAACAGTACAACAGGGGAACAGATATTTGCGGTTCTACAATCGTGATACTGTTGATACAGGGGAATTGTTACTATGTCCTTTCGTCCGGTGACAGCCGCCTTTATTCATTGAAGGGCATGTGCTGGGAGCAGATGACGGTGGATGATGTGTGGGAAAACCAGCCGGATATCATAGCATCTTATCTGCCCTGGCAGCGAAAAGAACATGCTTATTATGGCAAGCTGGTTCGCGCGGTAGGCGTTTCGGAAAAGGCAGGGTTTTATGAGCGGACAGGAACGCTGGAAAGCGGTGTCCGCTTCCTTCTGTGCAGTGACGGACTCTATAAGACATGCACGGAAAAAGAATTAAAGAATATCTTAAGACGCTATCGGGGAAAACGGAATGAGGAGAAGCTGCTGAACCGAATGATACACAAAGTATACGAGAACGGTGCGAGGGACAATGCTTCTGCGATTCTGGTGCGATGTATCGATTAGCCGGAATGGACAGAGGCAGATTGAAGAGCGGGGGACAATAAAATAAAATGAATGCAGGAGATATTTTGAATGATACTTATCAGATCGTAGGGCAGATCGGCTCCGGCGGCGGTGGTATCGTATACAGGGCGAGACATCTTCGGCTTGAGACAGATGTTGTTGTCAAAAAAATAAAAGATGAGGTCGTCGGCAGGATTGAATCCCGGCAGGAGGCGGATATCTTAAAACGGCTCAAACATCCGTATCTGCCCCGTGTCTATGATTTTATTGAGACAGAGAACGGCATCTATACGGTGATGGATTTTATACAGGGTGAAGACCTTGATACGGCGGTGAAACGTCATGGAAAATATTCCCAGAAGCAGGTCAGAAAGTGGGCGGAGCAGCTTGGTGAGGCATTGAGTTACCTGCACGGGCAGAATCCGCCTATCATACATAGTGACATTAAACCAGCGAATATCATGTTGACGGAAGAGGGGGATGTCTGTCTGATCGATTTCAACATTTCACTGGCGATGGGCGGTTCCATGGAATCGGCGGTCGGCATCAGTGCGGGCTATTCGCCGCCGGAACAGTACCGCGATCCGGCGTTGTATGCCAGAATTACCCATAACTATACGCTGCAGAAGTCCCTTCGCAATTCTGCGAAGCCGGGCGGGAGCGTGCAAGACGTAGGCGGCAGGGCGGACAAAGTGACAGATGTGCTGGATGTATCGGTGCATGATGGTGGAAGAGTAGAGGAGCAGACGGAGGTTCTGGGTGTATCGAGGAGTGCAGAGCGTGGAGGCTGCGGAGCGGAAGAGCAGACAGAAGTTTTGAGTGCATCAGAACTCATGACGGGTGAAGTGCGCGAAGAAGATAGGGCAGAAGTATTACGCGCATCGGGAAATACAGGGCATGAAACCGAGAATAAAGCCTTGCCGCGATATACACAGTACATTGGCAAGGGGATTGACGCAAGGTCAGATATATACAGTCTGGGCGTTACCTTCTATTTTCTTTTGACGGGTGTGGAACCGCCGGCGGATTTTGACCAGCGGGTTTCCATTGGAGAGACAAATATCGACATCAGTGAAGGATTTGCCTTGATTCTGGATAAGATGATGGAAATCTCCCCGGATGACCGTTACCGGAACGGCGGAGAGTTTTTGCATGCGATTAGAAACTGCCATAAACTGGATCACCGCTATGTCCTTATGCATCGGAAACAACGCGGAATGCAGACGGCAGCGCTTGCATCCATGGCGGTGGGCATTGTGCTGGTTTTCAGTGGCATGTATCTGATGCGTAAGGAAGAAAATGCCGAATACTATCGGTTTTTGCAGCATGCCGAGGAGGCGGTGAATCTGTATGATTATGAAGAGGCTGAGGCAATGCTTGAGGAGGCAAAAGGAATCTCAGCAACGCGGATAGAGGCATACGCACAGGAAGCACATCTGCTGTATCTGGCGGAACGTTATGACGAGTGTATCAGTCTGTGTGAAAACTATATCAATACGACGCCATTTCTGATGGAAACGCAGGAGGATGAAGAAGCCTTCGGAGACATCTATTATATTCTCGGCAATGCATACATAGAAACGAACGATTATGAGAATGCGCACATTGTGCTGCAAGAAGCGTTGAAACATAATGACAAAAATGGTCTTTACTACAGGGACTATGCAGTCGCTTTGGCGAAAATGGGACAGATCGAAGAGGCGGAGAGACAGCTTGAGACCGGAATTGAAGTCGGACTGGCACAGGATTCCATCTATATGGCGCAGGGAGAAGTTGAGCATGTGAAAGGGCAGTATGAAGAAGCCGTTGCATTCCTTGAGCAGACCATATCGATCACAGATGATATGCAGATGAAAAAGAGGGCGCTCCTGCTCTGTGCAGATGTCTATAAGACGATGGGCGATGATGCCGTAGACAGGGAAATTGCATTGTTAGAGCAGTATGCAGGGCAGTTTGAGGGAAACGGCAGCCTTACCATGAAGGAGTATCTGGCGGAGAGCTATGCCAGAAAGGCAGTCCGGGACGAAGACTCTGCGGATGTATATTTCCAGAAAGCGTTGCATCTTTTCCAGGAAATCTATGAGAAAGGGTATGTGACCTACCAGTTACAGGAGAATATGGCGATCCTCTATGAGAATATGGATGAGTTCGAGGAGGCGGAGAAAATACTGACACAGATGTCAGAGAATTATCCGCAACGGTATGAGATTTATAAAAGATTTGCCATTCTGGAAGCTGACAAACAGCAGATGAAAGACAATGAAGAGCGAGACTATAAGCAGATGGCAGCGTACTATGAGAAGGCAAAAGAGCTGTACTCTGGCAAAGAACAGGATATGGAGATGGAAATGTTAGAGCAGATGATGCAGGATTTGGAAGACGGCGGGTGGTTTTAGTGAATTGTAGAAATTTCGGATGCTTTCATTAAGCATGATGAAACCGCCGCCTTTCCGTTTGGATATGGAACGAGGTTATTTGGTGTCAGCGGCATTTCCAAGATCAAACGGAATGTTGTTCTCCGCCAATAAAGATTTCAAGTAATTAATCTGGGCGGACAGACCACTTACTTGAGAAGATAACTGATTGTTCCGAGAGGATAGCTGATCAATCTGCGGCAGATAATACTCCGCCTCTTCCTTCTTGGTGCGCTCAATGATCTCCTCAGAACTGGTACCGCATAGATTTAAGATTCCTTCACAAACCATAGGTGATTCTCCTTTCGTTTTGTTATTGGCTGTGGTGAGCTGGTGCATATATCTGACATAAATGTCCTGTTCCTGGTGCAGCATATAATCATCGGCGAGGCGGTTTGCCAGGTCGATATCCTGCAGTTTGTCCGTGAGACAGTGGAGATACAGGTTATCATCGGCGGAAAGCTCCTTGGTGACGATAATCTGTGTAGTAAATGTTTCTTTATTGATATGATATACTCCCGGAGCCGGTTTTTCAATCATTATTTTATTTTCTTTTTGTAAAAGAAGTAAATGCCGCATCAGATTACGCGGATAGTGGCAGCTGAGAAAAGTCAGGCTGATGTTGTAACGGGAATATTGGTTTGGTTTTCCGGTCTGGGAAATAAGCAGTCCGGCATACCCGATCGTTTTATAATAGGAGTCAATACTGGCGGAAGAACCGATCCCTTTGATCTCAAATAGGTTGAATGTTTTGAAAATGAGCGCTATGTTTTTGGGAATCACTTTTTCGGTCAGTTTCTTGATAACGAGCAGGTCGATGCGGTAACTGTTGCTGCCGAGTATGTATTCCTGCTGATATTCCAGGAAGCTGGAGTACTCCTGCAGTTCGATCTGGAGGGCACAAGATGCGGCTTCGTGCCAGTCTACGCGGTGTTTTTTGCGTCTGGTATTTACGGAACGGATGTTTTGTGATAGTTTTTGTTTGACAGATGAGGATGGAGCAGAGGAAGAGTTGTGTTTGGCAGACATGTAAAAGATTCCTTTCGTAACAGAAAAGCCTTGCGGCTGGTCAGATGATATAGAGTGTTCCGATATCGGAATTATATAGAAATACAAATGTAGATAAATCATATATATCACGGATTTAGAAAGGTTACAAATGTTTTTTGCGGATAGCATATAGAAAAATTCAGCGGACAACGGAGAAAATTTGTATAACTATGTCAATATATAGTAGTAAGATGTAGAAAATATGGATACCAATACATGATATCGTGTTGTGAAAATTACCTTGACCGTTTCAAGACACATCTCTTTATACGGAACTTATAGCATGGTGCGATTTGCCTTGAAAGTTTCGGGACGCATCTTTTTATACTGAATTTTTACAAGATATTTCGATAGAGCCAAGAGTGAAAGAATCTTGGCGTCGCTGGTTTCGCGAATACGGATATGCTACAACCAAATGTGCG
>JAMPGN010000267.1 GCA_023663915.1 Eubacterium sp. | reverse complement strand
TGGAAGATTTTACAAAGGAAATGATTATCGAGAAAAAATTATTTCCATATATTCCGTTTTATATTGCACGATACGAAAAGGAAATTGCATCGGAAGGCAATATTGAAAAGGTAATAGAGTCGTTGACTTATTTTAGGGATGAAATGGAACGTATGTATCAGGCAGACGAATTAACTGATGATGAACTGATAGATTTGAAAGGATTTGTCAACACTATCATTACACATATCACAAATGGAAACAAAAATGAAGAAAGGCTGGTAAACATTATGGGTGGAAATGTTATTGAAACAGAATCTGATAAGATTAAAATAAGGCTGATTGTTGAATTGGGGCAGGAAGATGGTCTTGATGATGAGGCTATTCTAAAAAGGCTTCAGGAAAAAATAATTGGTCTACCGTTAAGTCGTGCAGAGGCATATCTGAAACAGTATGGTAAACAACTTGTGTAAGTCTGCTGATATTATGAACCCGTCTATATGATTGGGAGGCGAGGATAATGAAGATACAATATAAACACCAAAAATTCCAAGCTGATGCGGCAAAGGCAGTCGTGGACGTATTTGCAGGTCAGCCATATCTGACGCCTTCTTATATGATGGACAGGGGAACCGGTATCTATCAGATCGGAATGAATGAGGAGCAGGATTTTACCGGCTGGAGCAACCAGAAGATTGTGCCGGAACTTTCGGACAGCCTCATTTTGGAGCATATACAGAAAATCCAGAGGACAAACCAGATAGCGCTTTCTTCCAAACTGGAGGGTCGCAGCGATGGTTTTAACCTCACGATTGAGATGGAAACGGGCGTCGGTAAGACCTATACTTATATCAAGACAATGTATGAACTGAACCGCGCTTATGGCTGGAGCAAGTTTATTATTGTTGTGCCGAGTATTGCCATCCGTGAAGGGGTTTATAAATCTTTCCAAATGACGCAGGAACATTTTGCGGAGGAGTACGGAAAGAAGATTCGCTTTTTTATCTACAATTCTGTACAATTGACTGAGATTGACCGTTTTGCTTCCGACAGTTCCATTAACGTTATGATTATCAATTCGCAGGCGTTCAATGCCAGGGGTAAGGATGCAAGACGTATTTACATGAAGTTAGATGAGTTTCGCTCCCGCAGACCGATTGATATTATTGCGAGGACGAATCCAATCCTGATTATTGACGAGCCGCAGTCTGTTGAGGGGAAACAGACAAAGGAACGGTTGAAAGAGTTCCAGCCATTGCTGACGCTCCGCTATTCCGCTACGCATAAATCGGACAGCATTTACAACATGATTTATCGTCTGGACGCTGTGGAAGCCTATAACAAGCGTCTGGTGAAAAAGATTGCCGTGAAAGGCATCACGGAAACCGGCTGCACTGCGACGGACAGTTATCTCTATCTGGAAGGGATCAACCTTTCCAAAAGTGATCCCACTGCGACCTTGCAGTTTGAAAGGAAGATGGCTAACGGGACACCGAAGAAAAAGAGCCGTATCGTGAAAATCGGAGATAATCTCTATGATTATTCCGGCGGACTGGAAGAATACAAAAATGGCTTTGTCGTTAAGCAGATTGACGGCCGCGATGATTCCGTGGAGTTTTTGAACGGCATTAAGATTTACGCCGGGGATGTCATCGGTGCAGTTGATGAAGACCAGCTCCGCCGTATCCAGATTCGTGAGACGATACTTTCCCATATCCAGAGAGAGCGGCAGCTGTTCTGTAAGGGCATCAAGGTTTTGTCACTGTTTTTTATTGACGAGGTAGCAAACTACAGAGAGTATGATGCCGCCGGACAGCCTGTCAATGGCAAATATGCGGACATGTTTGAGGAAGAGTACGAAGATATCATAGGAAATCTTCAGCTTTCTGTCGGTGAGGATGACTATATTAAATATTTGCAGAGTATCAAGGCATCTAAGACACATGCAGGATATTTCTCCGTGGATGGCAGGGGCAAGATGATTAACAGTAAGGTTGGCCGCAAAGAGACTACCTCTGATGATGTCAGTGCTTATGAACTGATTATGAAAAACAAGGAACTGCTTCTCGACCGTAATCCACAGCGTTCTCCGGTGCGTTTTATCTTTTCACACTCTGCACTGCGTGAAGGGTGGGATAATCCTAACGTATTCCAGATATGCATCTTAAAACAGTCGGGCAGCGATGTCCGTAAACGTCAGGAGGTCGGCAGGGGCTTGCGCTTGTGCGTCAATCAGGACGGCGAACGTATGGATACCAATGCCCTTGGAAATGACGTCCACAATGTAAATATCCTTACAGTCATTGCGAGTGAAAGTTATGAATCTTTTGCCAAGGGACTGCAAACGGAAATTGCGGATGCTGTGGCTGACAGACCGCGCGCCGTTACCCTCGATTTGTTCGTTGGCAGGGTGATAAAGGATGATAAGGGCAACGAGCAGGTTATCGACCAGGATACGGCTTCTGCAATCCATTACGATATGATTGTGAACGGTTATATTGACCGCAAAGGTATCCTGACTGACAAGTATTATGAAGATAAAGCTAACGGAGAAATCAAGGTGGCGGAAGAAGTGGCGGACTCTGTGGCATCGGTGATTGCGATTGTCGATTCTATTTACGATGCCCGCAATATGCAGCCCGAAAATGCCCGCAGTAATAATGTCGAGCTTCAGATTAATGAAGATAAGCTGGCAATGCCGGAGTTCAAAGCGCTGTGGTCAAAGATTAATGCGAAGTCTGTCTATGTTGTTGATTTTGATACGGACGAACTTGTCAGGAAAGCGGTTGCCTCTCTTGATGCGAAGCTGTGTGTTTCAAAGGTTTACTTCCGTGTGGAGACCGGCGCGATGGATGCTATCAAGTCTAAAGACGAGCTGCTTTCCGGTAATTCCTTTGTGAAAGAAAAATCCGTAAGTTATGGTGCGACTATTACGGCAAACTCCAATGTGAAATATGACCTGATCGGAAAACTTGTAGATGAAACAGGGCTTACCCGCAAGGCTGTCATTGCGATTCTTCAGGGAATTAAGCCGACGGTGTTTAACCAGTTTCAGGACAATCCGGAGGAGTTTATCGTTAAGGCAGCTGTGCTTATCAATAATGAAAAAGCGACAGCTATTATCGAGCATATTACTTATGATGTCCTTGACGAACATTATGGCATGGATGTTTTTACGGATCCGACCATCAAGGGCAGGCTGGGCGTGAATGCGATGAAAGCAAAGCGGCATCTGTACGACCATATCGTTTATGATTCATCCAATGAGCGTGATTTTGCCACAGACCTTGATACAAATACAGATGTTGCAGTCTATGTGAAACTGCCGGATGGTTTTTATATCTCTACGCCGGTCGGGCACTATAATCCGGATTGGGCAATCGCTTTTTATGAGGGAAAAGTTAAGCATATTTATTTTGTGGCAGAGACAAAAGGCTCCATGAACTCCATGCAGCTCCGCCTGATTGAAGAATCAAAGATTCACTGCGCAAGAGAACACTTCAAGGCAATTTCCGGCGGCAATGTGGTTTATGATGTGGTTGACAGTTACAAATCTTTGCTGGAAAAGGTAATGAAATAAAAGCTGGAGAGAAAAGCGATCGCTTGCTATCAAAAGTAGATTATTACCTCATTTTTTCATTTCTCTCTGTCAGGATGAAGTTATTCTGGCATCAAAATTTCTGTCTGTCAAATTGATTATGATGTAATTTTTTGTTTGATCAGGGTGTTTCTGATTTTCGGAAAGGATAAGTGAACAGGAGAAAGAACATATGTTTGCATATTGCGCTCGTAGCAAAAATAATGTCATTGGCGTCAAATAACTTTAGAAAAGGCGCTGTGTATCCGAAATAAATAATAACAAAGTAACAAAGCGCAGAAAACAACAAAAGTCAGACAAAAACGGAGGCGGTATCATATGAATATATCATGGAATCAGACCAGCGGGATTCTGCGGCGGATGAGTTCTGCGGGTATGTTAAAGAGCACGCAGGACAGGCTGGAGAGGCAGGAAGAGACGCAGAAGCAGGTAGATTTTTTTGAAAAACAGAAGGAAAATCTGAAGAATATTAAGTGCGGCAGTGTGGAGGAGATCGCGGAGAAATTAAAGCAGTTTCATTCCTATGAGGATCAGATTGCAGCCGTCAAGGCGGCTTATAACCAGGAGCAGATGTTCCATATCTTGGATGAGTCCACGGAGCGCGGCGAGCAGATTGCGGAGGCGGTCGAGAAGATGGAGCCAAAGACGCCGGAAGAGCGTTTGGAAGAGCTGGTTGAGGAAGCGCTGGGCATTGAGGACGGCGGCGAGCTGGAAGAGATGCTTGATGAGGTCAAGGAGATTGCCGAGGAGCTGACAGAAGCGGTGCGTGAGGAAATGATCGAGGAAGCGGTGCAGGAACCGGCAGAGGAGACGTCTGTCGGTGCGGCGCAGGAGATTAGCGGAGAAGTGGCGGCGAATGCAGAAGCGGAAGCGCTGGCAGAGGCTGCGGGTGTCCCGCTGCCGGAGAAGTATCTTCCCTTCGATGTAAGGCTGTGAATACCAAATATCTGCGGGCTTTCAAAGCCGCCTTTCCGTATACGATCCCCATTTTTGCCGGTTTCTGGTTTTTGGGTCTGACTTATGGCATTTATATGAACGTATCGGGGTTCAGTTTCTGGTATCCGATGCTGATGAGCCTGACGATCTTTGCCGGCAGCATGGAATTTGTTGCGGTCAATCTGTTGCTGGGTGCATTTAACCCCCTACAGGCGTTTGCCATGACATTGATGATCAATGCAAGGCATCTGTTTTACGGTATTTCTATGTTAGACCGCTATCGGGGAACGGGATGGAAGAAGTTTTATCTGATCTTCGGAATGTGTGACGAAAGCTTTTCTATCAATTATACGGCGGAGATTCCGGAGGATGTGGACAGGGGCTGGTTTCTGTTTTTTGTGACGCTGCTCAATCATTTTTACTGGTTTTTCGGTGCGACG